>JAEYAL010000361.1 GCA_023404805.1 Actinomycetes bacterium | reverse complement strand
GAACGCGTCCGACACGGCGGCGGGCGCGTGGCGGACGAGCAGGCTGGCTTGCAGCGCGACGGCCAGGTCTTCGACCAGCGTGCGGGCGCCGAACTGCGCCGCCCACTGGGCCGCGGCGTCGCGGCCGCCGCCGGCGAGACGGCCGACGTGCTCGCGGACCTTGCTGAGATGCGCGTCGAGATGGGCGTTGCCACCGGCGGCGAGCTCACACTCCGCCAGGTAGGCCGGGAGCGTCGCGGGCTCCTTCTCGATCGCGCGGAGCACGTCGAGCGCGGCGACGTTGCCCGAGCCCTCCCAGATGCCGCAGAGCGGGGCGTCGCGGAACAGCTGGGGCATCCCGGACTCCTCGACGTAGCCGTTGCCGCCGAGGCACTCCAGCGACTCGGCCGCGTGCGCCGCGGCGCGCTTGCACACCCAGTACTTCTCAACGGCGGTCGCGAGGCGGCGGAAGTCGGGCGTGTCGTCGTCGTAGGCGCGGGCGACCCGCAGCGCCGTGGCGGTCGCTGCTTCGGACTCGAGCGCGAGGTCAGCGAGCACGTTGGCCATCGCGGGCTGGTCGACCAGGCGCGCGCCGAACGCCGACCGGTGCCGCGCGTGGTGGACGGCCTCCAGCACGCCCTGCCGCATCGCGCCCGCGCCGCCGATCAGGCAGTCCAGGCGCGTGTGGTTGACCATCCGCACGATCGCCGGCACGCCGCGGCCCTCCTCGCCGACAAGGCGCGCGCGGATGCCGCGGAACTCGACCTCGGCCGACGGCAGCGACCGGGTGCCGAGCTTCTCCTTGAGGCGCTGGAACTCCATGCCGGGCCCGCGCTCGACGAGGAAGCAGGAGGGCGCGCCACCGTCGCCCGTCGTCTGCGCCAGCACGAGGAAGACGTCGCACGGCGGGTACGAGCAGAACCACTTGTGGCCCCACAGCTCCCACTCGCCATCGCCAGCTGGGACGGCGCGCGTGAGGTTCGCGCGCACGTCGGAGCCGCCCTGGCGCTCGGTCATCGCCATCCCGGCGATGGCGGCGGCCGCTGGGTCGGTCGACGTCAGCCGCGCCTCCCACTCGGCCGACAACTCCGCGGACCCGTCGCGCAGCGCAGGCACGACGGCGTACGTCATCGAGATGGGGCACGAGACGCCGAGGTTGTTGGCGCCGAACATCAAGACGTTGGCGGCGCGGACCGCGTGCGCACCCGGGCGGGTGTCCGTCCACGGCAGCGAGTGCAGGCCGCGCCGGATCCCGTCGTGCAGCAGCCAGTACCAGGACGGGTCGAGCTCGACCTCGTCGACGCGGTTGCCGTGCCGGTCGTACGGGCGCAGCACCGGCTCGTTGCGGTCAGCCCGCCGGGTGTGCTCCCACCACAGTTCGGTGCCAGCGGCGGCCCCGGTGTCGGCGACGAGCGCGGTGCCCCAGCTGCCGCCTTCCCGCTCGAGCGCCTCGCGCAGCGGCAGGTCGGCTTGGAAGAGGTCGATCGGCCGCAGCGGCGGCGCCTGGTTCGTGACCGAGCGCGGCAGCGCGTGGAGGACGTCGGTGTCGTCAGTGATCGGTGTGCTCACGGCGGATCTCAGGAGAGTGGGTAGCGGGCGGCCGTGCGGAGGTGCGGCGGGGGAAGGCGCGCGCGCGAACCGGGATTCACATCCTTGTGAATCCGGATTCACCTGTCAAGCGGTCGACGCTCCGTATCGGCGTTCCTCCTGCTCGTGGCCTGTTTCCACTCGGTAGATCCGGACCGGCCAGGTTGCTGGACAGATAGCCAGACTTCCGAAGAGCGGACACCGTTGTTCGGTAAGCATTGTGTTGCCCGTCACACCCGCGGTCCCTGCTGTCCGGAGCCTCCGGAGCCCGCCGGAGCGAGGGCAGGAGAAGTTGTGAAGAAGCCATTTGTGGCCGCCGGGGCCGTCGCTCTCGGACTGGCGCTGGCGCCCTCCGCGCATGCCGCCGACCCTGGGATCACGCAGGTCTTCACGGGGGCGCCTGCTCCCGTGGCGTGCGCGACCCAGGCTGCAGCCGGCATCGCCGGCGAGCGCTACTGCCAGGGCGCGTACACCGGCCAGCCCTCGCCGACGCCGCCGACGGTGCCGACCACGGTCCCGAGCTGGGACGGCACGCCGATCGACGTGTCGGTGATCCTGCCCCCGAAGCCCGCTTCGGGCCCGGACGGCAACTTCCCCGTGATCGGCGTCTTCCATGGCTACGGCGGGTCGAAGATCATCGGGTCGCAGACGCCGGCGAGCACCGATGCCGCGCAGCGCTGGGTCGCCCAGGGGTACGCCGTCTTCTCGATCACCGACCGCGGCTTCTGGGCGTCGTGCGGCGCGCTCGTCCCGGTCAAGCCGCCGGCCTGCGCCAACGGCTACATCCACCTGATGAGCAACGCCTACGAGGTGCGCGACGCGCAGCACCTGCTCGGCCAGCTCGCCGACGAGGGCGTCATCGACCCGGCCCGCATCGGCGCCACGGGCGGCAGCTACGGCGGCGGCATGTCGGTGCAGCTTGGCGCGCTCAAGAACCGCATCCAGCTCCCGGACCGGACGCTGCAGCCCTGGACCAGCCCGCAGGGCAAGGCGATGCAGATCTCGGCGACCGTGCCCGAATACGGCTGGACCGATCTCGTCAGCTCGCTGATGCCCAACGGCTCCACGCTCGACTACGCGTCGAACAACTCGTACACCGGCCCCAAGGGCGACCGGCGCTTCGGCATCCAGAAGCAGCTGTTCAACCAGCAGCTGTACCTCGGCGGCGCGCAAGCTGGCTGGTACGCCACGCCCGGCGCTGATGCGAAGGCCGACATCACCGCGTGGAACACCGTCAACAGCACGGGCGGCCCGTACGACGGCAACCCTGCGGTCGACGCGCAGATCGCGGAGTTCCCCAGCCACGGCGCGATGGGCACCGACAGCTCGGTCGCTCCCGCCCCGGCGCTGCTGGTGAACGGCTGGAACGACGACCTCTTCCCGGTCGACGAGGCCGTCCGGTACTACAACAAGGTCCGCGCCCAGCATCCCGACGCGCCGATCTCGATGTACCACCTGAGCATCGGCCACTCGCCACGCAGCGGCGGGCTTCCGCAGGCCACCGACGCGGTGAACCTGTACGCCGCTGAATACGAGTGGATGGACTACTTCGTCAAGCGCAGCGCGTTGGCGCCCAAGCCATCGAGCGCCGGCGGCGGCGTCTCGGTGACGACGAGCGCCTGCAACGGCACGGCGCCCACGGCGGGCGCGACGTACTCCGCCAAGAACTGGGCATCGCTGGCGCCCGGCGAGATCCGCGTCGACGCCGAAACCGCGCAGACGGTGGCTCCGACGACGACGCCGGCCGTCGACTTCCAGACGAGCGCCGCGACGACGGTCTGCACCGAGTCGCCGTCGGCCGACACGGCAGGCGCAGCCGTCCTCCGCACGCCTGAGGCTCCGTCAGGCGGTTACACGCTGGCGGGTGCGGCGACGGTGATCGCCGACCTGAGCGTCACCGGCGCAAACGACGCGGTGATCAGCCGCCTCTACGATGTGAACCCGTCGGCGGGCACCGAGAAGCTGATCGCTCGCGGCGTCTACCGCCCGACGGGCGTCGGCACGGGCCGCCAGGTGTTCCAGCTCTACCCGCAGGCGTACGCCGTCGCAGCGGGCCACGTGCTCAAGCTCGAGCTGCTGGGCCGCGACGCGCCCTACGTCCGGCCGTCGACCGGGCAGAACCCGGTCGGCGTCGCGAACCTGCAGCTCCGCGTCCCGGTGCTCGACGCTCCTGGTTCGGTGGGCGGGCTCGCGAAGAGGCCGGCGGCTAAGGTGCTGCCGGCCGGCTACACGCTCGCCCGGGACGTGGTCGAGCAGGTCGACTCGCCCGCCGCGCCTCCAGTGGTCGTCGCGCCGCCCGCTGCGGCGAAGGACCCGGTGGCGGCATCGGCCGTCCGAGCGGCCCTGCTGAAGAAGCCCGGCAAGGTCAAGTACACGGGCAAGTCGCTGCGGTTCACGGAGTCGGCCGTCGAGGCGGGCACGTTCACGTACCGCGCCCGGCTCACGTACTCGGTGGGCAAGGGCAAGAAGAAGCGCTCGGTCAGCCGGACGCTCGGCACTGCGACGGTGAAGGCCACCGGCGCGGGCGCTGTGCAGGTCGTCATCAAGGTCAGCGAGGCCGGCCGCCGCTACCTCAAGGCGCACCCGACCGCGCGCATCACGCTCGACACGAAGTTCGTGACGGGGATCGAAGGCCTGCGGATCGACACCGTCCGCAAGTTCAGGCGCTGAGCAGCGCGGCCCGGCTCGGCGGCCCTGCGCCGCTCGGCCGGTGAGCCGTCGCAGAACGACGAAGGGCGGCCTGTCCCGGGCCGCCCTTCGCGCGTGTGTCCCTTGACCGTGGGACTGGAAGGCATCCGATGGCACCGCCCCCCGGCGGACTCCGTAAGCCTAGAAACCACTGACGTGGTCTGACCACTTGTTCGGTGTTCGGTAAGGCGCGCTTGAGCGCATTTCGGCATGAGTGGGCGCGCGGCCGGGGCCGATCGGAGGAGCGTTTCCATGCCGAGAACCGGTGCAATCCAGGGTTCAGGCGCCATCGCGTGCCCTGCGGGTGGGGCGGGATCGATCAGACGTCCACCTTTGGCGCTGGTGAACTCCCGTCGTTCACGGTTGTCGGGCGACCGCGGATCACGGAAGTTCGCGAAGCTCCGGCGGAGAAGCGATACCGGTGGTATCTCCGCCGGAGGCTCGATTTGGTCGTCGGCGTCTCAGTTGGTGAAGATGGCGGTCGTCATGCGTCCCGCCCATCTGTCCTCCGCCCTCGCGACGGCCCTGCTGGCCTGCGCCGTCCTGCCCGCTTCTGGGGCCGCCAAGACGATCTGCGTCAGCAAGCCTGGATGCGTCGGCAAAGTCGTCGCCACCGTCAACGCCGCCGCGGCCGAGGCCAACAGCTCCGCCGGCGCCGACCGCATCGAGATCGGCGAGGGCACGTTCACGGGCGCCGCGATGTACTTCGGCGACATGGCCGCCGTCGACGTGGTCGGCGCGGGCCGCGGCAAGACGATCCTGCAGACGGCAGGCTCGGCCGCGCTCACGCTCAGCCGGGCCGACTCCAGCGTCTCCGACCTCTCGGTGCAGATCGACGACAAGTCCGTCTTGGGCATCGACCTCAGCGGGGCCAACACCAAGGCCGAGCGGGTCGAGGTCACGGGCGCCGGCGTCGAGACGTCGGCGAGCGACATCGGCATCATCCTCCGGCGGGGCGGCACCGTCCGCGACGCGGTCGTGACGATGCCGCTGCACCCGCAGTACGCCGACTACGGCATCAGCCTCTCGCCCTCCAACGCGGCTGACCCGGCGAACGTGCCGACGCTCATCGAGAACGTGACGGTCACCTCGGGCTACGCCGTGAACATCCGGCCCGGCAACCGCGAGGTGACCGTGCGCGGCGCCCAGCTCAAGGGCGGGACCTTTGGGGTCGGGATCGCCACGCCGGTGCCGCATGTGACCCTGGAGAACGTGGCCGCGTCCGCGTTCAAGCGCGATGAGCCGAACGCGTCGGCGAACGGCGTGAACGTCTACGGCTACGACTCGGCTGCGTCGGCGACGGTCGTCGACCTGCGGCACGTGACCGCGAACGCCCCGCACCGCGGCGGCCGCGCCTTCAGCGTCCAGCAGCAGGGCGTCACGCCGCTCACCATCAACGCGGTCGACTCGGCGTTCTTCGGAGGCCGCGACACCGAGGCAGGCTCGTTCGACATCGAGCTCGGCGGCTTCAAGACGGGCACGCAGATGCACGTCTCCCGCTCGGCGTACCGCAGCACGAACATCTGGTCGCCGGAGTGGATCCTGCAGGGTCCGGGCTACACCAAGCTGCATGACGACGGCGGCAACGTCGACCTCGCCGGCCATCCCGGCCAGCAGCTCGCCGACCTCGCCGCGGGCGACCTGCGCCCCGTCGCCGGCTCGGTGCTCGTCGACAACGGGACACCCGGCCCGCTGGACCCCTCAGCCAGCGCCGTCGATGCGGCGGGCGCTCCACGGCTGGCCGACGGCGATGGCGACGGCGACGTCCGCCGCGACCTCGGCGCCTACGAGGTGGCTGCTGGAACGAACCCCGGACACGTGGCCGCAGTCGCGATGGGCACGCTCTGCCAGGTGACCACCTGCCCGAAGCCGGGTGGCGGTGGCGGCGGTGGCACCACGGCGAAGGTCCTGCCGGATACCAAGATCCTCAAACTGATGCCCAAGGGCTCGCGCAAGGAGATCTCGGGCACCGCGACCGGGGCCGTGCAGAACGTCCTCATCTCGATCACCCGCAAGCGCGGCAAGAAGTGCGAGGCGCTCTCCGCCAAGCAGAAGTGGGTCAAGACGGCGAAGGTCAAGCCCGCGGGCACCTGCGCGGCGTCGTTCGCGCTCGTCGCCAAGGGCCAGGCCACGTGGAGCCTGAAGCTCAAGAAGGAGCTGCCCAAGGGCAAGTACGTCGTGCATGTGCGCGCGACCGGCCCGGACGGCATCGAGCCCGACCCGACGCCGACGCCGTTCAAGCGCTGAGCGCCGGCGACCGGCGCGGCGCGAGGCCGGCGCCCGGCGGCGGTCTAGGATCGGCGCCATGAGCACCAGCGAGAAGCCTGAGTTCGAGATCCCCGAGGGCGATCCGTCGTACCAGCTCGAGATCGACGATCTCGTCGTCGGCGATGGCGACGAGGCCATCCCGGGCCACACCGTCGAGGTCCACTACGTCGGCAAGTCGTGGAGCAACGGCAAAGAGTTCGACGCCTCTTGGGGCCGCGGCCAGACCTTCAAGTTCGGCCTCGGCAAGGGCCAGGTCATCCAGGGCTGGGACCAGGGCGTCGACGGCATGAAGGTCGGCGGCCGCCGCAAGATCACCATCCCGCCGAACCTCGGCTACGGCAAGCGCGGCGCCGGCGGCGTCATCGGCCCGGACGAGACCCTCGTCTTCGTGGTCGACCTCATCAGCGTCCGTTAAGACGGTCTTCGGCTGCGCGACGCGGTCCGTCGCGCAGCTGACCAGCCTGGTCAGGCCGCCGCCCTTGCCGATGCTCGCAATTTTGGCATCCTTCGGCGCGTGCGAGGTCGTCCGCGGGGGGAACATCCGAATCGCGAGCAGCTGATCGATGCCGCGCTCGACTGCTTCGTGGAGATCGGCTACGAGCAGACGACGATGAAGGCTGTCGCTGAGCGTGCGGGCACCTCGATCGCGCAGCTCTACCTCTCGTTCCCCAGCAAGCAGATGCTGCTGATCGCGGTCTACGACCGCGGCAACTCTGTGCTCGTCAAGGACTACATGGAGCCGGCCTACGCGGCTCCGGGCGACGACCGCGAGCGGGTCGCCAACGCGCTCGTCGCGTTCGCGTCGTTCTTCGTGAAGGAGCCCAAGCTCTCGCGGCTGATGATGTTCACGTCGTTTGAAGACCTCGACACGTCGGACCCGGAGGTCCAGCGGCACCTGAGCTACCACGTGCAGGCGCTCGGCGAGGTGTTCAAGATGCTCGGCCCGGTCGCCGACGGCTCCGATACCGCCCCCGTCGACGTGCTCCGCTGGGGCTGGTGCGGTGTCTGGGGCATCGCCGTGCAGCGCTACCGCATGCCGCATCTGGCTGTCCCGAACGACGATGAGTACGCGCGCGTCATCGACGCCGGCGTGCAGCTGCTCCTCGACGGGCTCGCCTACCAGCGCGAGCGCCGCGCCGCCGCTGGCGGCTGAGGGTTCGGCCGCCGTCAGCGCGGCGCAGGTGCGCTGCGCCGACTAGCCGCCGCTGACGGTGAACTTCTGCCCGTCGACGTTGATCTCGTCGCCGGGGCGGATCTGGCGGCCGCGGCGGTCTTCGCGCTCGCCGTTCACGCGCACGACGCCCTCGTGGAGGATGTCCTTTGCGTGCGCGCCGTCCTCGGCGATGCCGGTCAGCTTGAGGAGCTGGCCGAGGCGGATCATGTCGCCGCGGATCGGGATCGTGTCCATGGGCGTGAGGGTACCGGCGCAGCCGATCAGGGCTGTCCTGCCACGGTGGGGAGCCGCCGCGGAGCACCGCTTGCGCGCCCGGAGGGGGTATCGCGCCGTACCGTGACGCACGTACTTACACCTGTGTAGGTTCGTGTGCCATCCTCCGCCAATGGTTGACGCTGCTCCCCGTCCCAAGGGCCAGACTCCGCCGCCGCTGCCGCGCCCCGACGTGCTCATCACGCAGTCGCAGCGGCTCGCCGAGATCCCCGGTCTGACCGAGCAGGCGCTGCGCTGGAGCGCCGACGCGGTCGGCCAGCGCCGCACCGTCGCCCGCGATGCCCGCGACCTCGCGACGCCGCGGATCTGGCATGACACGGTCGCCTCGCTCGCCTCGACGGGCTGGCGGATGTTCTCGACGGCAGCGCCCGATGCGCCGTTCGCGCTGCTCGCGGCCGCGGCCGCCGCACTCGGCCTGCGGATCGCGCCCCCGAGCTCCTCGCAGGACACGCTCGACCGCGTCGAGAAGCTCGTGCGGGCCGGCGGCCCGGCCTACATCAAGCTCGGCCAGTTCATCGCGACGGCGCACGGCCTGCTGCCCGAAGAATGGGTGCAGGCGTTCGCGTGGTGCCGCGACGAAGCGCCGCCGCTGCGGCCGGGCGTCGCGCAGAAGGTGATCGACCACGAGCTCAGCGCGCAGGCCCGCGCCCGCCTGGTGTGGCTCGACGACGAACCGCTCGCCGCAGGCTCGATCGGCCAGGTGCACCGCGGACGCCTCGACGACGGCACCGAGGTCGTCGTGAAGGTCCGCCGCCCGCGTCTGCGGGCGAAGTTCCGCGCTGATATCGAAACGCTCGCGATCGCCGCGGCGGCCGCCGAACGGCTGCACCCCGCGGCGCGCTCGGCGAACGTGCGCGGCTTCGTCGAGCTGTTCGCGCAGCTCGCCCTGCAGGAGCTCGACTTCCGCTTGGAGGCGGCCAACCTCGTCGAGTCGAGCGCCGTGCTCGAAGACCTCGGCGCCGACACGATGTTCGCGCCGCGGCCGATCCCAGGCATGGTCACCTCGCGCGTGCTCGTGATGGAGTTCCTGCCGGGCGTGTCCTACGCCAAGCTGCCGGCCGAGGCGCCGGTCGACGGCGACGACCTCTTCTACCGGGGTATCAAGGGCGTGCTCGAAGCGACGCTGCTCTACGGGATGTTCCATGGCGACCTGCATGCGGGCAACGTCCTCATCGACGTCGACAAGGACGCGTTTTCGCTCGTCGACTTCGGCATCGCCGGGCGCCTCGACGCAGCCCAGCGCGCGGGCCTGGTCCAGTTCCTGGCGGCCTTCGCCGCGAGCGATGCGGCGGCGCAGGTGGAGGCGATGAAGACCTTCGGCGCGATCGACCCGGACGCCGACGTGGCCAAGATGGTCAAGGACCTGCAGGCCGAGATGGACGCGATCGATGCCCGCGAGGCCGGCGCCGTCACCTTCGAGGAGCTCGGCCTGACGCTCGGCAAGCTGATCGTCGTCCTCGCGAGCAACGGCTTCCGGATGCCGAAGGAGCTCGTCCTCTTCTTCAAGAACCTGCTGTACCTCTCGGGCTTCGCGGCGAGTGTCGCGCCCGAGGCCGACGTGCTCGAGGTCGTCCAGCGGATCCTGCTGGAGCTGCTGGCGGGCGAGGGCTCGGTGCTCGCCGAGATCGTCGCGCCGCCTGCCGATCCGGCGGGCTGACGCCGGGCTGATCCGCCCAGCTGAGGCGCGTGGGCTGTCCAGCGCTCCGGGTTCAGCGCCAGCGTTCGGTGGTGAGGCCGGAGCCGTGCCGCTCGTCCAGCGGGGTTGACGGCTCCGCCGCAGCCGGTACAGTGTCGTACCGCATGCTCGGTACGTCGATGTACCGAGCGTCTGTTTGGGCAAGGAGCAGCGATGAGCACGGACACTTCGGAGCAAGCCGCCGAGCGGATGGTCGACGTCGGCCGCGGTATCGAGCTGTGCGTCCAGACCGCCGGCGATCCGAGCGCCCCGCCCTTGCTGCTGATCCACGGCCTCGCGATGCAGCACATCGCCTGGCCCGATGAGCTCGTCGAGCCGCTTGCCGAGCAGTTCCACGTCATCCGGTTCGACAACCGCGACATCGGCCTCTCGTCGCGGGTTGACGTGCCCGCGCCCAGCCCAGTGCAGTTCGTGCGGCGCCGGTTCGACGCGCGCCAGTACGACCTCGGCGACATGACGCAGGACACCGCCAACCTGATCGACGAGCTCGGCGTCGGCCCGGTGCACGTCGTCGGGCTGTCGATGGGTGGGATGATCGCCCAGACGCTCGCGGCTCGCCACGCGGGCAAGGTCCGCAGCCTCACGTCGATCATGTCGACGACCGGCTCCGGCAAGGTCGGCCAGCCCGCGCGCTCGACTTGGTTGCGGCTCGCGCAGCGGCCAGCCCGCTCGCGCAAGGCCGCTGTCGACCGTCACGTCGCGATGTTCCGGCATGTCGGCTCGCGCGGCTACCCGTTCGACGAGGCCTTCACGCGCCTGCAGGGCGAGCGCGCCTTCGACCGCGCGCACGACCCAGAGGGCCCGGCCCGCCAGATCGCCGCGATCATGAAGTCGGGCAGCCGGACCCGCGAGGTGGCGACGATCACGGCGCCGACGCTCGTGATCCACGGCGACGACGACCGGATGGTCAACGCGACGGGCGGCGCCGCGACCGCGAAGGCGATCCCGGGCGCCCGGCTGGAGACCATCCCCGGCATGGGGCACGACCTGCCGCTGCCGGTGCGGGGCCGCATCGCCGCGATGATCGCCGCGCACGCGGCTGAGGCCGACGCCGCCGCCATGGGCAGCGCCGCGCCAGAGGCCCAAGCCGACGCTGAGCCGACCGGCGCCGCGTCATGAGCGCCGTCGCCCCGCCGCCGGTGGCGCCAACCGCCGAGGCCGGCAACGCTGATCCGACCCGCTATCCGCCGGGACCGACCTCGCCGCTGGCCTGGCAGACGCTCGGCATCGTCCTGCGCCAGCGCGAGTACCTCGCCCGGCACCGCGCGAAGTACGGCGACCTCTTCACGCTCAACATCGCCGGTTACCGGCGGATGGTGATCGTCGCCAATCCGGACCTCGCCAAGCAGGTCTTCAAGGCCGACCCGAAGGTGCTCCACGCCGGCGACCAGAGCCCGCTCAGGTGGATCCTCGGGTCGAACTCGCTGCTCGGCATCGACGAGGACCTGCACCTGGAGCAGCGCAAACTCCTGCTGCCGCCGTTCAAGGGCCAGCGGATGAAGGCCTACGAGTCGACGATCGAAGAGATCGCGATCGAGCAGATCGACCAGTTTCCGCAGGGCCGCGAGTTCGCCATCAGCGACGCGATGCAGACCATCACGCTGCGGGCGATCCTGCGCGCGGTCTTCGGCGCGACCGGCCGCGACTTCGACGAGCTCGAGCAGCTGCTTCCCCCGTGGACCGAGCAGGGGTCGCGGCTCGCGTCGTTCCCGCAGCTCCACCACGACCTCGGACCGTTCAGCCCGTGGGGGCGCTTCCTGCGGCTGCGGGCCCGGATCGACGAGATCCTCGACCGGTTGATCGCGAAGGCCAAAGCCGACCCGCAGCTCGAGGACCGGCCCGACATCCTGGCGTCGCTCGTGCAGGCGACCCACACCGACGGCTCGCTGATGACGAACGCGGAGATCCGCGACCAGCTCGTCACGATGCTCGCCGCCGGCCACGAGACGACGGCCCACCAGCTGAGCTGGGCCGTCGAACGGCTGACCCGCAACCCGGACAAGCTCGACAAGCTCGTCGCTGAGATCGACGCGGGCGAGAGCAAGTCCTACCGCGACGCGACGATCCGCGAGGTGCAGCGGGTGAGGCCGGTGATCTTCTTCGCGGGCCGCGTCACCATGCGGCCCTACGAGATCGGCGGTTACACCGTGCCGCGCGGTGTGTTGCTCGCTCAGGCGGCGGCGCTCATGCACTTCGATCCGCGCCTCTTCGAGGACCCGCACAGCTTCCGGCCCGAGCGTTTCCTCGACAAGCTGCCCGACACGTACTCGTGGGTCCCGTTCGGGGGCGGCGTGCGGCGCTGTATCGGCGCGACCTTCGCCCACATGGAGATGGACGTCGTCCTGCGCACCTTGCTGCAGCGCGTCACGCTCGAGCCGACCACGGCGCCCGCTGAGCGCTGGAAGTGGCGCGGCGTGGCCACCGCCCCGCGCCACGGCGGGCGGGTCCGTCTGCACCGCCGGTAGCTGGCTGGGCGCGTGTGCCGGTACGGTCCCGCGCATGCCGCCGCTGCAGTATCCGGATCCGCCGCTCGCCGGCGGTGGGATCGTGCTGCGGCCGTGGGCTGACGCCGATCTGAGGCCGGCCTGGGAAGCGACCCAGGATCCGGCGATCCTCGCGTTCACGCATGTGCCCGACGGGCAGACCCTCGCGGAGCTGCGGGTCTTCGTCCATGGGCTCGACCAGGCCGCCGCGCGCGGCGAGGAGCTGGGGTTCGTGATCGCTGAGGCGGGCGCCGGCGGTGGCGGCGCCGGCGGGTCCGCGAGCGATGCTGGCAGCGGGTCCCCGAATGGCGGTCGCGGCTCGGCGAGCGGCAAGCTGCTCGGCAGCGCGTCGCTGCTGCGCATCGACTGGGACGATGCCCGCGCCGAAGTCGGCTACTGGGTCGCGCCGCAGGCGCGCGGCCGCGGCGCCGCCCCCGCAGCGGCGCGGCTGATCGCCGACTGGGCGCTGGCGGCGCTTCCGCTGGAGCGCATCGAGCTGCGTATCGACGCCGACAACACCGCGTCGCTCTCGGTCGCCCGCGCGGCCGGCTTCACCGAGGAAGGCACGCTGCGCAGCTACGAGTCGCGCAAGGGCAAGCGGCCCGACGTCGTCGTCTGGTCGCGGCTCGCCAGCGACCGCTGACCGGTCTCTGCCGCTCCGCTCACGGGACCGGCAGGATCTTGTAGCCGAAGGCCGTCGCTGCGGCCCGCCGCAGCGGCTCGGAGATCTCGCTGCTGCTCGCCCGGCTCAGCGATTGGTCGTCCGTGCGGGCAAGGATCGCGTTGCAGCACAGCCGTTTGGCGGGGTCATGTCGCGCGAAGTATCTGACGCCGTCGCGGCCAGCGTCGGCGACAGCCGATGCGAATGCTTGCGGTTCGCGGTAGTCCCAGCTCGACGACAGGGCGGACGTATCGGATCCGGCGAGCAGCGCTGCGCGGTCGGTCAGGTCGACGAGCACGAGGTCGCGACTCAGCGACAGCGTGGAGATGCGCCGCGTCGCAAGGTCAGCCTCAGAGATCGCGCCCATCCGGCGGTAGACCTCGACGAAGGCGCCAAGGGCGTCGTCAGCGAGATAACACGCGCCGATCGCCGGATCGGACGCCGCCACTGGGTCGAAGCGCCCGGATCCGCTGCGGCTGAAGTGCCACGCGTCACGGTGCTCGCGGTGGATGCGTGGGAGCGGCGTGCCTGCCACGATCGTGGCGGTCGGCAGCGTGAGAATGGCGGCGGCGGCGTCGGTCACTGCGACAGCCGTGCGGCGTCGCGATCCACAACGAGGTTCAACCGGTCTTGATCGCCGTGCTCGGCGATCCATTGTCGAGGCGACAGGCCGTCGAGATCGTCATGGGCGCTCACGCACCACGACGCCGCGGCCCATGGTTCAAGGCCGGCGATCACGCCCCAGTACGCATCGACGAGCGGAGTCGTGACGGCGGGGCCATCGAACTGGAACGCTGGAAACCGCCACCGGCCGGCCTGGTCCTGGAGCCCAATCAGCGCGTGGGCCTTCAGCCGCGCGTCGACTGCCTGCCTGGACCGCAGACCGAGGAGTTCGCGGACGTCGGCGGAGTCGAGCAGGCCGTCGAATGCGTCGTCCCACGCTTGTGAAGCGATCGCCAACAGGGCGCCCCGCCGAGCGGCTTCCGGGGTGAGCCGGCGCTCGTCGCCGAGGGTTTCGCGGACGGTCTCGATAAACGCCAGTTCTGCCGGTGAGGGCGCTGGGACGCCGGCGGCAAGCTCGTCGATCGCGCGCAAGGACTGTTCGAGCGCGGCGCGCAGCTCGGCGTGAGGTGACCGCGACGATTCGAGCTTGCGTTTGACTGACATGACGCAATTGTAGGACACGTCATCCTACGCGTCAAAGACGACAAGTCAGCCGGGGTGGTCGGCGAGCCAGGCCGCCGCCTGGAGCTGGGCGATGCGCTCCAAGTTGCCCATCGTCAAGGCGAGCTCGCGCACGTGGAGGCCCCAGTCGGCCCACGGCACAGCCGTCGGCAGCTGGGTCGACGCGCCGCGGCGGATCATCAGCGCCGAGGTCGTCGGGGTGACGCGGCAGCGAGCGGTCAGCCGGTCGGCTGGGACGACCCACGCCGTCGGCGCGGTCGCGCGGCGGCCGTTCCAGAACTGGCGGTCGGTGTCGCCCTCGCCGCCGGACGGCGCGGCGCCGCGGAGCACCGGGCGGACGGTCTCGCCGTCGCCAGCCAGCTCGGTCGGACTGGTGCAGGCGGGCACGTACGGCAGCCGGTACTGCGCCCCGAAGATCTTGTTGAGCGGCCCGAGGCGGCCGAACATCGCCGTGCCGCCGGGCGCAGTCGTGAACGACGAGTAGGCGACGACGCACCCGTACTCGCCGGCCTGCGCGCAGGTCGGGAGGTAGGCGAAGTTGCCGCCGAGCCGTTGGCCCTGCTTCACCGCCACGTTCGCGCCGATCAGGAACGCGCCGACGAGCTTGGCGCGAGCTGCCGCGTTGCGGTCGACCTCGCGCTCCATCAGCCGCATCAGCATCGCTGCGCCTTGGGAGTGGCCGATGATCAGGACGCCGCGGCCCTGGTTGTCGTGGGCGAGGTAGTCGCGCCACGCCCCGAGCACGTCGGAGAAGGCGGTGTTCTGGGCCCGCGACGAGTACGTGCGGCCGAGCGCCATCTCCACGCCGATTCCGGACAGCGCCGGGAGCTGGCGGTAGATCGGCGCGAAGACGCGGCACGTGCGGCCGAGCCGGCCGGTGCTCCAGCGCAGGATGTCGTCGACCGCGCGCTCGGTGTGGCGCGGCGCGTTGACGCCCGTCGCTCCCGTCACGGTGCCGTACACGTAGAAGCAGTCGATGGCCGGCGCCGGCGCCGCCGCGGGGGCGGGTTCCACATGGTCGACGACCCGCGGCTGCGACTGCGTCGACTTCAGCACGGTCGTCGCACCGTCCTGCTCGCACGGGTTCGGGGTCATTCCGGGTCGGCAGCCCCAGACGGTCGGCAGCGACGTCGGGGGCGTCGGGTCGGCGCGCAGCAGCGGCGCTGTGAGGTCCGGAGCGGGCTTGGGCGGCTGCGCCGCAGCGGCGCCGGCGGGCGAGGTCAGCCCGGCGATGGCCGCGGCGACCGCCGCGAAGGCGCGCAGGACCGGTCGAGCAGCTTGGGACACGCGCCCAAGGGTAGAGGCCGCGACGCGCCGAAGCGAGTTGATTTCGGGAGTTGTGGTGCGATGGAGCTGGTCAGCGCGGGCCAGGTTGCCGGTTGCCCACTGCGGGGCATACGCGCGAGGGGCCGCAGCTCAGGCGCCGGGCGGCTCCGCCGGATACGGATGCCACGCACCGGTCGCGAAGAGCGCGCTGCGCGCCGTCAGCCACGGGTGCAGTGCCCGCATGAACTCGCCTGGCGTCGCGCAGAGCTGCGCGAGCAGCTCCCGGCCATCAGCCGCGCCCGTGCCCGCCTGCTCGGCGAGGAGGTCGAGCAGGTCCTCCTGCGACCACGCCGCGGCGGTCCGACCCGCCGCTGCCAGCGCCTCGAGCGCAAGCGGCGCCCCGGCACCGTCGGTCAGCGTCCCCCAGCGGGACACATAGACCAGCGCCTGGGTCACCGCCGGCGCCCCGGTCTCGGACTCCGGCGCGTCGGCCTCGAACGCCGCGGGCGCGAGCCAGCCGATGGAGTAGCTCATCTCGCTCCAGGTCAGCATCGCCAGCTGCACCCGCGTCACCCACAGGACGCTCGCGCGGACGGCGGTCCCGGGGCTCGGGAAGAGCGTCGCGGGCAATGAGCCATAGGGCGTGACGCGCGCGGCCGGGCCGACGTCGTAACCGCGCAGGTGCCCCGCGACGACGATGAGCCGGCGCTCCTGCGGCGGCAGATGCGCGAACTTGCGGACCAGCGTCGACGGCGCGCCGTTGGAGCCGATCGCCAGCAGCGGCACGCGGGACGCCAGGCCGATCGCCGCGGCACGTTCCGGGTCGAGCGGCAGCACCGCGTCGCCGTCGAGGGCGTACGACCCAGCCGGCCGCGACCACGGATAGGCGATCGCCCGCTCGTAGAACGCCTCGTCGCAGGGCGGCAGCTCCAGCGCGTCGACGAACCCGCCGGTCATCGCCGCGAAGGCGTCGTCGCTGAGCGTGAGTCGCTCGATCAGCGCCGGGTCGTCGATCGGCCAGGGCACGGCGTCGCGTCAGCCCTAGGCCGGCTCCTGGCCGCCTGGCGTCGTGACCCGCGACCGCCACGCGATGCTCTCGTGCAGCACCGGGTGCTCCCAGTCGGCGGGCACCGTCTTCTCGATGTCGAGCCGCAGCTGGGCGGGGTGGATGACCAGCGTCGCGAGCTGGTTGTCGAAGGTCGGCGACTCGGTGAAGCGCCAGCGGACGCCGGGCTTGGTGAGGCCAGCGGCCAGGGAGAGGCCGAGTCCGAGCAGCCCGGCGAGCTTGGACTGGAACGCCCGCAGGATCAGGCGCTCGCCGATGGCCAGCGGGTTGCGGATCGGCGAGCAGACCGCCTGGATCACCTGCGACTGCACCGCGGGCCGCCCCGGGAACGACGCCTCGGCGACGTAGGCGTGGTGCACGTCGCCCGACAACACCGCGATGGTGCGCGGCGCATCCGGCCCGGACGCGGTCTCCGCGATGAGCTCGGTGAGCCGGGTGAACGAGCGCCCGAACGCGGCCCAGTGCTCCAGATCGACCCGCTGGCGCAGCTTCTCGGCGGGCCCGCGCAGCCACGGCCCCCACGCCCCGGCGCAGACAGCTTCGTTCCACGCTTCGAGGTGGTGCAGGCCGGGCGCCATCAGCCACGGCAGCGAGGTCGCGAGCAGTAGGTCGTCGTAGCCGCCCTCGGTGACCTGGTCCTCGACCCACTGCATCTCGGTGTCCGACAGCATCTTGCGCCGGCCTTCTTCGAGCTGGCGCCCGGCGCGCGAGTCGAGCACCAGCAGTCGGGTCCGGCCGAAGTCCCGGCGGTAGCTCCAGCGCGTGCCTGCCACCACCGCCCCCGCGAGGTCGTTCTCCGACTCCTCCAACGCGCTAGAGGCCCTTGCCGCGCCGCCCTCCGCGGCGCGGCCGGCGAAGTCGAGCACCGCCTCGGTGTGGTCGCCGCCCTCGCGCACCGTCCGCCACAGGGCGTCCTCTTCGAGGTCGGCGGGCGACTCGTTGCCGAGGTGCTGGTAGATCCAATAGGTCGCGTAGCCACCGACGAGCCGCTCGCGCCACCACGGCCGGCGGCGCATGTCGGCGACCCAGGCCGCCGACGTGTTCCAGTCGTCGTGCACGTCGTGGTCGTCGAAGATCATCGCGCTGGACACCGTCGACAGCAGCCACCGCAGCGACTCGTCCTGCCACGACTCTCGGTACAGCCAGGTGTACTCCTCGAAGTCGGCGACCTGCGTCTCGGGCGCCATCTCGCCAGTCGCCGCCTTCAGCGAGTCCGGCGACTGCTCGCCCCGCCGCGCCTTCACCCGCCCGGCGACCGCGGGGGAGAGGATGTCGGCGTAGACCTGGTCGCCGACGAGCAGCAGCAGATCGGGCCAGCTGTGCTGCGGGGTCGACCGCATGCGGTTGATGAGCCCTTCGAGCGCGTCGACCTCCCGCCCGTGGTGGTGGAGGCGCGGCGAGTGCGTGAATGGCGGCTCGTCGGGCGCCGACACGCGGCACGAGCCGAAGCAGATCTTCAGCGGCTCGCTGTGGCCCAGCGTGCGCAACACGCTCGGGCCGTAGCGCCCGGCGGTGAGCGGCCAGACCGTCTCCCCGTCGAACCGCACGTCGTACTCCTGCGTCGACCCCGGCTCCAGCCCGGTGACCACCACCAGCGCGTAGTGGTGGCCGAGCACCGAGAACGTCTTCGCGGAGTGCCCCAGGATCTCGACGGTGCACGGGGCGTCGGTCTCGACCCAGATCGTCGCCTCGGTCTCGCCCACGTAGCGCAGCAGGGGACCGAGAAGCAGGCGCGGCATTGCGGCGATCCTAACCCGCCGTGCGTCAGGCCCACGTCAGCGCCAGCCGACCGGAAACCGCCTGCATGTGCACTGGCGCGGAGCTGACAGAGAGTGATGGCTCTCCACGAATGACCGGTATTGCCCCCAAATGGGTGTGTTGTGTGAGTAGTGTGCTGGCGATGCGAGACCGCCGTCAATTCCTGCGTGATTCAGGGTTGGCGGCCGGGCTCCCGGCGCTTGGACTGGGCATGTTGGCGATCGGAGAGGCCTTCGCGGAGCAGGCCTCCGAGGGTGCGTTCTGCCCGCATCCCAATCCGGTCGTCCACGAGAACCGCTGCACCGATCAGTCGACGTTCACCGACAAGTTCCAGGTCACGACGGCCTGGTCGATGATCACCGGCTGGGCGCGCCGCTCGTCGGTCGATGTCGGCGAGCCGGTGGAACTCGTGATCTCCGGCCCCAACCTCTGGCTCAGCGAGGCGCCCGAGCCGCCGCTGGAGTCCGTCGAGGTCGAGGTGTTCCGGCTGGGCTATTACGGCGGCAAGGGCGGCCGCCGTGTGTGGAAGAGCGCCGCCGGGATCTCGACGTGGCAGAAGCTCGACCGGAGCGGGCGGCCCGCGAACGGCGGCACGCGGCCGGCGGAGTATCCGTCCGACCCGCAGACCGGCCTCACCGGCTGGGCGCACGACCGGACGATCGTCACCGTCCCGGGATCGGCGCTGAAGACGTCCGGGGTCTACCTCGCCAAGCTCAAGGGCCGCTGGTACGAGTACCCGCCGGATGCGCCGGCGATCGAGCGCAGCGGCGAAGCGCACGTGGTGTGGATCGTGCGCGACGACGGGCGGCCGCGCGAGCTGCTCGTGATGCTGCCCACGAACACGTGGCAGGCCTACAACTATGCCGAGAGCCGGTCGCTCTACACCGTCCTCTCACGCTTCGGCCACGCGGGCAGCATCGTGCCGGCGTCGGGCACCGAGCGCGCCGCGAAGGCGAGCCTGGACCGGCCCTACAACAACTGGGGCGGCGAGACGAACTGGGTGCTGCGGACCGAGTTCCCGGCGATCTGGTGGCTCGAGCGCCACGGCTTCGACGTCGCGTACACCGAGGATGTCGCCGTCCACTTCGATCCCGAGCAGCTGCAGCCCGAGCACTCCAAGGGGCTAGCGATCCTCGGTCACGGCGAGTACTGGACGAAGGAGATGCGCGACAGCGTGGAGGCGGCGCGCGACGCCGGCACCAGCATCTTCAACTTCGGTGCGAACACCGCGTACTGGCGGGTGCGGTACGAGACGCGCAGCGGTCAGCCCGCGACATCGATGGCCGACGCGCGCGTCATGGCGTGCTTCAAAGTGATCGAGGGCGGCGGCTCGGCGCAGCCGACCGTCACGGGCAAGAACGACCCCGTCGCACCGACCACGACCTTCCGCGACCCCGGCAAGGGCGCCGGGGTCACCGTGCCCGGGACGACTGCGGCCACGCCGCCGACGTACACCGGCAACGCGCGGCCCGAGTCGGGGCTGTTCGGCGTGCAGTACATCGGCGATGACGACAACCGGTACCTCGGGCTCACCGTCCCCGCCGACAACGGCCACGGTGAGTTCGCCGGCCACCGCGCCTGGCGCCACACGGCGGTTCCGGCGGCGGGCACCACGCTCGGCACGGGGCTCGTCGGATGGGAGTGGGACGGGGTGCCTGCGGCCGGGCAGCCGTTCGCCGCCCGGCCGGTGGCGCAGGAGGGTGGCGAGCTGCGCCGCCTCTCGCAGACCGACCCGCGCGACGGCGCTGCCGCTGACTCGCACCTGAGCTACCTGCAGGACGCCGGCCGCACCTACAGCGTGAACGGGCCTGACGCCCGACCGCCCGCTGGGTGGACGCCGTACGCGCACGCGGTCACGTACCGCGCGCCGAGCGGAGCGCTCGTCTTCTCGGCCGGGACGATCCACTGGTCGTGGGGGCTGGGGCCCCACTACCTCGACCAGAACATCCTGCAGGACTACACCGCTCCACGGGTCGACTCCAGCCACCCGGCGATCAGCCAAGCGACGTGCAACCTGCTCGCCGACGGCGACATCTACCCGCTGACGCCCGACGGCCTCGTCGTCGAGGCGCCTGAGCCCGAGCCGACCACGCCGGACCCCACGACGCCGGATCCCACCACGCCGGATCCCACGACCCCCGATCCGACGACGCCGACTCCCACGACCCCCGATCCGACGACGCCGACTCCGACGCCGACCCCGACCCCGACGCCGACCCCGACGCCGACCAACGACACGCAGGCGCCGAGCGCCCCGGGCGTGCCGCTGCCGACCGACTACGTCGCCTCGGACTTCCAGAAGAACTCGATCAACATCAAGTGGCGTCCGGCGACCGACAACGTCGGCGTGACGAAGTACAGGATCGACTACGAGGACGCTCCCGCTGGTGGCGTGATCGTCAACGCCGGCGCCAACACGGGCGTGTTCGCCAAGAACATCACCGGCCTCGGCGAGGACTCGGAGTACATCTTCACGATCACAGCACTCGACGCTGCCGGCAACGAGTCGGAGGGCATGGAGCAGACGCACTACACGACGGACGGCACCACCACGCCGGTCCCGAACGTGAAGCCGACCAAGCCGGGCACCCCGACGGGCACGTCGACGGAGAAGTCGATCACCCTGAGCTGGTCCGCGTCGACCGACTCCGACGGCACCGTCGCCTCGTACAACGTCTACTCCGGCACGACCAAGGTCGCCACGGTCAACGGCACGAGCACGACGATCAACGGCCTCACGCCGAACACGAGCTACTCGTACACGGTCGAGTCCGTGGACGACGACGGCGCGGTCTCCGACCGTTCCGCCGCCGGCACCGTGAAGACGAAGGCCGACACGACCGCGCCGAGCAACCCGACCGTGTCGGGCACGACCACCACGACCTCGGCCACGCTGACCTGGTCCGCGTCCACCGACAACATCGGTGTCACGGGCTACGACGTGTACGTCGGCACGGCGACGACTCCGGCGGCTTCGGTCACCGGCCTCACCGCCACGATCAACGGCCTCACGGCGAACACGGCGTACAGCTTCAAGGTTGTCGCCAAGGACGCCGCGGGCAACAAGTCCTCGGGCGGCACCGCCAGCCTGACCACCAAGTCCACCACGACCCCGACGACGCCGACCGGCCTCGTCAACTACAAGTACTCCCTGAAGGGCACCACGACCCTGAAGACGCTGACCAAGGGCACCCTCGGTCTGACCGGCGGGATCGCAGCGCAGCTCAAGCTCGCCGACGGCTCCTTCACGGCGGACCTCACGCTCAACGACACGTCGGCCCGCCTGACGGCGCTCGGGTTCCTCCCGGTCACCGTCAGCGTCGGCTTCGTGCCGTCGGGCAAGACGACCGGCTCGCTGGTCGACGGCGTCCTGAAGACCAACTCGAAGCTCCGGATCAAGATCAAGGACGTCAAGCTCTTCGGCGCTGTGCCGCTGGCTGGTGGCAACTCCTGCCAGACCAAGAGCCTGTCCGACGTCAACCTCAAGTCGACCCAGGCGGAGTTCAGCCCGCTCGTCGGCGGCCCGATCGCCGGCACCTACTCGATCAGTGATCTCAACGGCTGCGGCGCCCTCAACGGCCTCGTCTCGCCGCTGACCGCAGGGGGTGGGAACACGATCAACCTCAACCTGACTCCGGCCTCCTAGGGGAGTCAGTCACTCAGGAACACGCCGCGCGGCGTCCAGCCTTCGGGCTGGGCGCCGCGCGGTGCGTTGTAGCTGGCTTGCTCGCAAGGGCTGGAATATGGCCGCTGCGCGGGCTAGGGTCTGGCTGCGATCAGGGCAGTCGGGGAGGGTGCGTGATGGCGGAGAAGCCGAATGCGGTGCAACGCAAGCTGGTGGTCGCTGAGCCGCCGATCGCCGGTCCGGACGTCAAATCGCTGCAGCTGGCGGTCAAGCGGCGCCTGAAGGCGCGCGGGCTGGCCGACGACATCCCGGTAGGCAAGCACGGCAAGTTCACGCAGGCGACATGGTTCGCGTTCATCGAGGCCGCCTACGTGCTGGGCCTGCGCGAGGACACGTACCTGAAGACCGACCTCGGGCGCGGCGTGGCGACGATGGGCGCTCAGCGCGTCGTGCGGGATCCAGCGACGAGGAGCGCGGCGCAGAAACAGCTCGCCAAAGCGCGGGCGGGCGGCAGCGGCCCGCGGTACTACTCCGAGTTCGCCGCTGCCACGCGAGCGGGGGCGGGCGCCGACCACGTCGCTCCGCCGCTCAAGCGCATCCTCGGCGATTCGTGGGGGTGGCACGGCGCCGCCCACGATGGCGTGGACCTGATCTGCGAGGCCGACGCCACGCTCTACGCCATCTGCGACGCCGAAGTCGTCGACGTGCGCGCGGGCGGATGGTGGGGCAAAGGCGCCCGCGCCTCAGGCGGCCATTCCGTGGCCGACGGCGACGGCATCATCCAACTGCGCTGCACCGTCGACGAGGGGCCGTTCAAGCCCGGCCTGCATTTCGCGTATGGCCATGCTGAGAAGGCCACCGTGGCTGTCGGGCAGAAGGTCAAAGCAGGCCAGGTCATCGGCCACGCGGGCTTTGCCAACGCCTGGCACGTCCACTTCATGGTCAACGGCGGCGGCCATCTGCGCGGCATCGGCGACCGCGACCCCTTGCCGTTCGTGCGGTACGCGATCCAGCACGGCTAGCCCCTGGCGCCGTCCGCCCGGGACGTCGCCGTCGCGGCACGACGCCGCACCGCATCCACCGCCGACCGCGGACCTCGATCAGACGAACGCGAGCTGCTCGAGCCGCGCGGGCCGCGAGAAGAGGAAGCCCTGGCCGAGCTCGATGCCCAGCTCGGCGGCGCGGTCGCGCTGGGCCTCGGTCTCGATGCCTTCGACGATCACCTTCATGTCGGCTGAGGCGCTGATCTCGACGATGCCCTTGAGCAGCAGCGCGGCGTCGTTGCGCTCGGCCATCGACTTGGAGAGCGAGCGGTCGATCTTGAGGGCGTCGAGCGGGTAGTCCTCCAGGAACGACATGAAGGAGTAGCCGGCGCCGAAGTCGTCGAGGGCGATCTTGATGCCGAGCTTGCGCAGCTCGATCAAGCGCTCGACGAGCCGCTCGGGGTCGGTCGCGATGCTGCGCTCGGTGAGCTCGAGCATCAGGTGCTCGGGCGCGAGGCCGGCGTCTTCGAGGGCTGAGACGACGACGTCCGTCAGGCCCGCGTCCTCGAGCTGGCGCGGCGAGACGTTGACGCTCACGTAGTCGAGGGCGTCCGGGCTCGTGCGCATGAGATCGGCGATCTCGCGGCAGGACTGGCGCAGGATCAGCTCGCCGAGCGGGCGGATCAGACCGGTCTGCTCGGCGAGGTCGACGAAGGTGACGGGGCCGAGGCGGCCGCGGTGGGGGTGGGTCCAGCGGGCCAGCGCTTCGACGCCGACCGTGCGGCCCGTGGCGATGTCGACGATCGGCTGGTAGTCGACCTCGAACTCGTCGCGCTCGGTGGCGCGGCGCAGGTCGCCGGTGAGCTCGACGCGCTCCGTGACGCGGTTGCGCATCTGGTCGGTGAACGACACGACGTGCTTGACGCCGCGGCTCTTGGCCTCCAGCAGGGCGATATCGGCGTGGCGGATGATCTCGCGCGAGGGCAGGTCGATCGCGCCGAACGCCAGGCCGCCGTGGGCATCGAGGTCGACCGAGTGGCCGCCGGTCACCGCAGCGCGGCCGCGCAGGCCGGAGAGGATCGCGCTGGCGCGCGCCTGCCCGTCGCCGACGGAGCGCAGGTCGTCGAGCAGCACCGCGAAGGTGTCGCCATCCAGGCGCGCGACGAGGTCGCCGTCGCCGGCGGTCTGCTCCAGTCGCCGCGCGGCGTGGCGCAGCAGCTCGTCGCCGGCGTCGTGGCCGAGGGTGTCGGACACGGCGCGGAAGTCGTCGAGGTCGACGAGCAACAGGCCCGCGAAGCCGCCGCGGCGGCCGCGGCGCATCACGGCCGACTGCAGGTGCGCCTCGAGCTGCGCGCGGTTGGCGACGCCCGTGACCGGGTCGCGCGAGGCCAGGCGCTCGAGCTGGTCCTCCAGGAGCGTGCGCTCGGAGACGTCGTGGACCGTGAGGATCACGCCTTCGATGGCCGGATCGGCGATGCGGTTCTCGCCGCGGATCTCCACCGGCCGCTGCGAACCCTGCGCGGTCGCAAGCCGCAGGTGGCTGGTGGTGACGAGCGCGTCCTCCGACAGCAGCTCGGTGAACGCCTGCGCTGCGCGCTTGCGGTCGGTGGGGTGGACGAGGTCGGTGAAGAAGTGGCCGATCGCCTGCTGCGGCGCCCGGGCCAGCGGAAACGCGGGCGTGCTGGAGATCCACGTGATGCGCCCCTCGGGGTCGAGCACCATCACGGCGTCGGTCGCGTGGCTGACGAGCGCGTCGAGGCGGGTCGACGTGCGCTCCTCGACCTCTGCGCGCGTCTGCTCGACGAGGGCGCGCTGGCGCAGCCGCGAGAAGCTCAGGGCGACGAGCCCGATGCCGAGCGAGCCGCCGATCAGCGCCAGGCCGCTGGCGATCCGGGCGACGTTCTCGATGTCGGACGCGCGCTCCAAGCTGTGCTCGCCCAGCCGCTGGCTGTCCTGCCGGAGCGTCACCAAGAGCGGGCGGACGGTCGACGCGATCCGCTCGGCCGTGTCGACGTCGCCGCCGTCGACGGCCTGGCGCAGCGGCGTGCCGACCGGCGCGATGCGGTCGATCTGGTCCCACAGCGCGCGGTACTCCGCGGTGCTCGGCAGCTCCGAGAGCGCGGCCGTGAGCACCGTGTAGTTGCCGGAGGCGATCTGCAGGGCCCGCCGCATCTGCGCGACCTGCTCGTCGCGCTGCTGGTTGCCGACGCCCAGCGTCCGGGTGTCGATCAGGGCATCGGCCTGCGAGGCGACGATGGCGAGGCGCCGCGCATCCTCACGCGCGTCGCGCGAGGAGCCGATCGCCCAGTTGACCGTGACCCAGCTCGATACGAGCAGCACGCCCGCGAGCACCATCGGTCCGGCGATGGGGATGTGCATCCGCTTGCGGCGCGACCCATCGGGTGTGCCGGAAGCCGGAATGCGGCCAGCGGTGAGGCGGTCGGTCACGTCGGGATCTCGTAGGCGTCGTCCCCCAGCAGTGCGATGACCGGCTCACCCGCGCGTCCGACGACGCCCAGCGGGTGGTCCGGGATGGTGGTGCGCAGCTCGACGGCCACGACGGTGCCTTCGCCCATCAGCGACGAGAGGCGGGTCAGGACGTCTCCGAGGCCGCTGAGGGCGCCGATCATGCCGGTGACCGTGCCGTCGGCCTCGTTGATCTCAAACGGCGGATAGGGGCCGAGCTCCGGCGTAGCGGGCATCGCGACGTCGGGTTCGGAGCCGTGCGGCAGCTCCTCGTGCGGGATCTCGACCGTCCCCTCAGGCCGCTCCACGAGCAGCGGGCCGTGCGGCTCCAAGCTCACGATCGTGGCGGGGCCGTCTTCCTCTGCGCCGGGCAGCAGCACGCGTGCGCGCAGCGCCGCTGCCTCATGGACGAGCCGCAGCACGGTCGCCATGGCTTGTTGCACCCTGAGCTCAGGAGCGCTCACGTCGCAGGGGTCCTCTCAATAGCCGGGAATCGGGGGAACGGGGCCGGCACGTGCCGCCAGCCTAATGCCGAGCGGCGCGCCGTGTTGGAGGAACGCTTGCGTACCTAAAGTTCCTGCCCAGCGCCCGAGCCGGGCCTCCCGCGGTGTCTCAAATAGGGTGGTCGCCGATGCCCGACGCTTCCGACCATTTGGCGCTGCACGGACCGGTGATGACGGTCCGCATCCCTGTTCCGGGCGACGCCACCGCGCTGTTCCGCCTGGCCAGCGATCCGGCGGTCACGCAGTGGTTCTCCTGGGGGCCGTACCAAGAGACCGCAGAGGCGCGGGCCTACCTCGACCGCCTGCCCGAGCAGCGGGCGCACGCGACGCAGCTCGACCTGCTCCAGGTGCACCGCGACCACGGGCCGGTCGGCATCACGGGGCTGTCGGAGTTCTCGTTCCGCGACCGGCGCGCGATGGTCGGCTCGTGGCTGGCGGCGAGCGCGTGGGGCACCGGCGCGAACACCGAGAGCAAGGCGCTGATGGCCTACCTCGCGTTTGAGCTGCTCGGCCTGGCGCGGCTCGGCGCTTACGCCAACCCGGCCAACGGCCGGTCCGTGCGCGCCCTCGAGAAGGTCGGGTTCCAGCAGGAGGGGCTGTTGCGGGGCTGGCACCGCCACGCGGGCGCCCAGCTCGATGTGCACGTCTACGGGATGCTGCGCGACGACTGGGAGAACGGCCCGCTGTCGGCGACGCCCGTGCGCGTCGAAGGCGAGGTCCCGGGCGAGTTCCTGCGGCGCCTCGGCGCCACCGCCGCCTAGCGGCCCCGCGCGCGCCTGGCGCCCTGGGGCTCTGCCGCGGGGGCTGCGTGTAAACCACCCGTGAACGTCGGTCGAACTCCGGTCGCGCGGTCCCCGCGGGCGCCCTAGATTGGAATCGTGAGCGAAGGCAACTCCGGGCACGCGCCCAGCACCATCGACGAAACCGCCGAGCAGCACACGGTCGGCAGCGAGAACGGCGGGCACCACGAGGTCGCCCGGCTCGCGGCGCGCGATGCCGCCCGCGCGCTGGTGGTCGGCGAGGGCGAGCGCGTCCCACCGCAGGAAGCTGAGCAGCCCGAGGAGATCGCGCTCGACGCGCCCGAGCTCCTCTTCTCGCGCGAGCTGTCGTGGATGGACTTCGACGACCGCGTCCTGCAGCTGGCTGAGCGGTCGCGCACGCCCCTGCTGGAGCGCGTGAAGTTCCTCGGTATCTGGGCGAGCAACCTCGACGAGTTCTTCATGGTCCGCGTCGCGGCGCTCCACGACCAGGTCGCCGCTGGGATCCGCGACCGCGGCGCCGACGGCCGCACGCCGGACGAGGTGATCGACGGCGTCCGCGCTCGCGTGGTCGACCAGATCGACCGCGCCTACGGGCAGCTCAAGGGCGTCCTGTTGCCGCAGCTGGCCGAGCACGACGTGCGGATCGTCCCGCTGCGCGCGCTCGACCAGGAGGCGCACGACCGCGTGATCGAGCGGTTCCGCCGCCAGGTGCTGCCGGTGCTCACGCCGCTGGCGGTCGGCGTCGGACGCCCCTTCCCCTACATCTCCGGCCTCTCGCTCAGCCTCGCGGCGCTCGTCGAGGATCCCGTCACGCACCAGCGCGTCATCGCCCGGATCAAGGTCCCGCGCGAGATGATCAGCCGCCTCGTGCCGGTCGAGGGCGAGGAGAACACCTACGTCTGGATCGAGGAGGTCATCGGCGAGAACGCGCACCTGCTGTTCCCCGGCATGGACGTCCTCGGCACCGGCACGTTCCGCGTCACGCGCGACGCCGACTTCGAGATCTCTGACGACGCCGACGACCTCCTGCAAGCCGTCGAGACCGAGCTCCGCCACCGGCGCTTCGGCGAGGTCGTGCGCGTCGAGGTCAACGCCGAGATGCATCCGGAGCTGCGGGCCCAGCTCATCGCCGGGCTCGAGGTCGAGGACCGCCAGGTCTACGACATCGCCGGGCCGCTCGACCTGCGCAACCTGATGCAGCTCACGAAGCTGCCGGGCCGCAAGGACCTCAAGGACACCTCGTGGTCGCCGCTCGTGCCGCGCCGCGTACGTGGCGAGGACGGCGCACCGGCCGACATGTTCGCCGCGATCCGCGCCGGCGACCTCGTCGTGCACCACCCCTACGAGTCGTTCAGCGCGACCGTCGAGCGGTTCGTCGAACAGGCCGTCGACGACCCCGACGTCCTCGCGATCAAGCAGACGGTGTACCGCACGTCCGACGACACCTCGCTGATCCCCTCGCTGATGCGCGCCGCCGACCGCGGCAAGCAGGTCGTCTGCCTCGTCGAGCTCAAAGCGCGGTTCGACGAGCGGGCCAATATCGGCTGGGCGAAGGAGCTGGAGAAGGCCGGCGTCCATGTGGTCTACGGCCACCCGGGGCTCAAGACGCACGCCAAGGCGATCCTCGTGGTGCGCCGCGAAGGCGACGGCGTGCGGCGCTACGTGCACTCCGGCACCGGCAACTACCACCCGCAGACGGCCCGGCTCTACACCGACCTCGGCCTCTTCACCTGCGACGAGGAGATCGGCGCCGACGTCGCCGACATGTTCAACGTGCTCACCGGCTTCGGGCGCGCGCCGAAGCCGCGGCAGGCGCTGATCGCGCCGAGCGGCCTGCGCGACGGCATCATCGCCCGGATCGACGCGGCCGCGAAGGCGTCCAAGGCCGGCAAACAGGCCCGGATCCGGCTCAAGATGAACGCGCTCGTCGACCGCCGCTGCATCCGCGCGCTCTACCGCGCCAGCCAGGCCGGCGTGCAGGTCGAGATCAACGTGCGCGGCGTCTGCTGCCTGCGCCCCGGCGTGCCTGGCGTGTCCGACAACATCCGCGTCGTGTCAGTGCTCGGGCGTTTTCTGGAGCACTCGCGCATCTTCTCGTTCGAGATCGAGGGCGAGGAGCCGGAGGTCCTGATGGGCTCCGCCGACCTGATGCCGCGCAACCTCGACAACCGCGTCGAGCTCGTGGTCCCGCTGCTGGATCCGGCCGCCCGCGCCGTTGTGCTCGATGTCCTCGACCGCTCGCTCGCCGACGAGGAGGGCGCCTGGGAGCTGCAAGAGGACGCCAGCTGGCGGCCGGTGCTGGCCGAAGGCTCGGGCCGCTCGGTGCAGCGTGAGCTGATGGAAGCTGCCAGCGACTGGTAGCCGGCGGCTACGGCGGGCCCCGCCGAGCCGCTACGGGCGGCGCTTGCCGCTCGGCGCGATGACCTACCTGCGGCCGCCGTTGAGCACGACGTTGTGGCAGAGGACCTCGCCTGGGCCTTCGGGCACAGAGAAGTACAGCGGCATGCCGTTGAGGTCACCTACTGCGGAGGCGGCCGCGTAGGCGAGGCTGGCCATCCAGCGTAGTCAGGTTGACAACCAGGGTTTAGCCCTGCCAAACTTTCATTCCGTGAAGGACCTAACTCGTCGCGGGCTGCTCGCCGGATCGGTCGGCGCTGCGGCCGGCGGCCTGATGTTGCGCGGGGCCGGCCCCGCAAGCGGCGGATCGCATGACGGCCACGACATGTCAGGCGACATGGCCGGGATGGACCACGGCGCCGCCCACACGGCTGGGCATGAGGGGCACGCGAACTTCCGCGGCGGGCAGACCGTCGACCACGCCGCCAACGGGTTCGACCCTCATGAGCTCGTCCGCGACTTCGACTGGGGCAAGACGAGCAAGACGGCAGGTGGGCGCACGGTGCGCGAGTGGACGCTCACCGCGCAAGACAAGGACATCGAGATCGCGCCGGGCGTCACGTTCGCCGCGTGGACCTACAACGGCCGCATCCCGGGTCCGACGCTGCGGGCCCGCGAGGGCGACCTGCTGCGGATCCGGTTCGTCAACCAGTCCGCGCACCCGCACACGATCCACTTCCACGGGATCCACCCGGCGTCGATGGACGGTGTCGCCGGCCAGGGCGCTGGCGAGATCCAGCCGGGCGGCGAGACGGTCTACGAGTTCGACGCCACGCCCGCGGGCCTGCACCTCTACCACTGCCACGTGCGGCCGCTGGCCGAGCACATCGCCAAAGGGATGTACGGGGCGTTCATCGTCGACCCGAAGGAGGGCCTCCCGGACGCCGACGAGCTCATCTTCGTGATGAACGGCTTCGACACGAACTTCGACCGGGCCAACGAGCTGTACGCCGTCAACACGGTGCCGTTCGCCTACATGAACCAGCCGATCCAAGTGAAGCGCGGCAAGCCGATCCGGGCGTACGTCGTGAACATCCTGGAGTACGACCTGATCAACTCCTTCCACCTCCACGCGAACTTCTTCAACTGGTACCCGACGGGCACGTCCCGCACGCCGGTGGAGCTGACCGACACGGTGATGCTCTGCCAGGGCCAGCGGGGGATCGCCGAGTGGACGTTCCCGTTCCCGGGCAAGTACATGTTCCACGCGCACCAGTCCGAGTTCACGGAGCTGGGCTGGCAGGGCTTCTTCGAGGTGTCCGAGTGAGCGACGTGGCGACGACCGAACCGCCGGCGACTGAGCCGGAGCCCGAGACCGCGCCGCCGGCCCGCGGGGCGTCGCCCGAGCGGCGCGTCCCGACCTGGGTGGTCGCGCTTGGCCCGCTGCTGCTGATCGTGCTGACGATCGGCGGGTTCGCGGCGCTCGGAGGCCCGGGGCTTGGCGAGCGCAAGGGGCCGCCGGCTGAAGAGCTGGCCGTCGAGCGCACGGTGCTCAAACCCGGCACGATCCAGCTGACGGTGCGCAACGACGGGCCCGACGCGGTCTTCGTGTCGCAGGCCATCGTCAACGACGCGGTCGCGCAGTTCCGCGGCGCGGAGGAGCCGATCGGGCGTCTGGAGACGGCGAACCTGACCATCACGCAGCCGTGGGTGGAGGGCGAGGCGTACGAGGTCGCGCTGCTCACGTCCAGCGGCGGGACGATCACGCACGAGATCCCGGTGGCGGTGCTGACGCCCGACAGCGACGCGGGCTTCTTCGGCCTGATGGCGCTGATCGGCATCTATGTCGGCGTGATCCCGGTCGCGCTCGGCATGCTGTGGCTGCCGTGGCTGCGGCGCGTCCCCGCTGCGTGGATGCGTGCGGTGATGGCGCTGACCGTCGGCCTGCTGGTCTTCCTCGCGATCGACGCGACGCTCGAAGGCCTCGAGATGTCGGCAGAGGGGTCGCAGGCGTTCGGCGGTTCGGCGCTGGTCTGGGTCGGCATGGCCGTCGCGTATCTCGTGCTCTCGGGCATCTCGAGCTGGATGTCGGGGCGCAGGCGGCGCGCCGCCGCGAGCGGGGCATCGGGCGTTCAACTGGCGACGCTCATCGCGATCGGCATCGGCCTGCACAACCTGGGAGAGGGCGTGGCCATCGGCGTGTCCTACGCGACCGGCGCCCTGGCGCTCGGGGCGTTCCTGATCGTCGGCTTCGCGATCCACAACACCACGGAGGGCCTCGCGATCGTCGGGCCGGTGGCCAACGACAAACCTTCGCTCGGGCGCCTCGCGTTCCTCGGGCTGCTCGCCGGGGCGCCCGCCGTGCTCGGCGCGTGGATCGGGGCGTCGGCCTTCAACGCGTCGCTCGCGGCGTTCCTGTTCGGCTTCGGCGCCGGCGCCATCGTCCAGGTGATCGTGCAGCTCCTGCCGACCCTCCGCGACGAGGACGGCCGCCTGCTGCACCCCGTCGCCGTGACCGGGCTGCTGGCCGGCATGGGCGTCATGTTCGCCACGGGCCTGCTCGTCGCCGCGTAGGGCAGCCTCGAAAACGAGAAGAGGCCCGGCGTTTGCCGGGCCTCTCCTTGTGTCGCAGCGCGTCAGGCACACAGCCGCTGCGCTGGTTGCGCGGGGAGTGCGTGGCCCGCGCAAACTTGGGTGCCGTTCCGGGCGCGCCGCGCCGCCCGACAACGGCGGCTGGTGGCGGGCCCGGCCCAGGCGCGTGCAGCGCCCAGACCGGCGTGAGGTGTCAGCCCAGCTTGAGCTTCACCGACTGGCCGCGCGCGACCAGGGTGTACGTGCCCTTCTTGAGCTTGGACGTGGCCTTCAGCGTGAGCTTGCCGCTCGCTTGGACGGTGCCGCGGGCGACGGTCTTACCGCCCTTGACGAGGCGGGCCGTCGACTTCTTCGACGTGCTGCCGTACGAGACCGTGCACTTGACGGTCTTGCTGCCTTCGACCTTGCAGGTGACGTTGGCGTCGCGGCCCGCGGGGCCAGCAGCGCCGGCGGCGCCCGCGGAACCAGCAGCGCCCTGGGCGCCGGCAGCGCCGTTGCTGCCGGCAGCGCCGGCC
>JAEYAL010000275.1 GCA_023404805.1 Actinomycetes bacterium | reverse complement strand
TGCGCGACCAGTGCCTGCGCGCCGCCGGATGAGCGCGCCCAGGCAGGTCTCCCGCGCGGCGCCGGCCGCGCTGCGGCTCGTCCTCGCGACGGCGTTCGTCGTCCTCGCGTCGGCGGCGACCGCGCTCGCCGCGCCTCCAGCGGTCACCGCGCCGTCGGCTGCCGTGATCGAGACGTCGACCGGCACGGTCGTCTACGCCAAGAACGCCGACGTGCAGCGGGGCATGGCCTCCACGACGAAGCTGATGACGGCGCTGGTGGCGCTCGACCAGGCCCCGCTGTCGACGGTGTACTCCGCCGTCGATTACAACGCCGGCGCGGCCGAGACGCAGATCGGCCTGCAGCCCGGCGAGAAGATCTCGCTCGCCGATCTCGTGCGCGCGATGATGCTGCCGTCGGCCAACGACGCCGCCCAGACGACCGCGGTGCGCGTCGGCGGATCCAAGGCGAAATTCGTCCGGCTCATGAACGCGAAGGCCAAGGAGCTGGGCCTGAAGCGCACGCACTTCGCCAACTCGATCGGCCTCGACGCGCCCGGCCACAAGACGACCGCGCTGGAACTCGCGAAGATCGGCGTCGCGGCGCACAACAACCCCTTCATCGCGGCCACCGTGAAGCGCAGGGCGCTCACGCTCAAGAGCGGCCGCACGATCATCAACCGCAACCGGGTCCTCGGTACGCCGCTGCCAGGAGGAGGCGCCATCGACGGCATGAAGACCGGCCACACGACCGCGGCCGGGTATTCGCTCGTCGGCTCCGCGACCCGCGGCGGCGTGACGATGGTGTCGGTCGTCCTTGGCGAGCCGTCCGAGGCCGCCCGCGACGCCGATACCGCCAAGCTCCTGCGCTGGGCCAGCGGCTTGTTCACGCAGCGCACGCTCGTGCGCAAAGGCCAGCGGGTGACGACCGTGCCCGTGATCGACGGAAAGGCCGAGACCGTGCGCGCGGTGGCCGCGAAGCCGGTCCGCAAGATCGTGCCGCGCGGAGCGGCGGTCGAGATCGTCCCCGCGGCCGTGTCGCCCGGTCTCGAAGCACCGGTCACCGCGGGCGTGCCGGTCGGCGCGGCCAAGGTGATGGTCAACGGCAAGGAAGCCGGCTCGGTTGCGCTTGTCACGGCGTCAGCCGTCGAGCACGAAGGGCTCCTGGCGACCATCGGCGACTGGTTCGGCGAGCACTGGATGGGTGCGCTCGTCGCCCTGCTGCTCGTGATCGGCGGTACGCTCACTCTCCTCAAGGCCCGCCGCCGCAGCCGCCCGGAACCTCCGCGGCGCCGGCCGCCGGTCCCGGCTGAGCCGCGCGAGCGGACTCCGGTTCCATGATCATCACGGTCACTCTCAACGCCGCGATCGACAAGACGTTGATCGTGCCCAACTTCCAGCCCGGCCGCCGTCACCGCACGGTCGAGCAGGGCACCCTGCCGGGCGGCAAGGGCGTCAACGTCGCGCGCACGCTGAAGCGGCTCGGCGTCCCCGTGATCGCCACCGGCTTCCAGGGCGGCCCGACCGGCACCCGCATCGTCGAGGCGCTCACCGCCGAGCAGGTCCTCTCCGACTTCGTGCGCATCCGCGAGGAATCCCGCACCAACACCGCCCTGCTGGACCCGACCAACGGCATCCAGACCGAGATCAACGAGCGCGGTCCTCAGGTGACCGAGGCCGAGGTCGAGCTGTTCCGCGACAAGCTCCTCTACCTCGCGTCGGGCGCCGCGATCGTCGTGTTCGCAGGCTCGCTGCCGCGCGGCGTTGAGCCGACGCTCTACGGAGAGCTCGTCCGCGACCTGCGCTCGACGGGCGTCACGGTCGCGGTCGACGCTGAAGGCGAGGTCCTCAACCACGCGGTGCGCTCAGGCCCGGCCATCATCTCGCCGAACCGCCGCGAGGCTGAGGAGCTCGTCGGCTACGAGTTCTCCGGCGACGCCGACGACGAGCTGATCGACGCGCTCAGCGCGGTCCGCCGCCTCGGCCCGCAGGAGGCGCTGATCACCCTGCCCGACGGCTGCGCAGCCGCCCTCAAGGACGGCCAGGGCACCAAGGTCCAGCGCGCGCGGATCCCGCAGCGCGAGGCGATCGCGCCGATCGGCGCCGGCGACGCGTTTCTGGCCGGGTTCGTCGCCGCCCGCTACCAGGGCCGGTCGGACGCCGACGCGCTCCGTTACGCGGTCGCGTGCGGTGCCGACTCCACGCAGCGCCTCGGCGCCGGCGTCGTCGACGCGGGGGAGGTGGCCCGGCTGTCGGAGATGGTCGAGGTCGCCGAGCTCGAAGTCGACTCGGCCGCAGCCTGAACCGCCCGGATAACGGCCCAAGGCGGGCGGTTGCGTGCGGTTGCTCCACTTCGCGGTGTGAGCCAGGGCAAGAAGACGCCTCGAAACCCTTGGAACGCCCGAGTTCTCGGGAACTTCCTGCATGTGGCGGGGTCGCGCCCGCAAGCGCTGGAAACGCCGGCCACGTTGCTAGAGTCGTGAGTTCCGGTACTGGTCGCTGACCCTCTCAGGCAGCACCGGTGCCAGCGCGTTCGTTCATCTGCCGCCCCGGCGTTCGGGGCAGTTCGACCACCCTGAGGCTGCACCACGCATGGAGATTGAGATCGGTCGAGGCAAGAAGGCGCGCCGCGCCTATGGGTTCGACGACATCGCGATCGTTCCTTCCCGCCGGACCCGCGACCCCGATGACGTCGACATCTCGTGGAAGCTCGGCGACTACCGCTTCGAGCTGCCGCTGCTCGCTTCTGCGATGGACGGCGTCGTCTCGCCGACGACCGCGGGCATCATCGGCAAGCTCGGCGGTCTGGCCGTGCTCAACCTCGAGGGCGTGTTCACGCGCTACGAGGACGCCGACGAGCAGCTCGAGCGGATCTCGAAGCTGCCGAAGGACGAGGCCACCCGTGAGATGCAGCGCATCTACCAGGAGCCGATCAAGCCGCACCTGATCCCGCAGCGCATCCGCGAGATCAAGGAGCAGGGCGTGGTCGTCGCCGCCTCGCTCACGCCGCAGCGCGTGGCCGAGCACTACGAGGCCGCGCTCGACGCCGGCCTCGACATCCTCGTCATCCAGGGCACCGTCGTCTCGGCCGAGCACGTCTCGGAGGATGAGTCGCGTCCGCCGCTCAATCTCAAGGAGTTCATCCGCGAGGTCGGCATCCCGGTCGTCGTCGGCGGCTGCGCGAGCTACCACGCCGGCCTGCACCTCATGCGCACCGGCGCGGCCGGCGTGCTCGTCGGTGTCGGCCCGGGCGCAGCGTGCACCACGCGCGGCGTCCTCGGCCTCGGCGTCCCGCAGGCCACGGCCATCGCTGATGTCGCAGCTGCCCGTCTCCAGCACATGCTCGAGACCGGCGACTACGTGCAGGTGATCGCCGACGGCGGCATGCGCACCGGTGGCGACATCTCCAAGGCCTTCGCCTGTGGCGCGGACTCCGTGATGATCGGCTCGCCGCTGGCGCGCGCCCATGAGGCGCCCGGCCGTGGCTTCCACTGGGGCATGGCGACGTTCCACCCGGACCTTCCCCGCGGCGCTCGCGTGCAGACCGTGCAGAACGGCACCCTCGAGGAGATCCTCACGGGGCCGGCCCACGAGAACGACGGCACGTTCAACCTGATGGGCGCGCTGCGCACGTCGATGGCGACGACCGGCTACAAGGACATCGCCGAGTTCCACCGCGCCGAGGTCATGGTCGCGCCGTCGCTGCAGACCGAAGGCAAGCTGCTCCAGTCGACGCAGGGCGTCGGCATGGGCGCGCGCGGCGGAAAGTAGCCACGGCGTGACGAGCCCCACCGAGGCCCCTCAGACGATCGCGGAGGGGCCGGCGACGGCCGCTCACGAGCGGGTCGTCGTGCTCGACTTCGGAGGCCAGTACTCCCAGCTCATCGCACGCCGCGTGCGCGAGCTGGGGGCGTACTCCGAGCTGATCCCGGCCCATGTCGGGGTCGAGCAGGTCACCAAGAACCCGCCGCAGGCGATCATCTTGTCCGGCGGGCCCGCCTCGGTGTACGCGCCGGGTGCTCCTGAGCTCGACACCGCGCTGCTCGAGCTTGGAGTCCCGGTCCTGGGCATCTGTTACGGCATGCAGCTCCTGGCGCATGCGCTTGGCGGCCGCGTCGAAGCGGCCGACATCGGCGAGTACGGCCGGTCCGACCTCACCGTCAGCACCGGCGGCAAACTGCTCGCCGGACTCCCGGACGAGCAGCCGGTGTGGATGAGCCACCGCGACACCGTCTACGAGGCGCCGCCCGGGTTCACCGCGCTTGCTTCGTCGACGAGTTCGCCGGTCGCAGCGCTCGAGAGCGTCGAGCGTGGCATCTACGGCATCCAGTACCACCCCGAGGTCGTGCACACCCCTCATGGCCAGGCGGTGCTCAAGCGCTTCCTGCAGGACATCGCTGGGCTGTCGCTCACGTGGTCGGCCGCCAACATCGTCGACGACCAGATCCGCCGCATCCGCGAGCAGGTCGGCGACAAGAAGGTCATCTGCGGCCTCTCCGGCGGCGTCGACTCGTCCGTCGCCGCGGTCCTCGTCCACAAGGCCATCGGCGACCAGCTCACGTGCGTCTTCGTCGACCACGGCCTGATGCGCAAGAACGAGGGCGAGCAGGTCGTCGCGGCGTTCCGCGACCAGTACCACATCCCCCTCGTGGCGGTTGACGCTGCCGACCGCTTCATCGACAAGCTCGCGGGCACCACCGACCCCGAGACGAAGCGCAAGATCATCGGCGGCGAGTTCATCCGCGTCTTCGAGGAGGAGGCCCGCAAGCTCGGCGACGCCGACTACCTCGTGCAGGGCACGCTCTACTCCGACGTGATCGAGTCCGGCGGCGGTCCGGGCTCGTCGACGATCAAGAGCCACCACAACGTGGGCGGCCTGCCGGACGACCTCCAGTTCGAGCTCGTCGAGCCGCTGCGCACGCTCTTCAAGGACGAGGTCCGCGCGGTCGGCCTCGAGCTCGGCCTGCCCGAGCGCCTCGTCTGGCGCCAGCCGTTCCCCGGCCCGGGCCTCGGCATCCGCATCGTCGGCCAAGAGGTCACGAAGGAGCGCCTGCAGATCCTCCGCGACGCCGACGCGATTCTCCAGGAGGAGATCCGCGGCGCCGACCTCTACCGCGAGCTCTGGCAGTCGTTCTGCGTCCTGCCGGGCATCCGCACGGTCGGCGTCCAGGGCGACGAGCGCACTTACGGCTACGCCGTCGGCATCCGCGCCGTCACCTCCGACGACGCCATGACCGCCGACTGGGCCCGCCTGCCCTACGACCTCCTCGAACGCGTCGCCGCCCGCATGATGGGCGAGCTCCGCGACGTCAACCGGGTCCTGCTCGACATCACGAGCAAGCCGCCCGGAACGATCGAGTGGGAGTAGGCCGATCGCAGGCGAGCAGATCTCGCCTGCGGGGCGCTCTGTAGCCCCTCCGCATATCGAAGGCCGGATGAAGGCGCCTGCGGCGGGCAGTCCGTCCCGTCGCAACTCGCCCGGCCTAGCGGCCTAACCAGTCCGGCGGAACGAAGTCTGCGGCGCGATCTCTCGCTCACACGCCATCCGGTCCCAGCGCTTAGCCCCAATGCCCGGGGCGCTCCAGCGTCTCGGGCAGCTTCGTCGCGGCATCGCCCTTGGCGGCGTTCAGCTGGGTCTGCGTGAGGAACAGCGAGTCCCGCAGGTCGGCGCCGCGCAGGTCGGCGTCGCGCAGGTCGGCGCCGATGAGGTCGGCCACGCGCAGGTCGGCGCGCGAGAGGTTGGCCGCGATCAGGTAGGCGCCGCGCAGGTCGGCGCCGCGGAAGTCCGCGCCGCGCAGGTCGGCGCCGATGAAGTCCGGGCCGCGACCCGGCTTTTTCCCACCGCGCGCGCGGTCGCGGCGGAAGCTGGCGATCGCGTCCTCACGGACCAGCACGCTGGCCTCGCGGAGCAAGTCGCTGAGCGGCTCGCGGTGCGCCTCGACGTCGAGCGCGAGCAGATCCTCGGGCGCGAGCTGCGTGAGGCGCTCGGTGTCGTCGAACGCCACCTGGAGCGCGTTGCCGAGCATCGCCGCGGCCGGGCGTTCCAGCGCTTCCGCCAAGTACCAGAGCAGCTCGTGCAGCACCCGCTGGACCGAATACGCCTCAAACATCGGATAGGCGGTGTCGTTGTCCTGCCGCCACGACACGCCCTCAAACGTGACCTGCGACGTCCGCTGGCCCGCACCAAAGCACTCGTAGACCGTGCAACCGCGAAACCCGCGGTCGCGCAGCTGCGCATGGATGCGGCAGCTGAAGTCGTCCTGCAGGTTCGGGCACGGCTCGCCGTACGACTTGTCGATCGCGAAGTCCGAGGTCTTGGCGAACGGCAACGCCACACAGCACAGGCCGAAACACTGGCTGCAGTCAGCCTTGAGATCAGCGCGGCGGTCGGCGGGCACGGAGCAGGAGGGTAGCCGCCCTCGCGGCTCTTGACCGCTCCGGTTTGGGCGTCAAGCGGTGACGCTGGATCCGGAGCCGCCACGGGCGAGGATCCACCGCTCCGGGGTGGGCGTCAAACGGTGACGCCGGATCCGGAGCCGTGTCGCCTAACGCGACGCGGGCTCGGCGGCCGGACCTGCGGCCCACGCCTTGAGCGTCGGCAGCGGGTCGATCGGCGACCCAGCGGCTCCGCCGAGGCCCTGCCAGGCGCCATTCCACAGCTCGAAATGCAGGTGGCAGCCGTCGGCGCGGCCGGTGTCGCCGACCTCGCCGATCTGCTGGCCAGCGGCGACGTCGGCGCCCTTCTCGACGACCGCGGGCGTGCGCAGGTGCATGTACGCCTCGTCGCGGTCGGCGCCAGCGACGTCGATCACCACATAGTTGCCCGCGCGCGCCTGGAACTCCCTGTAGAGCACCTTGCCGCCCTCGGCCGCGACGAGCGGCGTGCCGCATTTGGCAAAGACGTCTTGGCCCTGGTGGCCACGGCCGCCGCCGAACGCCGCAGCGCCCGTGCCGAACTTGTACGAGCCGCGGATCGGGAAGAACGGGCCGTTGCCAGGCAACGGGGCGAGCGCCGCGACGGGGGTGGGGAGGACGACCTTGTCTTCGCTGGCCTTGGACCGCGCGCCCGGCTTGAGCTCGAACGCCACGGGGCCGGTCTTCGCGCGCTTGGGGAGCAGCGCGGTGATGAGCTTGCCGCTTCCCGACTTCACGATGCGGACCTTCGCCAGCACATCGTCATCGGGTCCGGCGCCGCCGAGATAGACGACCCGCTTGCCCTTGGCCAGCGACGGGCCCTGGAAGCGGAGGGTCGAGCCGGCCGCCGCGTTGTCGATCGACGCGCAGCCTTTGAGACAGCTGATCTTGCGCACGACCATCTCGCGTGCGCGCTCCTGCGCTGAGGGATTGAGCGAGACGCCACCGCCGTCGGCGCGGGCCGCGGGAGCTGCAGCGAGCCCGGAAACGACGGCCAGAAGGGCCGCTCCGCCCACTCGGCCGGCCGTGGCTCGGGCGGGGAGCGGACGCGGGTTCGCAGGGGCTGTCGACGAAGGAGTCGGCACGGGAGGTCTCTCGCGGCGCGCATGTGGGGGCATGCGGAGTCGCCTTGCGTCACCCTACTGAGAAGGGTCGCAACGCGGAAGTGACTCGAATCTCGTACACTCCTCGCTTCAGCGCAGCCGCTGCAAGCGTCCGGCCGCGCCCTTTTCCTCATGAAGACTTACGTCGCCAATCCGAACGATCGCACCCGCGATTGGGTACTGATTGACGCATCGGGCCTCACGCTCGGTCGCCTCTCGACCCAGATCGCCGAAATCCTCCGCGGGAAGCGCAAGCCCGAATACACCCCGCACGTTGACACCGGCGACTTCGTCGTCGTCATCAACGCCGAGAAGATCGCGGTCACCGGCAACAAGCGCGAAGACAAGCAGTACTACCGCCACTCGGGCTACCCGGGCGGTCTGAAGTCCCGCACCCTCGAGGAGATGCTTGAGCGTCGCCCCGAAGAGGTCATCCGCATCGCCGTCAAGGGCATGCTTCCCAAGAATCGCCTGGCTCGCAAGCAGCTCACGAAGCTCAAGGTGTACGCCGGCACCGAACATCCGCACGAGGCTCAGCAGCCGACGAAGCTGGAGATCAACACGTGATCGACGACGAGACCACGACCGACGGCACGCCCGAAGAGGAGCCGACCACGGCCCCCGAGGCCAGCGAGACCACTGAGGCGCCCGCGGCTGAGGCCGCTGCAGAGCAGCCCGTGGCCGAAGCTGCCGAGGCCCCCGCTGCCGAGGCTGCCACTGCGACTGAGGACGAGACCGACGACGAGGTCGACGAGACCCCGCGCGTCAAGCCCGCCATCCCCGGTGCTGACCTCGAGGTCGACATCGTCGAAGAAGGTGCCGACCCGTTCGCCGGCGGCGCCGATGACGACGACGACTCTTCGGACGAAGACGACGAGATCGACCACGGTCCGATCACGACCAACATCGAGCTGGCTGCCGACGCGCGCTACCGCGCCACCGGCAAGCGCAAGACCGCGGTCGCCCGCGTCACGCTCAAGCCGGGCACCGGCAAGTACACGATCAACGGCAAGGACGTCGACGTCTACTTCCCGCGCGCCACGCTCCAGCGTGTGCTGCGCCAGCCGCTCGAGGTCGTCGCCCTCGACGAGAAGGTCGACGTCATCGCCGCCATCCACGGCGGCGGCGTGGCCGCTCAGGCCGGCGCACTGCGCCACGGCATCTCGCGCGCCATCCTCGAAGCCGACCCGTCGCTGCGCATCGAGCTCAAGCGCCGCGGTTTCCTCACGCGTGACGCTCGCGTGAAGGAGCGCAAGAAGGCCGGCCTCAAGAAGGCCCGCAAGCGCCCGCAGTTCAGCAAGCGCTAGCACCGCGCCCGATGGCCGAACGTCGGCTGTTTGGCACGGATGGAGTCCGCGGAGTCGCGGGCGAGGTACTCACAGCCTCGCTCGCGCTCCAGCTCGGCCGTGCCGCCACCCAGGAGCTCGGCGCACGCCGCATGCTCGTCCTGCGCGACACGCGCCGCTCCGGGCCGATGCTCGAGGCGGCGCTCGCTGCCGGCGCCGCCAGCGCCGGCGCGACCGTGCTCCTCGGCGGCGTCCTGCCGACGCCCGCCGCACCGCTGCTCACGATCAGCCACGGCTTCGATCTCGCTGCGGTGATCTCCGCCTCGCACAACCCGTACGAGGACAACGGCATCAAGTTCTTCGGCGCCGACGGCCACAAGCTGGCCGACGAGACTGAAGCGCGGATCGAGGCCCGTATGGCCGCCGACCCTGGCACTGGCGCGCCGCACGGCGACGTCGGCCGCCTGATCGGCGCGGGGGAGGACTACCTCCGCGCGCTCACCGACCGGTTCGGCTCGCTCGACCTCTCGGGCATCAAGGTCGCGCTCGACTGCGCGAACGGCGCCACCTACAAGATCGCGCCGGAGATCTTCCGCCGCCTCGGCGCCGACGTCACCGCGACGGCGACCACGCCCGACGGCGAGAACATCAACGCCGGCGTGGGCTCCACGCATCTGGAACCGCTTATCGCGCTGATGCGGGAGGGCGGCCACGACGTCGGCTTCGCCTTCGACGGAGACGGCGACCGCGTCCTCGCGGTCGACAAGTCCGGCGCCGTCGTCGACGGCGACGAGCTGATCGCCCTGATCGCCCGCCACCTCGACCGCGCCGGCGAGCTCGGCGGCGGCGTGGCCGTCACCGTGATGACGAACTTCGGGTTCCACCGCGCCATGCAGCAGCAGGGTGTCGAAGTCGAAGTGACCGGCGTCGGCGACCGCTACGTGCTCGAAGCGCTGCGCGAACGCCAGTGGCGCCTCGGCGGCGAGCAGTCCGGCCACATCATCGACCTCGGGTTCTGCCCCTCTGGCGACGGCATCGCCAGCGCGCTGCTCGTGCTCGAAGCGCTCGCCGGCCACGACCTGACCGATCGCGACGGCATGAAGAAGATGCCGCAGCTGCTGGTCAACGTGCCCGTGCCCGACCGCGATGCGGCGCTGCAGGACGAGAGCGTGCTCGCAGCCCGCGACGACGTCGCCCTGGAGCTCGGGGCCGACGGCCGGATCCTGCTGCGCGCCAGCGGCACGGAGCAGCTCGTCCGCGTCATGGTCGAAGCGCCGAGCCAGGAGCTCGCGACCGCCCTCTGCGAACGGGTCGCCGACCGCGTCCGGGCGCTCGCCTAGCGCCCGGACACGCACCGCGTGACGTACCTCCACGGAGGGCCGGGCGGCCCGGCGCCGAAGTCCACGTTGCTAGTGTCGATCCACGGTCGGCACCTTCCACCCCCGTCGTCGACTGGAGCCTGAGCTATGTGCGGAATCGTCGGATACCTCGGCCCTCGCGATCTCGAAGAGGTCCTGCTGGAGGGCCTGCAGCGCCTCGAGTACCGCGGCTATGACTCCGCCGGCGTCTCGGCCATCAACGGAAGCGGCGTGGCCGCTGTCCGCGCGGTCGGCAACCTCGCCAACCTGCGCGCCGCCGTCGAGCAGCGCGGCGGCCTCCACGGGTCGTCCAACGGCGACGGCGCCCACACCGGCATCGGCCACACCCGCTGGGCCACGCACGGCCGGGTCACCGAAGCCAATGCGCACCCGCATTTCGACACCGCCGACCGCATCCACATCGTGGTCAACGGCATCGTCGAGAACTTCGCGATCCTCCGCGAGCGCCTCGTCGCCGGCGGCGCGACCTTCACCTCGGAGACCGACGCCGAAGTCATCGCCCACCTGATCGCCTCCTACGGCGACAAAGACCTCCTCGAAGCGGTCACCGCCGCGGTCGGCGAGCTCGAGGGCCACTACGCCTTCGTGGCGATGTCGGCGGCCGAGCCAGGGCGTCTGGTGGCCTACCGCAAGGAGTGCCCGCTGGTGATCGGCGAGGGCGACGGCGAGATCTTCATCGGCTCCGCGATCCCCGCGTTCCTGCAGTACACGCGCCAGGCGATCGACATCAACGACGGCGAGATCGTCGAGCTGCGCCCCAGCGGCGCCACGATCCACACGGCGGAGGGCTCCGTGCCGCGCGAGTCCTACGAGGTCGACTGGGATGAGGAGACCGCCGAGAAGGGCGGATACGACACCTTCATGCTGAAGGAGATCCACGAGCAGGCCGACGCCGTCGCCGAGACGCTCGCGGACCGCCTGTGGCAGGACGACGCCGTCGACTTCGGCGAGGACTTCGACCTCACCCCGCTGCGCGACGCCACGCGGATCGTGATCGTCGCCTGCGGCACCTCGTACCACGCCGGCATGCTCGGCCGGTACCTCATCGAGACGTATGCGCGCGTGCCCGTCGACGTCGAAGTCGCGTCGGAGTACCGCTACCGCGAGCCCGTCCTGCGCCCGAGCGACGTGGTCATCGGCATCACGCAGTCGGGCGAGACCGCAGACACGCTCGCCGCGATGCGCGTCGCCCGAGAATCCGGCGCCACCGTGCTCGCGGTGACCAACGTGATGGGGTCGCAGGCCACCCGCGACGCCGACGGCGTCCTGTTCACCCGCGCGGGCCTCGAGATCGGCGTCGCCGCGACCAAGACGTTCCTCTGCCAGCTGGCCGTGATGTACCTGCTGGCGCTCAAGCTCGCTGAGCTCCGCGACACGATGGCCGTGGCCCGCCGCCGCGAGCTGATCGCCGAGCTCAAGGCCGTGCCGCACGCGATCACCGAGCTGCTGGAGCAGTCCGCCGACTCGATCGCACGCGCCGCCGATCAGCACCACAGCGCCGACTTCTTCCTCTACCTCGGCCGCCACGTCGGCCTGCCGATCGCGCTCGAGGGCGCGCTGAAGCTCAAAGAGGTGTCGTACATCGCGACCGACGCCTACGCCGCTGGCGAGATGAAGCACGGCCCGATCGCGCTGCTCGATGAGCAGACCCCGGTCGTCGTGGTCGCGACGAACTCGCCGGTGCGCGAGAAGGTCATCTCGAACATCCAGGAGGTGCGCGCCCGCGGCGCCCACGTCCTGGCGGTCGTCACCGAAGGCGACCAGAACGCGATGGCCGAGCACACCGACGAGACCTTCCCGGTGCCGCTCACCGACTGGACGATCCAGCCGCTGCTCGCCGTGATCCCGCTGCAGCTGCTCGCCTACGAGATCGCCGTGCGCCGCGGCCTCAACGTCGACCAGCCGCGCAACCTCGCCAAGACGGTCACCGTCGAGTAGCCGGGTAGGCCGGTGCCGCGGTGAGCGCAGCCAAGCCACCCGCGGACGCCCCTTCCGCTGACCGCGCCTGGGAGCAGCCCGGCTGGGTCGCCGACCTGCTGCTGCCCGAGGAGCTTGGCGCCAGCGACCGCTGGGCGATCGACACCCTCGGGATCCCCGGCATCGACCTGATGGAGCGCGCCGGCGCGGCGCTGGCCGACGCCGCCAGGCGCGCGCTCCCGCCTGGACCGATCGCGATCCTCTGCGGCCCTGGGAACAACGGCGGCGATGGCCTGATCGCCGCGCGGCTGCTGCATGACGCGGGCCGCGAGGTCCGCGTGCTGCTGACGAAGGACGCCAGCGCCTTCCGCGGCGACGCCGCGATCGCGCGCGACCGCTGCACGGCGCCGCTGGCGGCCTACGACGAGTCGGCGCTCGATGGCGCCACCGGAGTGGTCGACGCGCTCCTCGGGACCGGCGCGACCGGTGCTCCGCGCGGGCTCGTACTGGATGCGATCGAGGCCGTCGCCAAGCGAGACCTCCCGGTCGTGGCCTGCGATCTGCCGAGCGGCGTCGACGCGGCCACCGGCGAAGTCCCGGGTGCGGCGTTCGAAGCCGTGGCCACCGTCACGTTCCACCGGCCGTCGCCTGGGCACGTGATGCGTCCGGCGAAGGCCCATGTCGGCCGGCTCACGGTCGCCGACATCGGCATCCCAGGGCGCGGCGCTCCGGTCCAGCCGCGCCACGGGCTGCTGCAGCGCGCCGTGACGCGCGGCCTGCCGACGCGCGACGGCAACGCCCACAAGTACGCCGCGGGCGCCGTCGTGGTGGTGGCCGGCGGGGCCCGCTATCCCGGTGCCGGAGTGCTCGCGGTGCGTGGGGCGCAGCGCGGCGGCGCAGGCTACGTGACCGCCGTGACCTCGTCCGCGGCGGCCCCGCTCGTGCGCAGCGCCTCGCCTGAGGCGATCGTGCAGGTCTGGCCGGAGGAGCTCGTCGAAGACCGCGTGCGCGACCTGCTCGCCTCGCGCGCCGATGCGGTGGTGGTCGGCCCTGGGTTGGGCGACGACCACCACGCCCCGGCGCTCGTCCACGCCGCGCTTGCGACCGACCGGCCGATCGTCCTCGACGCCGACGGACTGGCGCCGTTCGCCGGGCAGCCGGAGCAGCTGCGCCGCAGCGCGCCATTGATCCTCACGCCGCACGCCGGCGAGCTCGGCAAGCTCCTCGGCCGCCCGTCGAAAGAGATCTCGGCCCAGCGGCTGGCGTCGGTCCGCGAAGCAGCGGCGCGCACCGGCGCCGTCGTGGTCCTCAAGGGCGACGACACCCTGATCGCCCACCCAGCGGGAGGCGTCGCCGTCAACGGCCTGGCGGCGCCTGCCCTGGCGACCGCGGGCACTGGCGACGTCCTGGCAGGCGTCATCGGCGCGCTCCTGGGCGGCGGCGCGCCGCCCTGGCATGCGGCCTGTGGCGGCGTCTGGCTGCACGCCCGCGCGGGCCAGCTC
>JAEYAL010000075.1 GCA_023404805.1 Actinomycetes bacterium | reverse complement strand
GGTCGGAGGCGAGCCAGTGCAGCGCCACCTCGGCCTGTCTCGCCCCGCGGGCGCGCAGCAGCTGAGCTGCCTCGCGGTGCTGAGCCGCGACGGCGCCGGCTGGCGACGCCTCGAGCACGGCGGCTTTGACCAGCGGATGTACGAAGACCCAGCCGCCAGGCTCCAGGATCCCGGCAGCGGCGAGATCATCGAGCGCGCCGCGCGTGTCCGGCACCGGATGGCGGCTCAGCGCGGCGACGTCGGTCAGCAGCGCCCGTTCGCCGGCGATCGCGGCGGCTGTGGCGACGTCGAGCGCGACCGAGCCGAGCTTGGTCAGCTGGCGCCGCACAGCCGGAACGACGCCGCGGGCCGCCAGCTCGGTGAGCCGGTCGCCTTCGGCCGCCGTGCCTCCGAGGCCCAGCGCCGCGGCTTCGCGCGCGACGACCTTCACCAGCAGCGGGTTCCCCGCGGTCACGCTCGTGGCAGCGTTCACGAAGCCCGGATCGCAGGTGTGGCCGAGCGCCTCGGACAGGATCGCGTCGACGGCGTGGTCGCCCAGCGGGCGCGGCTCGACCAGACGGGCCGACGGCCCCGCGGCGATCGCGTCGACCAGCTCAGTGGCAGCGCCCGGTTCGTTGGTCCGCGACGTGGCGGCGATCAGCACGCGCAGGCCGTCGAGTCGGCGCCCCAGATACTCGAGGAAGCGCAGCGATGCGCCGTCCGCCCAGTGCACGTCGTCGACGAGGATCAGCTGCGGGCGTTCCTCAGCCAGGTTCGCGAAGAGCCAGTAGAGGCCGTGCACGACGGCGTAGCTGCCCTCGTCGACGGCCTCGCCCGCCGGGTCGAGCACGGTCGCCGCTCGAGCCGCGGCGCCGCGCAGCAGCGTCGCGCGCCGCTCGTCGTCGGCCGCCGAGAGCACGGGCTCGATCAGCTGGTGCACGACGCCGTAGCCGAACGCGCGGTCGAGCTCGCTGGCGCGGGCGCTGAGGACCGCGAACCCACGCTCCTGCGCCTGGGCGCGCAGCTCGTTCATCAGGACGGTCTTGCCGATGCCCGCGGATCCCTGGATGAGGGCCGTCGCGCCGCTGCCCGCGTCGGCGCAGTCGAGCGCCTCGGCCAAAGCAGCGAGTTCCGTCTCGCGATCGATGAGCGGCGTCGCCACGCCACACAGAGTAATGGTCCTTCGTGTCCGGATGGGCAGCCGCCGGCACTGGACGACGCCCCGGCTGGCGCCTTCACCCCTGCGCATATGCAGACCCCCGCTGCAAACCTGCAGGGGCGAGCGCGCCAGGGCACCCCAACCCAGGTGCTGGGGGCCCGCCAGACACCCCTAGGGCAGAAAGAGTGGGGTGCCGGATGCGGGACGTCCCCATCGTGCTGAGCGCGCCGGGCGCGCAGTCTGGCGGCATGCACTTCTCTCGCACCCGCACCCTGCTCACGGCGGCCGTCGCGGCTGGGGCGCTCCTGGCTCCGGCGGCGGCCAGGGCCGACTCGATCGTCTACATCGACCAGGGCAACGTCTGGACGGCCAAGCCCGACGGCAGCGGCAAGCTCCAGCTCACGACCGGCGGCAGCTGGCACTCGCCGACCCAGGCCGACGACGGCACCATCGCCGCCGTGCAAGGCACTGGGCCGATCCAGGTGATGGCGAAGGACGGGCGCCCGATCCGCACCATCACCACGGCGCAGGCCAAGAGCGGCGACGGCGGCACGTTCGCGGCCCGGCCCGTCCAGCTCTCGTTCTCACCGGATGGCTCGAAGATCGCCTACGCGTACGTCGCGAACTCGTGCCCGGTCGCCTCGACGTGCGGCACGACGCAGCGGTCGACCTTCTACACCCGTGCCGACGTGACCGAGGCGACGCCGATCACGCAGTGGGGCAACCAGTTCAGCGTCTCGGATCCCGAGTGGGTCACCAACAGCCGCATCCTCGTCTTCGGCGGCGCAGGCAGCCAGGTCTCGATCGACGACCTCGGCCCCGGCGACTACAGCCACAAGGCCTGGCTCACGCCGAACGCCGACCAGGGCGACGGCGAGCTCTCCCGCGACGGCAAGCGCCTCGTGACGACGTTCTTCTACGGCAAGGACAAGCTCATCGCGTGGTTCGCGACGACCGGGGACCCGCGCACCGACGCCGCCCCCGGGCCCGCGGCTGCCGCCTGCAACACGACCGCGGGCGACGAGCAGGTCAGCGACCCCTCGTGGTCGCCAGACGGCACCGCCACGGCCATGCACACCAAGGACGGCATCGAGATCGTCCGCTTCGCCGAGATCTCCGACAACTACTGCAAGACGAGCGGCTTCTCGGTCCTGACGCCGACCGGCACCGACCCCGACTGGGGCCCGGCTGACCCGGCGACTGCCCGCTACCAGCCGCCTGTCACGACCCCGGGCGGCAGCGGCGAGACCGGCGGCGCTCAGACGGGCGGCACGCAGAGCGGCGGCCAGACCGGCGGTGGGCAGACGGGCGGCGGCGTCACGGCCCCGGCCGCCGTGGTGGCGATCGGCGGCAAGGGCAAGCAGCGCTTTACGCGCAGCATCTCTGTCACCTGCCAGTCGTCGCTCGCGGGCCGGTGCACCGCGACCGCGACCGTGAAGCTCGGCAAGAAGACCTACACGGCGAACGGCTCGGCGACCGCGCAGGCTGGCGAGGCCAAGACCATCACGATCACGTTCAGCAAGCGCGACGCCGCCGCCATCGCGAAGGCCCTGAAGGCCGGCAAGAAGGCGACGGCCCAGGTCGCGCTCAGCTCAGGCGGGGGGACCGCAGCGCGCGCCGTGACGCTCAAGCGCTGACGCGCGTGAGGTCGTCGTCGCGGCGCTCATCTTCGCCGCGGCGCTCGTCCTCGCCGGTCCGTCTCCCGGCGCCATCGCCGCGGGGCGGACCGCCCGCCTTGTCGGCCCGCAGGCGCTCGTCGGCCACATGCATCAGGACCTCGGTCTTGACGGCGTCGTCGGGGTAGGTCGCGATGCCGTAGCCCGCGGTGACGCCATCCCCCACGCCGGCGAGCGCCGCGCGCAGGGCGTTGCAGGTGCGGACGGCGAGGGCGGCGGTGCTTCCCGGCAGGAGCACGCAGAACTCGTCGCCGCCTTGCCGGACGACCGTCTGGTCGGGCTCGATCGCCCGCTCCAAGGCCGTTGCGACGCCGCGCAGCAGCGCATCGCCGTCGGCGTGGCCAAGCTCGTCGTTGATCACCTTGAAGCCGTTGAGGTCGAGCAGGATCACCGAGAACGGCTGTTTGATCCGCGAGTGCTTGTCGAGGGCTTGCTCGAGCCGCTCTTGCAGCAGCCGCAGGTTGCCGATGCCGGTCAGCGGGTCGCGGCGCACGAGCCGGTCGAGCTCGTCGCCCTGCAGCTCGGTCATGCTCAGCACGACCCAGCAGGACAGGCCGAGCACCCACATCGCCATCGTGGTGATGAGGAGGCAGATCGAGACGCCGACTTCGAACTCGCGAGCCGCGGCGACGAGGAAGAAGGCGACCGTAGCGCAGGCGAGGTGGATCACGAACTGCTGCTGGTTCTGCAGCCGGACCGAGGCGAGCGGCCCGATGAACATCGCCGCGCCGATCGCGATGCCGGCGCCGACGTTGGAGACCAAGAAGACCGCGCTCGCGCCGATCCACGGCAGCGCGACGACGGCGTGGTTGAGCCGCGAGCCGATCGGCGGCGGCTCGCTCCAGAGGATCGCCAGCGAGACGCAGACGAAGAACGCGCCCGTGATGGCGGTCGTCGGCTGGAGGCTGCCCAGCTCGATCGACGGCAGCGTCCCCATGGCGAGCGCCATGAAGAGCGTCATCCCTCCGGTCGCCCGCCAGACGCGCCGGTCAAGGGCGAGTTCGCGGCGCGAGAGGTGCACCGCGGTGGCGTTCGGGCGGCTCACGCGGAGCGCTCTCCCCGCTGGTCGCCAGGCTGCCCGCCACGGCGTTCATCGACACGCGGCAGCTGGGCGAGGGGCGCGCCGTCAGCAGGCGCGAAGTCCGACGCGCGGCGCAGCGGGTGGCCGCCCCCGCGGGACTGGAGTTTGCGCGCGGCCTTGTCGGCGAGCAGCCGCTCGTCGCCGACGTGCAGCAGCGTGCGCGCGTCGACGGCGTCGGCCGGGAAGGACGCGATGCCGATCCCGGTCGTGATGCCCTCGAAGTGGAGGTCGGCGAGGGCGGCGCGGACGGCGTTGCCCATGCGCACGGAATGCTCGGCCGACGTCTCGGCGAGGATCATGCAGAACTCGTCGCCGCCTTGGCGCACGACCGTGTCGAGCGGCCGCGCGACGCTGCTGAGCGCCGTCCCGACCTCGCGCAGCAGGGCGTCGCCTTCGGCGTGGCCCATCTGGTCGTTGAGCGCCTTGAACCCGGTGAGGTCCATGCACAGGATCGACAGCGGCTTCCCTGCGCGGGCGTGGCGCTGGATCTCTTCGGGGAGCGTCTCATCGAGCAGGCGCAGGTTGCCGACGCCGGTGAGCGGGTCGCGGCGCACGAGGCGCTCGAGCTCGTCGCCCTGCGCTTCCGCGCTTTGCAGGATCTCCCAGCAGGAGATGCCGAGCACCCAGATCGCGAGCACAGTGCAGAGAATCCCGATCAACGTCGTGACGGGCAGGTGCCCGATAGCTCCGGCGGCCCCCAGCGTCAGGGTCGCGAGGACGAGATGGACAAAGAAGTGCATCTGGTTCTGGAGCCGGACGGCGGCGAGCGGGCTGATGAACATCGCCGCGCCGATCGCGATGCCGGGGCTGGCCTCCGCGCCCCAGAAGATGGCTGCGGCGCCCAGGTACGGAACCGCGATCACGAAGTGGTTGAAGCGCGTGTCGAGATCCGGCGGCTGGAGCCGCAGCAGCGCGGTTCCGGTCACGAGGAACACGATGGCGACGGCGACGAGCCGCCACGTCGCGGCGGCTTCGGCGAACACCGTCGTGAGCCCGATCACGGCGGCGACGAAGATCGTCATCCCGCCGGTCGCCCTCCAGACGAACTGGTTGCGGGCGAGATCTCGCCGCGAGACGCGCGCGATGAGGGGAGCCGGGGAAGTGCTCACGGTTACGCGGTCGACACCCGGATGTGGCTGGTTGAGCCGATTACCCCAGAACTGGCCGATTGGTCAGCCAAATCGCGGGCGGTCGGGCCGGTACCCCGGAGGACCGGCCCAAACCGCGAGACCGGCGTCTCAGACGACCTGCTGCACGAGCGGCAAGATCTCGTTGACCGTCTTGCCGGTACCGGAGTCGCCAAGCGCCGCCATCTTCCACTCGCCGTTGTGGCGGTAGACCTTCGCGATGACGAGCGCCGAGTGCGAGCCCTGCGCGCTGAGGTCGTAGCGGGCGAACTCGGAGCCGTTGGTCTCGTCGACGATGCGGCAAAACGCGTTGGCGACATCGCCGAAGCCCTGCGCGCTGAAGCTGTTGACCGTGAACGCGAGGATCTCGACGTTCGACGGGACTGCCGAAAGGTCGACGAGGATCGACTCGTCGTCGCCATCGCCGGCGCCCGTGAGGTTGTCGCCGGTGTGCGTGACGGAGCCGTCCTTGCTCTTCAGCTGCCGGAACCAGACGGTGTCGACGACCTGGCGGTCGGCGTCGAGCAGCACGACGGAGGCGTCGAGGTCGATCTCCTTCTCCGGCGCTGAGCGCTTGAAGAGGCCTTTCTTCGGTGCGGAGATCGGGTCCCAGCCGAGACCCATCTTGACCCGCGTCAGCGACCCGCCGTCCTTGCTCAGGCTGATCTTCTGGCCCTTGCTGAGGTTGATGCTGCTCATCGCGGTGTCGCTCCTGTCGGTCGTGGCCCGGGAGGCACCTGGGTTGCCCGGATGGCGCGAGCCTATCCCGCTCGGCGCGGGGGCGCGCCAGATCGCCGCGGGTGCCTGCCGCCGCAGGCCGTGGGCGGCGGAACCGGCGCGCGGGCCTTCGGGCTCACGGCCGCGTGTCAGCCGAAGAGGCGCCGCGGAAC
>JAEYAL010000064.1 GCA_023404805.1 Actinomycetes bacterium | reverse complement strand
GCTTCACGCGGGTCCCGGCCCTCGGCTTCGGCGCGGGCGGCGGCCTCCGCGCGTGCGGCCATGCGCTCGGCCGCGCGCTGTGCTGCGGCCGTGAGCGGTGGGAGTTCGTCCGCCATGGAGCGCTGGATCGTATGTGCTCGCCGCAGCGGAGGTTCCACAGGCGCGTGCAGCCCCTGGGCGCCTCGCAGCGCGGCTCGGACCGGCCTGCGCGCGCTCGGCCGGCGTTCGCCAACAGGCTCCACCACATAGGGCGCCGCAGAACTGACGCCATCCCGCTATCGTTCGCCGTCGCTCTATGGCAAACATTGCATCCCAGAAGAAGCGCATCCTGCGCAGCGAGCGTGAGCGGCTTGAGAACAAGCGCTACACGTCGTCGATCAAGACTTACTTCCGCCGTCTCGAGGCCGCTGTCGCCTCGAACGACGACGCTGCTGCCAGCGAGGCGTTCCGCCTCCTGCAGAAGACGATCGACAAGGCCGTCAAGCGCGGCGCGCTGCACAAGAACACTGGCGCTCGCAAGAAGTCCCGCGCCGTCCGCGTCCGCCGCGGCGTCAGCGCCTAACCCGCGCTCCGCAAGGACTGAAGATTTTGCGCCCGGCTGGTCCGGGCGCTTTGTCGTTCTAGACCACGGCGCCAACATCGGGCGCCGAGGTTAGCGGCCAACTTCCGTCACCTATGGTCGTTGGACGACTTCGAGCGACGGTAGTTCGCGCGCCGTCGGCGCCCGGCCGCCTTTCGCGAAGGGCAGGGCGTCACCGACGGCGGTCCACATCGAGGCGACAACCTACCGGCCACTCCAGTTCCTGGCGGAACGATTGGCGTCGCCAGTTCCGGCGACCGAGTGGTTACGCGCCACGAAACGGCTGCGAACGATCCGCGAACAACCCTGGTCTGGCGGCGGTCAGCGGCCTACAACCCGGTTGCACACCGGGCCGCCGCCCACCCGCGGCGGCCCTCCACCGGGGGGGGTACCACCACCATGCACCGCAAGTTCATCCGCACGACGCTCGCCGCGCTGAGCGCCGCCGCGGCCGCCGCCGCGCTCAGCGAGCCGGCGTTCGCCGCCCAGCCGTCCGGCTTTGGGCCGTACACCGCCGACGTCCGACCCAGCGGCTTCCCGCCGGCATCGCTCGACGCGCAGCCGTCCGGCTTCGAGCCAGTCGCGATCGTGAAGCCCGGGCATCTGACGGCCGACACGACGATCGTGAAGCCCGGCCACTAGCGCCAGCCGCTTGACACGGTCCGGGGCCCGCAACCCGGACCAGCGGATCTACCGCGCGCTCGCCGTCGCCGGCGGGCGGAAGAGCTGGTGGATCACCATGACGTCGGGGTCGCTCGCGGCGCCGCCGCGGCTGGCGGACTCCAGCGCCGAGAGCCGGTAGACGAGCGCGTCGAGCCACTGCCGGTCGGCGCGCGCCGCCTCCTGCACGCGCTTGCCACGCGCCCACGGCGGCCCCTTCACCGATGCCTCGACGGCTTGGCGGGACTCGCCCGCGGCAAGCCGGACCGAGAGGTCGCGAAGCTCACGGGCCCGCGACTGCACCATCATCAGCAGCCGCACCGCGGACTCGCCGCGGCCTGTGAGCTCGAGCATGAGCCGCAGCGCCTGCTGCTCATCGCCTGCGACGAGCGCATCGACCAGCGGCCAGGCGACCAGGTCGGCGTCGTCGCCCACGAACGGCGCGACATCAGCGGCGCCGAGGCGCTGGCCGGGTTCGGTACCCAGCGCAAGCACTTCCAGGACGCGGGAAAGCCGCGACGGGCGACGCCCGATCCGGTTGCCGATGAGGTCGGCGGCTTCGCGGTCGAGGTCGATCTCGCGGGCGGCCGCCTCGCGCATGATCCAGCCGCCGAGGTTCTTCTCCTCCGGCAGCTTGACGTTGACGACGTCGCCCCCGGCCTTCGCCACCGCTTCGATCAGCGACGGCGGCGCGGGCTTGCTCTTCTCCTCGCGCGCGAAGAACGCGATCGTGGTCGCCGGGTCGATGGCAGCGATGGCCGGGACGAGCCGCGCGGCGACGTCCTTGTCCTTCCACTTCTGCACGTCGTCGACGATCACGACGCGGTGCTCGGTCCCGAGCGTCAACGCCGCGAGGGCCGCGGCGGCGCCGTCGGGCGTCGACCGGTCGCCTTCGAGGAATTCGAGGTCGGCTCCGAGGCGCTGCGCGAGCCCGCGCAGGTTGGCGCGGCGCTCGGCGAGTTTGCCGTGGTCGTCTCCGTGGAGCAGATAGGCCGGCTTCAGACTCGCCACACCGCAGACGGTAGAGGACTCCGGCGACGCGCCGCGTCCAGTCCTCGGCGTGGTGCGCAGGTGCAGGCGGTTCACTTGCCGAGCTGACGTGCTGCGGCCCCGGCCGCCGGGTAGATTGCCGGCATGCAGACCATCGCCGAGGGTGTGATCCGGGTCCCGCTGGCGCCGCGGGCGATGCTCAACGCGTACCTGATCGACGACCGGATCCTGGTCGACACCGGGATGCCCCACCAGCGCAAGCGGCTGCTGCGGCAGCTGCGCGAGGTCGACGTGGAGCGCATCGTGCTCACCCACGCGCATGTGGACCACGCGGGGACGGTCGCGGGCGTGTCGGCCGAGAAGGGCGCGGAGGTGCTGTGCGGCGCCGCCGACCTGGCTGACCTCGCAGCGGGCGTCTCGCCGCCGATCAAGCTCGGCCGACCGCTCATCCCGGTCCAGCGGGCGTTCGTCCGCTACCGCGGTCTGCGCGCCTCGCCGCTCGAGGACGGCCAGGACATCGGCGGCGGGTTCGTTGCCGTTCAAACGCGCGGGCACTCCCCCGGCCACCACTCGCTCTGGCGCGAGCGCGACGGCGTGCTCATCACCGGCGACGCGCTGATGGGCGTCTCCACGGGCTTTCGCACCGGCGTGTTCCGGCCGATCGGCGCGCTGCGTCCCGACAACGAGAGCACGAACCGCTCGATCCAGCGCCTCGCCGAGCTGCGCCCAAAGGTGATCGCCTTCGGCCACGGCCCGCCGCTCACGCTCGACGCCGCGCACCAGCTGTCGGCGCTCGCGCAGATGCTCCGCTGAGCGGCGCCATTGCTGCAACCCGCGTCCAGACGCGCGCCGCGCCCTCGCGCGGATCGGCCGTGCTGCGCAGACCGAGCGCCGGACACCGCGCGCGATGGCATGATCAGCCCATGCGCGTGCTGCTGAACATCATCTGGCTCGTCTTCGGCGGCTTCTGGCTGGCCCTCGGCTACGGCATCGCCGCGATCATCTGCTTCATCCTGATCATCACGATCCCGTTCGGGATCGCCTCGGGGCGCATGGCGCTCTACGCCCTCTGGCCGTTCGGCCGCTCGATCGAGCGCCGCGGCGACGCCGGCGCAGCCTCGACCATCGGCAACATCCTCTGGCTGGTGCTCTGCGGCTGGTGGCTCGCCCTGGGCCACCTGATCACCGGCATCGCTATGTGCATCACGATCATCGGGATCCCGCTGGGCCTCGCGAACTTCAAGATGATCCCGATCTCGCTCACGCCGCTCGGCCGCGAGATCGTGCCGTCGGCTGAGCCCGGCGTGCACGTCGGCTGACCCGCGGTCTCGCGCGCCGACCTGACTCTCCGGGGCCATATCCGACCCGCGAGGGCAGCACGGCAGCCCTCTTGAGCGCTTCGGAGACGCAGTCACCGCTCGCGCCGAACCACCACCTCCCCGCGCGGGCCGGCCCGCAGGTCGACGGTCCCGGACTGATCAGTCCGCAGCGCAGGCGTCCGGGCGGCACGCAATGCGCCGAGCGCTTGGACGGTCGGGTGGCCATACGTGTTGTGGGCGCCGACGGAGATCAGCGCCAGCTGCGGCCTCACGCGCGCCAGCGTCGCCGGCAGCCCTTCGTCGCTGCTCCCGTGGTGGCTGGCGACGAGCACGTCGGCCGCGAGGAGGTGCGGCACGGTCTGCAGGACGTTGCCCTCGGCGTCGGCCGGGAGCAGCGCTCGCAGCGCGCCGATCTGAGCTTCGACCACAGCCGCGCGGTCGTTCGGATCGCCGGGACGCGCCGCCGCAGCGGGCGTCGGCCAGCGGAGCCGGAGCGCGACGCGGCCAAACGCCAGCCGCTGCCCCGCGCGGGCGGGGAC
>JAEYAL010000035.1 GCA_023404805.1 Actinomycetes bacterium | reverse complement strand
GCGCTCGGGCGCGACGGCGCCGTCAGCGCAGTCGCGGCGTTCAGCGGGCGGCGAGGAGCGCTTCGACGACGAGGCGCGTCTGGGCGACGGCGGCGCAGTTGGCTCGGGCGAGATGGCGGCTCACCGTCTGCTGCGAGCAGTCGAGCTCGCGCGCCGCCGCGGTGGCGGTGCGGTGGACGGCGACCGCGTCGAGCGCGGCCCACACCGCGGCGGAGCGCTGACGCAGCAGCGTGACGTGCGGCGCGAGCGCGGCGTTGACGGTCACCGACGCGCGGTCCGCGGGATCGCGCCGCACAGCGACGCCCCACGGCGACCGGCGGGCATCCTCGATCACGCGGGTGGCGGCCAGACGCGGATCGCATGGCGGGCGCAGGAACACCCCGCAGGCCCAGCCCTCACCGCGCATCGCGGCGGCAAGGACGGCGAGCATCGCCGGCGTTGGCAGGGCGTCGACGAGCAGAAGATCGAGATGGCGCGAGATCCGCGGCCGGTCGACCGGCCATCGCCGCAGCACCTGCTCGACGCGCTCCTCGAGCTCGCCGCCCGTTTCGGCGAACACGCGCCCGCGTCCGGCGGCGGAACGGCGCTTCGGAACTGGGTCGCCGCGACGGCCACGCGCCGCCCACGGGCCCAGCACCACAAGCATCGACGCCTCCACGAGGCGACCGTGTCACGCGATCGCAGCACCGCCCCTGGTCCGGGGTGAATTGATGCGTCCGCTCCGCAGAATCGGCACATTTGCTGCAGTTTCTGCGCAGTTTTGCGCCGAGCACCAGCGGCTGGGTCCGCGCAGCCGCTCAGGCGCCGCAGCCGCTCAAGCGACGCAGCCGCGCCCGGCCCACCCAGAAATGACTCGGGGGCCGGCGGCACCAGGCAAAAGGCACGCCGACCCCCAAGGATCTTCAACGGTAGTCGGCGCGCCGGGTCAGCGGGCGCCGAGAGCGCGAAGCGCTAGCCGAGGCGAGCCTTCAGCTGCTCGAGCTGCGCCGACACAGCAGCCGGGAGGCGCTCGCCGTACTGGGCGAGGTACGCCTCGACCTGCGGCAGCTCAGCCTTGACGGCTTCGGCGTCGACCGTGAGGAGAAGATCGAGATCGGCGTCGGAGAGGTCGAGGCCCTCGACGTTCAGCGCGTCCTTGGTCGGCACGAGGCCGATCGGGGTCTCGACGGCGTCGGCGTTGCCGTCGACGCGGTTGAAGATCCACTCCAGGACGCGGCTGTTCTCGCCGAAGCCCGGCCAGATGAACTTGCCCTGGTCGTCCTTGCGGAACCAGTTGACGTAGAACACCTTCGGGAGCTTCGCGCCCGGCTGCTGGCCGATCTTGAGCCAGTGGCCCATGTAGTCGCCGAGGTTGTAGCCGGCGAACGGCAGCTGGGCGAACGGGTCGAAGCGGAGCTGGCCGACAGTGCCAAACGCGGCCGCGGTCATCTCGGAGCTCATCGTCGCGCCGAGGAACACGCCGTGCTCCCAGTCGAACGCCTCGCGGACGAGCGGCACGACGGAGGCGCGGCGGCCACCGAACAGGAAGGCGCTGATCGGCACACCGGCCGGGTCCTCCCAGTTGTCGGCGAGCGACGGAGCCTGGTTGGCCGGCACGGTGAAGCGGGCGTTCGGGTGCGCGGCCGGGTGGTCGGCGTCCGGCGTCCAGTCCTGGCCGTGCCAGTCGATCAGGTGCGCGGGCTTCTCCTCGGTGAGGCCCTCCCACCAGATGTCGCCGTCGTCGGTCAGGGCGCAGTTCGTGAAGATCGTGTTCTTCTCGATCGACGCGATCGCGTTCGGGTTGGTGTCGGCACCGGTGCCCGGCGCGACGCCGAAGAAGCCCGCTTCGGGGTTGATCGCGTAGAGCTGGCCGTCGTCGCCGAACTTGAGCCAGGCGATGTCGTCGCCGACGGTCTCGACGGTCCAGCCCTCGAGGGTCGGGACCAGCATCGCGAGGTTGGTCTTGCCACAGGCCGACGGGAAGGCGCCCGTGACGTACTTCACGTCGCCCGACGGCGACGTGAGCTTGAGGATGAGCATGTGCTCGGCGAGCCAGCCCTCGTCGCGCGCCAGGACGGAGGCGATGCGCAGCGCGAGGCACTTCTTGCCGAGCAGCGCGTTGCCGCCGTAGCCCGAGCCGTACGACCAGATCTCGCGGGTCTCGGGGTAGTGGACGATGTACTTCGTCTCAGCGTTGGTCGGCCACGACACGTCGGCCTGGCCCTCTTCGAGCGGAGCGCCGATCGTGTGGACGCACGGGACGAACTCGCCGTTGCCGAGCGCCTCCAGGGCCTTCGTGCCCATGCGGGTCATGATCCGCATGTGCACGACCGCGTAGAGCGAGTCGGTGACCTGCACGCCGATCTTCGAGGACTCCGAGCCGACCGGGCCCATCGAGAAGGGGACGACGTACATCGGGCGGCCCTTCATGGCGCCCGTGAAGATCTCCTTCAGCTCGGCGCGCATCTCGTCGGGAGCGCGCCAGTTGTTGTTCGGGCCAGCGTCGATCTCGTTCTCGGCGCAGATGAACGTTCGGTCCTCGACGCGGGCGACGTCGCTTGGATCGGACCAGGCGAGGTACGAGTTCGGGCGCTTGGCGTCGGACAGCTTGCGGAACGTGCCCCCGTCGACGAGCTCCTGACAGAAGCGGTCGTACTCCTCCGCGGATCCGTCGCACCACACGACCTCGCTCGGCTGCGTGAGTTCGGCGATCTCATCGACCCACGCGGTGAGCTTGGCATTTGCAGTCGGGGCGGCGAAGGTGTTGGGCACTTCTGGGCCTTCTTCGAATCAGCTGTTGATCGGAGTTGGCCCTGCGGGACGGCGGGGCCAGCCGGGGCGTGCACGGCATCGTGCACGGACCAGCGAATCGGGCGAGGATATCGGCTCACGCAAGCGCGCGGGTGTGTCATTGACCCGTCGCGCCGCGGAAAAGCCCCAGAGTTGGTGCGTTGAGCGGCGCCGCGCCACCCGTCCCCCGAGCGGCGGCGGTAACTGGACGTCTCGTCGAGTCGTACGGAATTCATTCCGAGATCCACTCCATGGACCAGAGCAACAGCCGACGGAAGAGGCAATGCTGCGTTCTGCTTTCTCGACCGCCCGCCGGCAACGGATGGCCGCCTGCACTGGCGTCGTCGTCCTCGCGCTCGCCGTCCCGCCTGCCTTCGGCGGGCCGTCGGTTGCTGCGCAGCTCGCCAAGGTGACCAAGCTCGCCACGAAGGCCGACAAGAACGCGACGACCGCGCTCAAGCTCGCGAAGTCCGCCTCGGCTGCCTCCGCTGAAGGCGCCGCGGGCGCGGCCGGGCCCGCCGGGCCCAAGGGCGACACCGGAGCAGCTGGCGCGCAGGGCCCCAAGGGCGATACGGGCGCAGCTGGCGCGACGGGCCCCAAGGGCGACGCCGGCGCGACCGGTGCACAGGGCCCTCAGGGCCCCAAGGGCGATAAGGGCGACACCGGCTCGACCGGTCCGGTCGGCCCCGCCGGCCCGAGCGGCAGCTCCACCGCGTACGTCGCGACCGACGGCGATGGCACCGCGCAGCCCGGCAACGCCCTGACCGACACCTTCGACCCGACCGTCACGAAGATCCTGCCCGACGCTGGCAGCTACGTCGTGATCGGCAAGGTCTCGTCCGAGAACCTGGGCACCTTCGGCGCCTCGGTGATCTGCGAGCTCGTGCACTTGCACAACGCCACGCGCGTCGTCCTCGACAGCAGCAAGGACTCGATCCCGAGCTCGGGCCAGACCGCCACCGCCGCGTTCAACGCCGCCGTCACCGTCGCGGCGAACGACTCGATCGCCGTGGAGTGCAAGGTCCCGCCGGGCGGCTACTCCGTCGACGTGACGCGCACCAACCTGACGATCCTGCCCGTCGGCGCGATCGAATAGCGGTCCTGGCCGGCGCCCGCGCGCTAGCTTGCGCGGCGTGAGTTCCGGCGCCACGGCCTACTTCGAATCCCTCGGCGACGGCCGCTTCCGGGCGACCGAGCACACCGAGGGCCCTTGGACCCGCGAGTCCCAGCACGGCGGACCGCCCTGCGGCGTGCTGGGCCGCGGCGCGCAGACCCTCTTCGTGCGCCGGACAGGCGGCTGATGGCCGTCCACGTGCCTGATCCCGAAGCCGCGTGGGAGCGGATCCGGGCGTCGCAGCGCCGCAAGCTGCTGCTGCCGTCGCTGCTCGGGATGACCTTCGCGACGGGCATCGTCGACGCCGTCTCGTACCTGGCGATCGGCAGCGTCTTCACGGCGAACATGACCGGCAACGCGGTCCTGCTCGGGTTCGGCATGGCTGGCAGCTTCGACTTCTCGTTCAGCCGCTCGCTGCTGGCCCTGGTGCTCTTCGCCGCGGGCAGCGCGGCGGCCGGGCGGCTCTCGCGCACCTGGCACCACACGCCGTTCATCTGGTTCCGGCGGGTCACCGGCATCGAGATCGTCCTGATCGCGGTCACCGCCCTGCTGATGCTCGGCCTGCAGACCGGCATCGACACGCCCGACGAACCGCTCCGCTACCTCGCCATCGCCGTGCTGTCGTTCGCGATGGGGCTGAGAAACGCGACCGTCCGGCGGCTCGGGTTCAGCGACGTGCCCACCACCGTCCTGACGTCGACCATCACCGACGTGTCGTCCGACTCGCTCCTGGGTGGCGGTGAGCGGCGGCGCGAGTGGGTGCGCCTGAGCGCGATCGCCGCGATGATCCTCGGCGCGTTCGCCGGCGCGCTGCTGGTGAAGGTCAGCACGCTGGCGGCGTTGCTCGGCGTCGAAGCGGTGCTGCTGGCGGTGGCCGCGCACCAGTCGTGGATCGCGATCACGGTGCCGCGTCAGGTGCCTCGGCCGCAGCCGGGGCTCCAGCCCGCCGACCCGGCGCCGTAGCGGCGCCGGCTACAGCTGGGGCCGCGGCGATCAAAGGTCGACGTCGCCTGGGTTCTTGCCGAACTCGCCGAGCGTCTTGCCGCCCTCCACGAGGCGGCTCCCAGCCGGCGCCCACTTGGCGCCGGGGTTGGCCCGCTTCAGCCATTGGATGCTGCACCAGTCGAAGGGGTTGTCGGTCACGTTCTCCCAGTTGCCGTCGCGCAGTCCTTCGACCCACGCCGTCAGCAGCATCGCGACGTAGACCTCGGTCGCGGCGACGTCGCTCTGGTGGCCGTCGCCGAGCGCCAGGCGCGGCGTCGACGGGCCGATCGGGAGCGGCCAGCCGGGGCTGTCGAACATCCGGTACCAGCCGGGGCGCGTCTCCTCTTGGAGCTCGGGATCGGGATCGTCGCGCTGCGAGCCGATCGTGTGGAACACCTGCCGCCAGTTGCCGCCGACCTTCTCGAAGCTCTTCTGCGACACCGACTGGCACCACCGGAAGCGCTCGTGAGCGGGCCAGATGTCGCGCTGCTCGTCGGAGATGAGGCGCGTGTTGTAGGCGGTGATGTCGACGGCGTTGTTGAACGCGCCGCCGGGGTTGACGCCCAGCGCGGTCCGCCCGAGCTTGCTGTTGCCGCTCGTGGTGAGCCCGTGCACGACGACGTACCGGCCGTTGCCTGCCACGCCGGGCCGGTAGTTCCCCTCGCCCGCGCGGTCGACGACGTTCTGGAAGAAGTCGGCTGGCGCCTCGCCGAACTGCGGCCAGACCGCCGCGCGGGTCGCATTGGCCTCGTGGGAGCGGGCGGCCGGAGTGCCGCCG
>JAEYAL010000030.1 GCA_023404805.1 Actinomycetes bacterium | reverse complement strand
GGCCGGCTCTACGGCGCCGAACTTGCCGGCGGCGCCGGAGCCGGCCTAGACGACGCGGAACTTGGCGACGGCGCCGCGCAGGTCTACGTTGCCGGCGGCGTCGACGGCGCGGACGCTGAGGGTGTGGCGGCCGCGCTTCGTGGCGCGGGCGCGGTAGCGCGCGCCGCACGGCTTCCAGACGCCCTTGTTGAGCTTGCACTGATAGGTGACGGTCTCGGTGGCGCCGGCGCCGAGGCGGACGGCGCGGGTGCCGAAGCGCGCGGCGACGGTCTTGCGGACGATCTTCTTCGGCGTCTTCTTGAAGACGGTGCTCGGGGCGGTGGTGTCGACGGTCCAGCTCGCGGTCGCGGGCGTGGTGCTGACCACGCCGCCGGCGGTGATCGCGCGGACGCGCAGCGTGAACGCGCCCTCGCGGTCCTTGGGGATCACGTACGGCGTGGCGCAGAGGCTCCACTCGCCGCCGTTCACGGAGCACTGGGCGTTGCCCGAGTTGCCCATGCTGGTCACGAAGTCGACGCGGGCGCCGCTGGTGTTCGCCCCGACGAGCGTGGGGGAGCGGGTGATGGTGACGGTCGGGATGCCATCGGCCGTGCCGCTGCCGCCGCCGACGCTGCTGCCGGAGCCGCCACCGCCGACGGGCGTGTTGCGCGGATCGGTCGTGGCGGTCTTGTCGGCCCCGCCCGGCAGGCCGCAGCTCGAGGCGCGGCCGTTCGGCAGCTCGCTGCCGCTGGCGATCTCGCGGAACGCGTCCAGGACGGGCTTGGCTGCACCGCCGCCGCTGCCGGCGCGGTAGAGCCCGGTGTGCATGCCCCAGTAGTCAGCCTCGCCGAGCGCGGCCGGATCGATATCGCGGTAGCCGAACCAGATCGCGCGCTCCAGGCTCCAGCGGTCGCGGCAGGCGATCATCGTGTCGAAGGCGCTGCGGAAGTGGTCGGCCTGGGTGGCTTCGCTGGTCGCGAAGGGGTGCGCCGGGCCGCCGGAACCCCAGCCGAGCTCGGTGATCCAGATCGGGCGGTTGTCGCCAGCGGCCTGCATGATGCGGCGCGTCGTGTCGAGGATCCGCACGACGCCGGCGGGGTCGGCGGCGTAGCCGTGGATCGCGACGACGTCGCCGCTGGAGCGGAACGCCGGGTTCTTCTCGAGGTCGGTGAGGAAGGCGGAGAGCGTGGCGCCGGTGTTGTCGGCCGGGAACTCCGCGAGGCCGGAGGTGAGCACGCGGGCGCTGGAATCGGCGGACTTGATCGTGGCCGACGTCTCGCTCAGCATCTGCTGGTAGCCAGCGGCGGTCGGGTTCGGCCAGTCGGCACCGACGTTGACCTCGTTCCACACCTGCCAGCTGATCCGGGCCGGCTTGAGCGACGGCTTCGACGCCCAGAAGGAGCCGTTCGCGCCGTAGCGCCGCACGGCCTCGCCGACGAAGTTCTGGAACTGCGCGCGGGCCTGATCGGTCTGCGGGGCAGTGCGCGTGGCGCCGCACGCCCAGGCGGTGCAGCCGTTGATCGCGAGCAGGAGGTCGTAGCCACCGGCGGACGCGTCCGTCATGAGCTTGTCGACGCCGCCCCAGTTGCGCTTGCCCTGGACGTGCTCGACCCAGTCCCACGCGAGGCCGGCGCGCACGGTGCGCACGCCGTCGGCGCTGAGCGCCTGCGACTCGCTGGTCGTGGGCCAAGCCCAGTCGCTGATACCGATAAAACCGGAGGGTGCGGCAGCCGCCGACGCGGAGTCGGTGAGGAGGCCAGGGGAGACCGAGGTCGCGAGTGCAGCAAGTACGGCCGCGGTGATCGTCCTGATCGACCGGAGGCCGTTGAAGTTTCTCTTGCCGCCCCGCACATCCGTGCGCAGGGGGTGTGGCATTGTGCTCTAGAACTCGGCCGGGGGAATGGAAAGCGCATGTCTGGCAAGGCGTCTGGCCACCTGTCCGACCACCTCGCGTCGCGGATCGTCCGATTCGCGAATCGGGCTAATGTCGGCGCGTTTCTTTGCCGATGAGGGGCGCCGCCCGCCCGACGCGAGGCGCTGCGAAGCGCTCCGATCGCCGTGCTGCGCTGTTGATGGACCGCAAAAAAGGGCCAACCAGCCGTTGACAGCGCACCAAAGTCTGTGACGATCTCCCCTGACTCGCTTGTCACTCCAGCGTCAGGACCTGCCTGCGCGGTGCGTAAGAGCCGACGACCCCCATGCTTTTGCACTCGCGCACGACGTCCAGCCGTATCGATCGCCGCCCCCTGAGGGCCCTCCTGGCGCTCCTGACCGCGGCGGTGCTGCTCATCGCTGGCGCTCCCAGCGCGCAGGCCGCGTCGACCGCCGAGTACATCGGGGTCAACGCCCAGCCCCTGATGAAGGACGCCACGATCGAGCCGAGCCGCTGGGACAGCTACTACGCCCAGCTGGAGGCCGGCCGTATGGCGGTGTCGCGGCTCCAGGTGAGCTGGCACACCACCGAGGTGCGCGCGCCGACGAACGGCACCCACCACTACGACTGGAACTTCAACGGGTCGCCATCGCGCGACTCAGTCGACTACGCGATCGCGTCGTTCGCCAAGCGCGGGATCCGCGCGGCGCCGCTGTTCGCGGGCGTCCCGTCGTGGGCGTCGCCGAAGAACGCGTACCGCATGACCTCGGCGCAGTACCCGGACTTCGCGGCGTTCATCGCGGCGTTCGCCAAGCGCTACGGGCCCGGCGGCGCGTTCTGGGCCGAGCACCCCGAGCTGCCGCAGCTGCCGCCCTACGACTATGAGATCTGGACCGAGGCCAACTCCACGAACTTCTGGACGGGCAAGCCCGAGCCGGCGGAGTACGCGGCCGCGATGAAGGTCATCAAGCCGGCGCTCAAGGCGGCGCAGCCGAACGCGCTGCTGCTCGCGTCGGTCGGCTGGCAGAACATCAACGCCTACCTCGACGGGTTCTTCGCCAACGGCGGCGGCGACGCCATCGACGGCATCGGCTTCCACCCGTACGCCCCGCACGCGCCCGCGATCATCGGGCTCGTCACGGGCCTGCGCACGAAGCTCGCGGCGCTCGGCAAGCCGGGGTTCCCGGTGATGATCACCGAGACGGGCCAGCCGGTGGTCATGTCGGGCAACGGCGCCGCCTCGGCGGGCTCCGGCTTCGTGACCGACGCCGCGCGCGCCGCCACGCAGTCGTTCGCCGCCGACGCCCTGGCCCGCAGCAACTGCGACGTCGAGCAGTTCCTGGCCTACGGCATCACCGGCTCAGAGACCAACAAGGAGCCGATCTTCGAGGGCTACATGGGCGTCTTCCGGCACGCCGACGGCACGCCGTTCCTGACCGGCGCCGCGCTGCAGCGCCTCTCGCTGCGCTGGGCCGACCAGGTCGCCCTGGGCAACCCCGCCAAGGACACGATCAAGCTCTGCGGGGGCATCACCGACGACTCCAAGCTCCTGCCGCTCGGGCTGACGCTCACGCGCTCGGGCCCGACCTGCGTGATCGGCCGCGTGACGTACGACGGCAACCCGATCGAGGGCGCGCGCCTGGAGTTCCAAGCCACGGGCCGCAACACCTACTCGCAGGAGACCAACTCGTACGGCCGCGCCGAGGTGTGCCTCACCGACGGCCCGCCGACGCAGACGTTCGACGTGCTCGGCAAGGTGCCGAACTCCGCCCGCTCGGCGATCTTCCGCTGCGACCTGCCGGTCACCGCGTGTAAGGAGATCCTGCCTCCGCCCAACCCGCCGGGCTCCGACCCGACCCAGACCGACAGCGGCAACGGCGACGACGGCTCCGGTGGCGGCGGTGGTGGCACCGGCGGCACGCTCTGCAACTGCGGCGGCAACCAGCGGCCGGTCAGCGAGATCAAGGCGTGCCAGTGGACCGCGTTGCTCACGGCGGCCAAGCCCGTGCGGCTGAAGACGGGCGCGAAGTCCTCGATCAAGGCCACGGGCCGCCTGGCGTGCGCTGGCCAGCCGTCGAAGCAGAAGTTCCGCTTCGTCGTGGCGGTGCGGGCGAAGAAGGCGAAGGGCAAGAAGGCCAAGAAGCCGAAGGACGTGAAGGTCCGCACGGTCACGCTGCTGAGCAACCGCACGGTCAAGTTCACGGTCACCGCCAAGGTGAAGAAGGGCGACAAGCTCGTGCTGCTTCACACCGTCGCCAAGAAGCCGAAGGACATCCTGCCGCGCCTGCGCAGCGAGGTGTCGCTGAAGAAGCCGGCGCCGTTCAAGGCGCCCAAGAAGAAGTAGCCCCCTACTCCTTGCCGGGCGTGAGCCGCACGATCGCGAGCCGCTGGCTGGCGTAGACGAGCTCGCCGCTGGGCATCACCGGCACGTCGCTCGGCGGGCACGTGGGGTCGACGAGCGCGTACCGCACGCCGAGCTTGCGGATCAGCCGCTGCCCGTCGTCGGAGCCCGACATCATCTCGCGCCCCATCCGCGCGAGCGGCAGCTCGGCCCTTGGCCCGATGTCCTGGTCGGCGAGCGCCGGGTAGGTGGGGCGGTGCAGCAGCCAGCCGGAGAGGAAGCTCCAGCACCGGTCGGTGGTGATCGGCTCGCCCGGGGCCATCGTCTGGGTGAGCGCGTCGAGTCCGCGCAGCGAGGCCGGGTTCGCGAACGCGTAGTACTTCTGCACCTCATCGGCTTGCCTGGCCGACGGGATGTAGAGCGCGGCGGCGAGTCCGCACCCGGCGGTGACGCCCGCTGCGAGCGCGATCCGCGCCGCGGACGAGTCGTCGCGCCGGCTCCACAGCCAGCCAGAGAGCGCGGCCGCGCCAGCCCCGGCGAGCGGCGCCAGGCCGTATGGCAGGTAAAAGACCATGCGCGCGTAGTAGAGGGGCAGATGGATGACCCACACGTACGCGAGCGTGATGCTCACGAGGCCCAGCGCGAGCGCCGGCCAGACCGCCCGGGGCAGCTTGCCGCGCGCGATCAGCCAGACCGCCGAGAGCCCAGCGGTCACGAGCAGGATCGTCCCCAGGTCGCGCGAGGCGAGCACGAGGTCGAGCTTGGTCGACAGGTAGCTCTTGTAGTCGAGCGTGCCGCCCGCGGTCGCCGACCGGGCTTGGATGTCGAGCAGCACCAGGACGCCGAGCAGCGCGGTGAGCGCGCTGATGCGCAGGGTCGACCGCACCACCTCGCGCCGCGCCGCCTCACCGGGCGCCAGCCAGCGCACGGCGATGATCGCGAAGACGACCGCCAGGCCGATCACGCTCGTGAGCCGGTGCGCGGCGGCCAGGCCGACGAGCGCGACGGCGAGGCCCGCCTCGCCGCGGCGGTCGAGCTCGCCGCCGAGCCACGCACCGAGCTGGCCCAGGACGAGCGGCAGCAGCACGAGCGCGCCGACGTTCGCCAGGCCGTGCCAGCCGAGGATGTTCTGCGTCGCCGGGATGAACGCGACGAGCGCCGCGGCGGTGAGGCCGCCGACGACGCCGAGCGAGGCGCGCACCGTGCCGTAGACGGCCAGGACGCTGCCGAGCGACAAGAGCATGATCGTGCGGGCCAGCTCACCCGTCGTGGCGCCGCTGAGGATCAGCGCGCTGCCCTGCAGGCTCGGGACGCCCGGGTCCTCGCGGAACGGGACGCCCTCGCCGCCGAGCCACACGGGGTTGTCGAGCAGCAGGCGGTGGTGCTGGCGGATCTCGTCGGCGTAGAGCAGGTACTTGGCCCAGTCGTTGCCGGGGAGCGGCAGTTCGCCGAGGACCCGCCACGCGAGGGCAGCCGCGCCGATCAGCACGACGGCGAGCGCCGCCGCCTCGAGCGCGCCCGCCAGGCGCTGCGCGGACGTGCGGTCGCCGGGCGCCGCGATCGTGGGCGCGACGTCGCCAGCGGGCACGAACAGCGCGCCCGCGACCAGCGCCAGCAGCACGACGCGGATCGACAGGCCCGTCAGCGGCAGGCCCAGCCGGGCGACCGAGATCAGCGCGACGCTCGAGATCGCCATGCCGAGCGCGGGCACGACGGCCCAGCGCGCGATCGGCGTGCGGCGGATCGGGTCCGGGAGCAGACCAGCGAACGCGACGCCGGGCGCGAGCAGCGCAGCGCCCGCGAGCGCCAGCGAGCCGGCGCCGGCGATCGCCAGGATCGCATCCAGCAAAACCGCTGCAAGCGCGAAAAACCAGGAAAGCCGGGGGCGCCCGGGCCGCAAAAACTGCGGTGCATTGGCGGTGTCCTTGGCTACCATCCGGCACAGATGATGCCGATTCTGCGCGTCGCAACGGCCGCGCTGGTCGGAGTCACCGTGGCCCCTGGGGCTGCGCGTGCCGCCGATGACGCCTCCACGGCCGCTCTCGCGGCGTCGATCGCGGAGTCCAAACGCGGCGTCGGGACGAGCTCCGACGGGCTCTACGCGATCTTTCCGGACACCACCACGACGGGCGCCGAAGCGAGCGAGCTCTACGGCGAGCTCTCGCCCGCGGAGACGCGCGCGCTGGCGACCGGCGTGTTCATCGGCCGCACGCTGCGCCCGGCTGAGGGCGACCCCGGAACCGCTTCCGCCCGTGCCGCGGCCCGCGACGGCCACGCCAGCGCCCGCGCGGGTGTCGGGCACGCCGGACGCTGGGTGCCGCTCGCGATCGCCTTCTGCGTCACGCTGCTGCTCGCGATCGGGATCCTGTCGGTCCCGCTCGCCAAGACCGCCGAGGCCAAGCTCCCCGCGAACTTCGCGGGCGTCACCGCCGAGGACGTCTACATCGGCGCGCCGGACTACCAGGCGGCGCAGTTCGCCAAGCAGCGCAAGGTCGGGTTCACGACCATCCGCCAGGTCTTCCGCTGGAACGAGCTCGAGCCGGCGCCAGGCATCTACGATTTCTCGGTGACCGACCGGTTCGTGCTCGCGGCAGCCCGTTCGCGGGTCCGGGTGCTGCCGCTGCTGTTCGGCGAGCCGGCGTGGGCGACCAGCCGCGCGGCAGGCAACACCGTCCGCGCGACCTTCCCGCCGCGCGACAACGCCCTGTTCGCCCGCTTCGCCGCTGCGGTCGCCGCGCGCTACGGCCCAGGCGGCGCCCTCTGGAAAGCCAACCCGGGCGTGGCCGCCCAACCCATCGGCGCCTACCAGCTGTGGAACGAGCCGAACCTGCCCATCTATTGGGGCGGCAAGGTCAACGCCGCCGCGTACGCGCGCCTCGTGATCGCGGGCGCCGCGGCGATCCGCGCCGTGCAGCCTGCCGCGCTGATCGTCTCCGGCGGACTGCCTGACTCCAAGCTCGGCGTCAAGCCGAAGAAGTTCCTGGCGGCGTACTTGAAGGCGGGCGGCGGGCCCGCGACCAGCGCGGTCGGCGTGCACCCGTATGCGCTCAAGGTCAAGACCGTCGTCGCGCTGACCCGCACCATGCGCAAGACGCTCGACGCCACGAAGGCCGGACGCAAGATCCGCCTGTGGGTGACGGAGCTCGGCTGGGCGGCAGGCGGCCCGCCGGCGAAGGGCCGCACGGTGAGCAAGAAGGTGCAGGCGTCGCTCGTGTCGCAGTCGTTCCGGGCGCTCGCCAAGAGCCGCAAGCGCCTCAAGCTCGAGGGCGTCATCTACTTCGCGTGGCGCGACCTGCCGCCGTATCCCGGCCGGACCGACTTCTGGGGCCTGCGCACCGGCCTGCTGACGCACGCCGGCAAAGACAAGCCCGCCGTCAAGGCGCTCACCAAAACGATCAAGGGACTGCGTTGATCCGCCGCGTCATCACCACCGTCGTCGCTGCCTGCGCGCTTGGCCTGGCGGCCTGCGGCAGCGGCGCAGTCGTCGAGCCCAAAGCGGAGGCGGCGGCGCTCCCGGCGGACTTCTTCGGGATGGTCGCGCCGGAGCTGCTGCCGGCGAAGGACGGCGATCTCAATCAGGCGCTCGACGCGCAGGCGAAGGCCGGGGTCGAGTTGATCCGCCAGCCGTTCCGGTGGGAGGAGATCGAGCCCAAGCCCGGCAAGTTCAACTTCACGCTGCATGACCGCCTGGTCGGCCGCGCGGCGGGTGCTGGCATCACGATCATGCCGATCGTGTTCGGCGTGCCGAAGCGGGAGGCGTCGAAGAAGAAGCGCGGCGCGAAGGTGACGGCGACGACCACGATGCCGCCCAAGAGCAACGCGAGGTTCGCCAAGTACGCGGCCAAGCTGGTGCAGCGCTACGGCACCAACGGCACCTACTGGTCCGAGCATCCGACGGCGGCGAAGCGCCCGATCACCGCCTGGCAGGTCTGGAACGAGCCGAACCTGCCGCCGTACTGGGGCGGCAAGCCCGACGCCAAGGCCTACGCGAAGCTCCTCAAGACCACGGGCGCCGCGATCAAGAAGGCCGACCCGGCCGCGCGCGTGCTGACCGGCGGGATGCCGGAGAGCAAGATCGGCGTGCCGCTCGTGAAGTACGTCAAGCAGCTCGCGAAGGCCGCGGGGCCGACCGGCTACGACGTGCTCGCCGTGCACCCGTATTCGAAGACCGCCCAGGGCGTGCTGGCGGGCGCCGCGTCGGCGCAGCGCGCCGCGACGGTCGGTGGCAAGAAGCCGCCGGTCTGGATCACCGAGTGCGGCTGGGCGACCGGCAAGCTCGGCAGCGACTTCACCGTGAGCGAAGCCAAGCAGGCCAAGCTCGTGTCCGATCTGGTGCGGCTGTCGGCGCAGCGCGCTGAGGCGCTGCAGCTGCAGGGCGTCGTCTACTACGCGTGGCGCGACGTCCCGCCCTACCCCGGCGGCAAAGACTTCTGGGGCCTCCACACGGGCCTCGTGAAGAAGAACAACACCGTCAAGCCGTCATTGACGGCCTACGCGGCGGCGACGGCCAAGGCGCGGGCTACGCCGGCTTCTTGAAGATGGCGACGCTGAACGCGCCGTGGCGCGGGTCGAGGCGAGCCGCCTTCGCGGCGAGCCTCGGCGGCAGCGGGTAGTAGCCCGACGTCTCCGCGTGGACGGACGCCAGCCCGTGGTACTCGGCGAGCTCGACGAGCGACCGCAGCGTGAAGATCCGCAGGTGGGTCCGGCCGAGGTCCTCGTGCATCAGGCCGTTCTGCGGGTTCACCGGGTTGCCGACGATGACTTCGTCGCTGACGTGCATCGGCATCGGCTGGTAGCCGAGCGCGAGCGAGAACACGTTGTGCCAGGAGCCGAGGTTGTTCGTCGAGATGCACGCGAGCCCGCCCGGCCGCAGCACGCGGCGGATCTCGGTGAGGAACAGGTCGGTGCGGCGCACGTGCTCGATCACCTGGTTGGCGAGCACGAGGCTGAAGGTGTCGTCGTCGTAGGGCAGACCCTCGTCGACATCGCCGAGCGTGACGCGGATCCCGCGCGATTCGGCTTCGTCGATGTGGTCGGGGATGAGCTCGACGCCGCGCACGTCGGTGGCGCCGACGCGCTCCGCCACGCGCTGCGTGAACTCGCCCTTGTGCGGGCCGATGTCGAGCATCGGGCCGTCCGGAACCTCGGACAGGGCCGCGAGGATCGCGAGGCGGTTGGCTTCTTCGGTGGCGGCGAAGATCCGTGCGAGGGCGGTACCCATGGCCTACGTTCTACGCCCTCCTGGGCGAATGCTTGGCATCGGGCGTGCGCAACCGCACAGCCGGCGGGTGGGGGAGGAGTCCGGCGGACACAACGGGGTCAGAATGACAGCCGCGTCAAGCGTCCGCACCATCCGATTGTCGAAAGGCGCGTACGGGCCGGTCACTGCGCCGCCGGCGTTCATCCGACGCGGTACCGCAGCGGGCACGATGTGGTGTCGGCCGCGAGCTGGCCGGCTTGCTTCGGGTAGCTGGCCCAGAGCTCCCATTCGCCCTTGCCAGGCGGCCGGGTCGTCGCGCTGAACTTGCCGGACTTGCCCGTCTTGACGCGCGCCGCGGTGCGCAGCGTCTTGCCGGGCTTGCCCCACTGCAGCACCACGCGCTTGCCGGCCGTCGCCGGCTCGAGCTTGCCGCTCACGCGCACGGCGGCGCCGGCCTTGAGCTTGCGAGCCGCGCCGCCGTCCTCGCCGTACGTGCCCTTGGGCGACGCGCTGATCAACAGGTGCGCGCCGATCTTGCCCTTGCCGCTGGCCATCGCGGGGATCTGCCGGGTCGACGTGATCGGGCTGACGGTGCCGATAGCGGTGGGGCCGCCAAAGAGAGGAGAGCTGGCGTCGTACTGGCCGACGAGCGCTTGCCCGAACGCGAACCGCAGCTGCAGGTCGGTGTCGACCCACGGCGCGCGGCGGCCGACGGCGTAGCGCACGGCCAGCGTCGTGTTGGCGCCGGCGGGGAGCTGGACGTCGACGGTGGCGTCGCCCGTCGCGTAGCCGTGGAAGGCGCGGTCGCGGCTGGAGCAGAGGGCGCCGAAGGACGGATCGGTGACCACCTTGCCGATCGTGCCCGGGCCGTCGAGCGCGAACTGGAGCGGGCCGTCGACGGCGGCGCCTTCGTCGGCGGGGCCGAGCGTCGCGAACTTGCCGGGGGTCAGGCGGACGCTGAAGCGCTCGTCCGCCGGGCCCGCGTGCAGGTCGAGGTAGTAGATGACGCTGGTCGTCGAGGCGTCGACGTGCGCGGGGTTCGTCGGCGGGACGGTGCCGACGTTGGTGCCGCTGAGCGTGAGCGCGGCGGCACTCGCCGGGAGGACGGCGAGGGCCCCGGCGGCCAGCGCGGCGAGAGCAGGCGCGCGGTGGTGGGACGGGTTAACCATTTCTTAGGAGTACGCGCGGCGGGCACGGTGGCTGACGCAGTGTTTTGTCACACCGTTAGCCACCTGGCATGATCGCGGTATGAGCGCGCCCCACCACCTCGCACTTCGCCTGGGCGCAGCACGTCCTCGTGCCGCCACCCCGGGCCTTTCCCCGCGCCGCGCCGCTGCCCGAGCGGCAGTGCTCGGCGTCGCGGCCGTGGTGGCGCTCGCGCCTGGTGCCAGCGCCAAGACGCTCGTCGGCACGCCGGCGTCCGACGTGCTCACGGCGACCTCGCCGGAAGGCGACACGCTGTTCGGCGGCGGTGGCTCCGACACGCTGACCGGCGGCCCTGGCCCGGACGTGATCTACGGGGTGCGCTCGTCGAACACGATCGACGGCGGCGAGGGCAACAACTACATCGAGGGCGGCACCGGCGACGACTCGATCAAGGCCGGCGGTGGCAACAACACCGTGTTCGGCTCGACCGGCCACGACACGATCACGCTCGGCGACGGCAACAACTACGTCGATCCGGGCGGCGCCCCCGACGACGTCGTGCTCGGCAACGGCAACAACGTCGTGAACGCGGGCGGCGGCGGGCTGCGGCTGACCGCGGGCAACGGCAACAACACGGTCTACTACCACTCGGGTCCGGACCAGATCGTGCTCGGCAGCGGCATCAACCAGGTGTATGTCGCGAAGGTCGGCCAGCTGGCGAAGATCGATTGCGGCGGCAACCCGAACTCGGTCCTCTTCGTCAACCGCGCCGAGGATCCGGAGCTCAACGCGATCCAGTACGTGGTCGCCGAGGGCAAGATCGTCGGGTGTCCGAAGATCCAGCTCTTCGACGCGGCTCCGGCGGCGGTCACCAAGATCGCGCCGAGCAAGACCGAGCCGTTCTCGCTGGTCGGCACCGATGGTCCGGACCGGCTCTTCGGGACGCACGGCGGCGGCCTCGTCGACGGCAAGGGCGGCGACAACGTGCTGTGGGCCGACCGTGAGCACGACTCCGGCGGCGCGTTCGCCAAGTCCAAGACGACCAAGATCCGCGCTGCCGACGGCGACAACGAGATCTTCGGCGGCCGCGGGACGAACGACATCTTCGTCGGCAACGGCGACAACTTCATCCGCGGCGGCGCGTTCAACAACTCCGTCTCGGTGGGCTCCGGCAACAACGTGATCCGCCTCCGCGGCCAGGGCAAGAACAACGTGACGATCCGCGGCGGCAACGCCTACGTCGAGGCCTTCATCACGGGCTCCGCGAAGCCGCGCGTCCGCTGCGCCGCCGGCTCCAACGGCATCGTCGTCTTCGGCGTCCGCAAGCCGATCACGAACTGCAAGACCGTCGTGAGCGCCAAGTCTTCTCGCGGCAAGCGCCTGCAGATCCTCGGCTTCGAGCACGTCGGCGCGTCCGACCCGGTCGTCGCCAACGCGTTCGCCCCGGGCGACAACGGCGTCGGCGTCCCGCGGCCGCCGATCAGCGCCGAGTAGGCGAAGCCGGCCGGCGCGCCGCGATCGTCCTCGAGGAAGCGAAGGGTCGCGGCACGCCGAGGGCGCGAAACCGGCGAGGTGCGCCAGGGCAGTGGCCGATCACGCCCTCGAGAGGGCGTGATCTCGGCTGCCAGCGCGCCAGCTCACACCCCGATGAGGCTGTACGCCGCGACGGGGTTGTCAGAAGCCCCGGCGCTCGCGCGTAAGTAGGCAAGACGTGGCTGACCACCATCCCAATTACGACGTGGACGACGACGCCTTGGCGGCGTTGCTGCGCCGTGCCCGCCCGGAGCCCGAGGCGGGGTGGTCGCGTGCCACGGAGCGTGGACTGTTCGCCGCTGCCGAACGTCGCCGCCGTGAGCGGTTGACGGCCTTCGGCGCGGCGGGCGGCCTTGCGCTCACCCTCCTGATCGCCGGCCTGGCCGGCGGCGGCCCGCTCGCCATCGACGGCGGCGACGCCGCCAAAGCCAAGCCCGGCTGCGAGACCGTCTACGAGACCCGCGTCGAATCCGTCGGCCAGGTCGTCAAGCGCCCCGACGGCAAAGTCGTCGTCGAATCGACCAAGGCACCCGTGCAGCGCCAGGTCGAGCGCTGCAAGTAGGCGGCGCGCCCGGCGCCGCTGAACGCCGCCGCAGCCTCTAGTCGCCGCGCTCGTCCTCCAGCGCCCGCAGCTTCTTCAGCGACCGGCTGATGATCTGGTGGACGTTCGCCTCGGAGAGCTCGAGCGCCGTGGCGATCTCGGCGCCGGAGAGGTCGCCGCCGAAGCGCAGGGCGAGGACTTCACGCTCGCGGTCCTTGAGCGAGGAGAGGCGCTGGGCGAAGGCGTGGTCGGCGAGGGTGCGGGCGAGGGGGTCGTCCTGCTCGACGAGGCCGTCCATCAGCAGCGGGTGCTCGTCGAGCGACGTGGCCTGGCGGTGGGCTTGGCGGCGGTAGTGGTCGATGAGCGTGTTGCGGGCGATCACGAGGATCCAGGTCCGCTCGCTGGCGCGCTTGGAGTCGTATCGGCCCCAGTGACGGATCACACGCTCGAAGGTCGAGGCGGTCAGGTCTTCGGCTGCTTGGCGGCCCAGGGAGTAGGCGAAGAACCCGAAGACGGCATCGACGTGGTCCCGGTAAACCCGGCGCAGTTCCTGCTCTCTTGCGCGTCTTCGCTGCACCTGCGGGGGTAGCTTGCCAGCTTCGCGAACGCGGAATGGGCAGTCCGTGGCATCGCCCTACGGCTAAAGGAAATGCGTTGGGCACCTCCGTTCCGTCATTGATCGGACGCGCTCTCGCTGCCAGACTGCGCGCCAGTGCCGAGCTTCATGCTTACGTACCGGCTGCCCCACGCCCCTAGGAGTTTCCATGGCGAGTGCTGACTTCGGCACCTCTGCCCATACGCGCGAGGACGCAGCCGCCGCCCGGCTCGTCCGCCGCACGCTGTCCCAGTGGTGGCTGATCGCGACGTGCGCGATCGTCGCCGGGATCGCCGGCTACCTGTATTCCTCGAACAAGATCGAGCAGTACGCGGCGTCGACGACGATCCAGCTCAACGAGGTCGACCTCGCGCAGGTCTTCCTCGGCCAGTACCTGCAGCAGCAGGGCCAGGACGCAGAGGCCAAGTCGGCGACGAACGCCAAGCTCGTCACGTACCCGCGGGTCCGCGAGGCCGCCGCGCGCGCCCTCGGCGGCGACATCACCCCGGACGACCTCTCGTCAGCCGTCACGGCAGCCGCCCAGCCGGACACGACCCTGATCGACATCTCCGCGATGAGCGACGATCCGGCGGAGGCCGCGCGCATCGCCGACGCCATGCGCGAGGCGTTCATCGAAGTCCGCCGCCAGGCCGCCGTCGGCCAGTACAACGACGCGAAGGTCAGCCTGACGGCCCAGCTCGAGCAGCTTCCGGAAGCACAGCGCAACGGCGAGGCCGGCGCCGTGCTCCGCAACCGCCTGCAGCAGATCGAGACGCTGCGGTCGGTGTCCAACGGCGGCGTCGAGACGGTCCAGACCGCGCGCGTCCCCAAGGACCCCGTCTCGCCGAACCCGAAGCGCTCCGCGATCCTCGCGTTCCTCGCCGGCGGCCTGCTCGGCACGGGCATCGCCCTGCTGCGCGCCCGCCTGGACGACCGCATCCGCGACGTGACCGAGCTCCAGGAGCACTGGGACCTGCCCGTGCTCGGCCTGATCCCGACGACGAGCGAGCTCAAGAGCAGCGGCTCGCACGTCGCCAGCGGCGCGGCGCTTGAGGCGTTCGCTCTGGCCCGCACCAACCTGCGCTATCTGCACGTCGGCGGCGATGTGAAGACGGTCGTCGTCACGTCGGCCATCGCCGAAGAGGGCAAGAGCACCGTCGCGTGGAACCTCGCCGTCGCCGCTGCCATGGCCGACGCCAAGGTGCTCCTGATCGACGCCGACCTGCGCCGCCCCGTGGTCGCCGAGCGCGCTGGTGTCACGACCGGCCGCGGCCTGTCCGAGGTGCTCGCGGGGATCGCGTCGCCGTCTGAGGTGATCGTCCCGACGACCGTCGCCGCCGCCGGCGGCGTGACGCTCGACATCGTCCCCGCTGGCCTCGTGCCGCCGAGCCCGATCGCGCTCCTGGAGCGTGCCGCGACCGGTGGACTGCTCGAGCAGCTCGGCGAGGGCTACGACCTCGTCCTGATCGACACCCCGCCGGCGACCGTCGTCGCCGACGCGAAGGTGATCCTCGACCACTCCGATGGCGTCGTCGTCGTGTCCCGCCTGGGCCGCGTCACCAGCGGCGCCCTCGACCGGCTCCGCGACCTCCTCGAAGGACTGCAGACGCCCGTGCTCGGCACCGTCGTCAACTCGGGCCTCTCGGCGAAGGCCTACGGCTACGCGTCCTACGAGTCGAACCCGTCGGCGCAGGCTGCGCCGCCGGCCGCGCCGCAG
>JAEYAL010000001.1 GCA_023404805.1 Actinomycetes bacterium | reverse complement strand
GGCCGGCTGCGGCGACGCGAGGTCGCCGCTGAAGTAGGAGGTCTTGCCGCACAGGTCCACGACCACCGTGCCGCCAGCGGCGCGGACGATCGGGAACGGCGCGGGCTGCTGGTTGGGCTGCGGGCCGTTGAACGCGTCCTCGTGCGTCGAGCAGGTCGCGAGCTGGCGCCCTTCGCCGGCGGGGCCGGTCAGCGAGTAGGCCGTCACGGTCGCGGCATGCTGGTACTGGAAGTACTTGCGGCTGCCGGACTCCGAGCCTTCGCTGAGCACGACGGTGTCGCCCGCGAACATCACGCTGTAGAGCTGGCGCCGGCTGAACTCGCCGGAGTCCTCATCCTCGTAGTCCTCATAGGTCTCTGACAGCAGCGTGCGGGCCTGCGTCTTGCCGGGCGCGAGGCTGCGCAGCTTCCACGACGCCGAGTTCCCCTCAAGCCAGGCGATCGCGCCGGTCGGCGTCACGTGTGGGCCTGAGGACAGCCCATCGGCCGTGGCGATGGCGCCGGGCACCGGCGCGGCGGCGGCGTCAGCGGGCGAGGGCAGGGCGGCACAAGCCAGGGCGGCGGTGCAGGCGGCGGTCAGGGCGCGAAACATGGGCCACACGGTGTCAGCTGGCGGGCGGCCCGACGACGCATCAGCCTTCTGCCGGAATCCCCTTGGTATCCGTGGGCGGCCTAGTGGTACTGGTGCACGAGCGCGTGCCCGCGGCCGCGCTGGAGCAGCCAGCGGTTGACGAGAAACGCGAACGGGAACGCGATCACGAACCCGCCGAGCATCGTCGCCCAGTAGATGAGCTCGTCGAGATGCGCGTGCGCGGCGCCGGGGAAGAGCTGCACGAACAGGTTGTCGATCAGCTCCATTGTCGCGATCGAGAACGTGTCGACCGCGAAGACGATGGGGACCACCGCGCCGATCGTGAGGCCGGCCTTGAAGAGCGGCAGCGACGTCAGCGCGTAGCCGAACAGGAACGCGAGCCCCACGGCGAGGGCGATCGAGGCGCCGTTGCTCCAGCCCAGCGCCGTGGCGATCGTCATGCCGACGACGTCGCCGATCAGGCAGCCGGTCATGCAGTGGACCGTCGCGCTGAAGCTCAGGCGGTTCAGGCTGCTGGCGCCGTCGTGGCCGTCATGCGTGTGCGGGTGCGCATCGTGGTCGTGGCCGCGGTGACCGTGCTCGATGTGGTGCTGGGTCTCCATCGTCTCCATGCACCGTAAGACGAGCGGCGCCGAGCGTGGATGCAGTTCCCGGGCAGCTGCCGACCCCGGCCTGCCCGTGAGCGCCCCGCCGCGGCCGTGCGCCGCTCCTAGGTTGACCGCATGCGGATCGTCGACTTCCTGACCTTGCCCGATGACAACGAGCGGCGCGCCCGGCTTGTCGAGGTGTTCGACCAAGCAGACTTCGACGGGGCGGAGAAGGTCGATCCGATCGAGCCGTCGACCCCGCTCGGCGTGGGGTTTGCCGACGACCTCGACGACGACGCCGTCCGCGAGCAGGCAGAGGCGCTGCGCAGTGAGCTCGCCGCGGCCATCGGCGACGGCACCGAGGTGCGCTTCGAACTCGCCGACGGACGGTCGGGCACCGCGAGCGGTTCGCCGGATCACGTGGAGTGACGAGCGCGCACCGCCGTGGATGCGGCGATCAGGGCAACGGCGACGTTCCGGGCGCGCTGTGCGTGGACAGGGAGTCGCTGCCGAGCGGCAGGCAGGCCGGTCAGTCGCCGACGACCGGCGGGCGCAGCTCGAGCGCGACCGTGGGAAGCTGCAGCGGCGCGCCGCTCTCCAGCAGGCGGAGGATCGCGCCGGTGTCGACGTGCTCCTCGATGATGTCGCCGACACGGTCGAGCTGCGCCTCGCGCTCCTGCGCGAACGAGATGGACGGCGCAGGCTCGAACGCCGAGTCGCGCTGGCCTGCGACCCAGCGCAGCAGGGCGCGGCGGGCATCGTCGTGCTCGAGCAGGCCGTGCCACGACGTGCCGAGGGTGGCGCCGACGACGCAGCCCTCCAGCTCGTCGCTGTCATCGACCGTGATCAGCGGCGCGCCGCCGAAGCCGATGATCCGCGGGCGGCCGTGGCGGATCTCGTAGCCACCCACGTCGCTGCCGAGCAGCGCGCTGTGGCCGGTCACGTTGCGCAGCACCTTGCTCTCCTGGAACGTCGTCGAGACCGGCAGCAGGCCGAGGCCATGCACCTCTCCGGCGCCGGACTCCACGTCATCCAGGATCGACTCGCCGAGCATCTGGTAGCCGCCGCAGATGCCGAGGATCGGGTCGCCGCGGCGGTTGCGCTTGACGAGCGCGTCGGCGAGGCCGCCTTCGCGCAGGCGGGCGAGATCCTCGACGGTCGCCTTCGTGCCCGGCAGGACGACGAGGTCGGCGCGCTCCACGTCGACCGGCGAGCGGGTGAACCGCACGCGGACGCCGGGCTCGCGGGCGAGCGCGTCGAGGTCGGTGAAGTTGCTCATCCACCGCAGCCGGACGACGGCGACGTCGAGCGTGCCGATGGCGAGGTCACTTTCGCGGTCGGGCCGCGGCCGCTCGATCGCGAGCGAGTCCTCGGCGTCGAGGTGGAGGTCTTCGACATACGGCAGCACGCCGAAGACCGGGCGGCCGCTGAGGTCCTCGATCATCCTCAGGCCTGGGGCGAGGACGGACGCGTCGCCGCGGAACTTGTTGATGACGTAGCCGGCGAGGTGGGTCTGGTCCTCGGGGCTGAGCGCGGCGACGGTGCCCAGGAGCGACGCGAAGACGCCGCCGCGGTCGATGTCGCCGACGAGCACCACCGGCAGGCCAGCCTGCCGGGCCAGCCCCATGTTCACGAGGTCGGCGGCGCGCAGGTTGATCTCAGCCGGGCTGCCTGCGCCCTCGCAGACCACGACGTCGTAGCGCGCCTGGAGCTGGGCGAGCGCCTCGCTCACGATCGGCCGCAGCTCGTCCTTGAGGTCTTGGTAAGTCCTGGCCGACACGTCGGCGTAGGGCTTGCCCATCACGATCACCTGGCTGTGCCCGACGCCGCTCGGCTTGATCAGGATGGGGTTCATCGCGACCTCGGGCTCGATGCCTGCAGCCGCGGCCTGCATCGCCTGCGCCCGGCCGATCTCGAAGCCGCCACGGGCGACGACCGAGTTCAGCGCCATGTTCTGCGCCTTGAAGGGCGCGACCGAGACGCCTTGCCGCTTCAGCCAGCGGCACAGGCCGGCGGTCACGAGCGACTTGCCGGCGTCGCTGTGGGTGCCGGCGACGAGCAGCGCTCCGGCCGGACCGTCGTGCTTGCCGGGGACGACGCTCACGGCGCGACGCTCCCGGCCGCGCTACGGGTCGCCGCCAACGCTCCGCCGAGCTGGTTGGACCCACGTAGGCCTCTCGGTTTGCGGGCGCCGTGGGTCCAACCAGCGCTAGGTGGGGCTGGTTGGGGCACGCGGCGGTGTGCGGCCGACCACGCGAGACGGGCGCTGACGGCGCCGATCACGCTCAGCGCCGTCACGGCGCGCGAGAGGCGGACGGCGCCGCGGAGCGCCGCGGCGTCGGGTGCGCGGCCGTCGCCGAGCGTCGGCC
>JAEYAL010000327.1 GCA_023404805.1 Actinomycetes bacterium | reverse complement strand
GCGGTGCCGGCGCCGGCGGCGGTCGCGGCCGCGAGCTCGGCAGCGGTCGCTGCGTCCGGCGCCTCGGCGGGCGAGGAGCCTGGCGGGCTGACCCACATCGCCGCTGATGGTTCTGCGCGGATGGTCGACGTGTCCGACAAGGCCGTGAGCGACCGCCGCGCCCGCGCCATCGCGACCGTCCGCGTCGCACCCTCGACCGCGGCCCTGATCGCCGCGGGCGACATGCCCAAGGGCGAAGTCCTGGCGACCGCGCGGCTCGCGGGCATCATGGCCGCCAAGCGCACCGCCGAGCTCGTCCCGCTCGCCCATCCGCTCCCGCTCACCAAGATCGACATCGAGGCGGACGTCGACGCGGCGTCCGGCGCGGTGCGCTTGGAGAGCTTCGCCCGGACGACGGGCAAGACCGGCGTGGAGATCGAGGCGCTCACCGCGGTGCTGGTGGCGGCCCTCACGGTCTACGACATGGTCAAGGCGATCGAGCAGCACGCGAGCATCGAGGGCGTCCGCGTCGTCGAAAAGGCTGGCGGCCGGCGCGACTTCGACGTCCGCGCCGGTGGGGGCGCCGCGCGTTCGCCGGCGCCGGGAGAGGCCGCGCCCCCGACCGCCGCCGTACCGCTGGCTGAGGCCGCCGCCTCTGGGCACCGCCCCCAGACGGCCCCGGTCACGATCGCGGCTGTGCACGTGTCGACGAGCCGCAGCGCGGGGGATGCGCCGGACCGGTCCCGCGACGCGCTGGCCGCGTTCGCCGCTCGCGCGGGGTGGACCGTGGCGCACGAGGTGATGGTCAGCGACGACCGCGCGGGCATCGCCGCGGCGCTCCGCGAGGCCGTCGCGGCCGCGGGTGTCGAACTGGTCTTGACCCTCGGCGGCACCGGCCTGACCCCCGACGACGTCACCCCAGAGGCGACCGCTGACGTCCTCGACCGCGACGTCCCCGGACTCGCCGAGGCCGTCCGCGCGGTCTCGATGGCGTCGACGCCGATGGCCTCGCTGTCTCGCGGGCGAGCAGGTACCGCCGGTGCGGTTGTCATCCTGAACCTCCCCGGCTCGCCCAAGGCGCTCGCCGAGCTAGAACCCCTGCTCACGGCTGTTTTGCCGCACGCTGTCGCCCAGGCCCGACGACCTGTCAGGCCTTGACGCGCGCCGCGCAGCGTGCTCGAATTTCGGGTGCCGGAGCGGCGCCGCAGCGATGCGCTGCGCCAGGCAGGCGCCCCCGTGGCTCCGGGGTTGCTACTGTCCGTCGTCACATGCCGACTACGAGCCAGCTCGTCCGCAAGGGCCGCACCGACAAGCCGAAGAAGCTCGCCACCCCGGGTCTCAAGTCCGGGAAGGGCGCCAAGAAGAAGGTCGCCGCCCCGCAGCGGCGCGGTGTTTGCACCCGCGTGTACACCACCACCCCGAAGAAGCCGAACTCGGCGCTTCGCAAGGTGGCTCGTGTTCGTGTCTCCTCGGGTATCGAGGTCACCGCCTACATCCCCGGTGAGGGGCACAACCTGCAGGAGCACTCCGTCGTGCTCGTGCGTGGCGGTCGTGTGAAGGATCTCCCGGGTGTGCGCTACAAGGTCGTGCGCGGCACCCTCGACGCCGCTGGCGTGTCGGACCGTAAGCAGGCCCGCAGCCAGTACGGCGTGAAGAAGAAGTAACTAGGACTCCATGCCTCGTCGCGCAGCAGCCCAGATCCGGCCGATCGAGCCGGACTCCGTTCATCGTTCCCGTGTCGTCACGCAGGTCATCAACCGCGTGATGCTCGACGGCAAGAAGAGCACCGCAGAGAAGATCGTCTACGACGCGCTCGACATCCTCGCTCAGAAGACGGGCGGCGACGCCCTCGAGCAGCTCGAGCTCTCGCTCACCGAGCTCACGCCGCAGCTGGAAGTCCGCTCCCGCCGCGTCGGTGGCGCGACCTACCAGGTCCCGGTCGAGGTCCCGCAGCGCCGCTCGCGCACGCTGGCCGTCCGCTGGCTCGTCGAGTTCGCCCGCCAGCGCCGCGAGCGCACGATGGCGGAGCGCCTCGCCGGCGAGCTGCTGGATGCCCAGTCGCACCAGGGCGGCGCCTACAAGCGCAAGGACGACATCTTCCGCATGGCGCAGGCCAACAAGGCCTTCGCCCACTACCGCTGGTAGCCATGCCTCACGCCGCCGGCTAACTCCGGCGAGCAACGCTTGTGAACGGCGCGTCCCCCGGGGCGCGCCGTTCTGCGTTGTGGGCTATAGTCAGGGCTCGCGCCAGCTATCCGCTGGCACGCCCGCTTGCCCTGACGGCTTTCACCCGGGGCTCGCCCGGCTTCTGCCCGGCAGAAGCTGAAGGTCGGCGGCTGCCGGTCGCCACCCCTCGCCTCCTCTTCGAACAGGCCATCTCTCACGCCCATGCCCCGCGAATTCACACTCGAGAAGACCCGCAACATCGGGATCATGGCTCACGTCGACGCCGGCAAGACGACGACGACGGAGCGCATCCTCTTCTACACCGGTCGCAATTACAAGATCGGTGAGGTCCACGACGGCGGCGCCACCATGGACTGGATGGAGCAGGAGCAGGAGCGTGGCATCACGATCACCTCCGCTGCGACCACCGCCCAGTGGAACAACCACCGGATCAACATCATCGACACCCCGGGCCACGTCGACTTCACCGTCGAGGTCCAGCGCTCCCTGCGCGTCCTCGATGGGTCCGTCGCCGTGTTCGACTCGGTCGCCGGCGTTGAGCCGCAGTCCGAGACGGTGTGGCGCCAGGCCAACGACTACGGCGTGCCGCGCATCGCCTACGTCAACAAGATGGACCGCACCGGCGCCGACTACGAGATGTCGGTCCGCACGATGATCGACCGCCTCGGTGCGAACGCGATCCCGATCCAGCTGCCGATCGGCGCCGAGGGCGACTTCGAGGGCATCATCGACCTCGTCGCGTTCAAGGCCATCTACTACCGCGACGACCTCGGCCAGGAGGTCGACGTCATCGACATCCCCGAGGACCTCCTTCCCGCCGCCGAAGAGGCTCGCGAGAAGCTGCTCGACGCCGTCGCCGACCACAACGACGAGGTCATGGAGCTGCACATGGAGGGCGACGACGTCCCCGAGGCGCTCCTGAAGCAGGCCATCCGCGCCGCCACGATCGACCTCTCGATCAACCCGGTCCTCTGCGGCTCGTCGTTCAAGAACAAGGGCGTGCAGCCCCTGCTCGACGCTGTCGTCGACTACCTGCCGAGCCCGCTCGACGTCCCCGCCATCAAGGGGTTCGAGGTCGACAAGACCGGCGAGCAGGGCGAGGAGACCGAGCGCGCCTCGTCTGACGACGGCCCGTTCGCCGCCATCGGCTTCAAGATCATGACCGACCCGCACGTCGGCTCGCTCACGTTCTTCCGCGTCTACTCCGGCACCCTCAACAAGGGCGACTCGGTGCTCAACCCGCGCACGGGCCGCACCGAGCGCATCGGCCGCATCCTCGAGATGCACGCCAATGACCGCAAGGACATCGACAAGGTCTACGCCGGCGACATCGCCGCAGCCGTGGGCCTCAAGTCGGTCGTCACGGGCGACACGATCTGCGTGTCCTCGGCCCCGGTCGTCCTGGAGTCGATGAACTTCCCCGAGCCGGTCATCAAGGTCTCGGTCGAGCCGAAGACCAAGTCCGACCAGGAGAAGATGTCGATCGCCCTGGGCCGCCTGGCTCAGGAAGACCCGACCTTCCGCGTCGAGACCAACGAAGAGTCCGGCCAGACCGAGATCTCCGGCATGGGCGAGCTGCACCTCGAGGTCCTCGTCGACCGCATGAAGCGCGAGTTCAAGGTCGAGGCCAACGTCGGCCGCCCGCAGGTCTCGTACCGCGAGACCGTCAAGGGCACCGCCAACAAGGTCGAAGGCCGCTTCGTGCGCCAGACCGGTGGTTCGGGCCAGTACGGCATCGTCTACTTCGACATCGAGCCGAACGAGCCCAACGAGGGCTTCACGTTCGTCAACGCCACCAAGGGTGGTTCGGTGCCGAGCGAGTACATCAAGGCCGTCAACCAGGGCGCCGAAGAGGCGATGGGCTCCGGCCCCCTCGCCGGCTACCCGCTGGTCGACGTCAAGATCACGCTGATCGACGGCAAGTCGCACGACACCGACTCGTCCGAGATCGCCTTCAAGGTCGCCGGCTCGCTCGGTGCTCAGGAAGCCGTCAAGCGCGCTAAGCCGACGCTGCTCGAGCCGATCTTCGCTGTCACCGTCGTCACGCCGGAGGATTACGTCGGCGATGTCATCGGTGACCTCTCTCGCCGTCGTGGGCGGGTCGAGGGTCAGGAGCGTCGCGGCAACGCGATCGAGATCACCGGCCGCGTCCCGCTGTCGGAGATGTTCGGGTACGCCACCGACCTGCGCTCGATGAGCCAGGGTCGTGCCGCGTACACGATGCAGTTCGACAGCTACGACGACGTGCCGTCGCACGTCGCAGAGCAGGTCATCGGCGAGCGCCGCGGCGAAGCGGTCAACGCATAAGCAATTTCGCTAGGTTCTCGGGGTTGCCCGAGGCCAGTTTTTAGGAGAAACAAGTGGGTAAGGAACAGTTCCAGCGCGGCAAGCCGCACGTCAACGTCGGCACGATCGGTCACGTCGACCACGGCAAGACCACGCTGACGGCTGCGATCACGAAGGTCCTCTCGGAGACCTACGGCGGCTCGGCGAAGTCGTTCGACGAGATCGACAACGCTCCGGAGGAGAAGGAGCGCGGCATCACGATCGCGACCTCGCACGTCGAGTACGAGTCGGCGAACCGCCACTACGCGCACGTCGACTGCCCGGGTCACGCCGACTACGTCAAGAACATGATCACGGGCGCTGCCCAGATGGACGGCGGCATCCTCGTGGTGTCGGCTCCGGACGGTCCGGCCCCGCAGACGCGTGAGCACATCCTGCTCGCCCGCCAGGTCGGCGTGCCGTACCTGGTCGTGTTCCTCAACAAGGCCGACATGGTCGACGACGAGGAGCTCATCGAGCTCGTCGAAGAGGAGGTCAAGGACCTGCTCAACGAGTACGACTTCCCGGGTGACGACACCCCGTTCATCGTCGGCTCGGCGCTGAAGGCGCTCGAGGGCGACGCGGAGTACGCCGCCAAGATCGTCGAGCTCGGCGAGGCTCTCGACTCCTACATCCCGGAGCCGGAGCGCGACCTCGACAAGCCGTTCCTCATGCCGGTCGAGGACGTCTTCTCGATCACGGGCCGTGGCACCGTTGCCACCGGCCGCATCGAGCAGGGCATCATCAAGGGTGGCGAGGAAGTCGAGATCGTCGGCATCCGCCCGACCACCAAGACGACCATCACCGCGGTCGAGATGTTCCGCAAGACCCTCGACGAGGGTCGCGCGGGCGAGAACGTCGGCGCCCTCCTGCGTGGTACCAAGCGCGACGAGATCGAGCGTGGCCAGGTGCTTTGCAAGCCGGGTTCGATCACCCCGCACACGAAGTTCAAGGGCGAGGTCTACATCCTCAAGAAGGAGGAGGGTGGCCGTCACACGCCGTTCTTCACCGGCTACCGCCCGCAGTTCTACTTCCGCACGACCGACGTGACCGGCGTCGCCAACCTGCCCGCAGGTGTGGAGATGGTCATGCCGGGCGACAACGTCACGATGGAGATCGAGCTCATCCAGCCGATCGCCATGGACGCTGGCCTGCGTTTCGCGATCCGCGAGGGTGGCCGCACGGTCGGCTCCGGCATCGTTTCCGAGGTCGTCGAGTAGCACCTAGCTACCCAGAACGCGCTTGAGGGGCGCGGTCCGCTACTATGGCGGGCCGCGCCCTTTGCACGCCTGGGCTGACCGCCCTGTGTGCTAGCGCAGTCGCCTCGTTCTGAGGCACCCAGCTCCCCGGAGCACCCAGTCCTCCGGGACAACCTGCCGCGCCCGTGCGCGGCCCGCGCGCAGCGCCTGTCGCCGCGCGTCCTGCAATCCAGACTTGTCACCCTTTCACCCGCGCGAACTGCGCACGAGAAGAAGTAGCGCCTTATGGCCGCAGTCATCCAAAACAAGATTCGCATCCGCCTCAAGGCGTACGACCACCAGGCGATCGAGAACGCCGCCAAGGAGATCGTCGAGACGGCCACCCGCACGGGTGCCACCGTCGCCGGTCCCGTGCCGCTCCCGACCGAGAAGAACGTCTACTGCGTCATCCGTTCCCCCTTCAAGGACAAGGATTCGCGCGAGCACTTCGAGATCCGCACGCACAAGCGTCTCATCGACATCCACCAGCCCACGCCGAAGACGGTCGACAGCCTCCAGCGGCTCGACCACCTGCCGCGCGGCGTCGACATCGAGATCCGGATCTGATCGTGGCTGCCATTCTCGCGAAGAAGCTGGGCATGACCCAGCTGTTCCAGGAAGACGGCTCCGTCGCACGCGTCACCGTCCTCGAGGCCGGTCCGTGCCCCGTGACCGCCGTCCGCACCACCGACAGCGATGGCTACGACGCCGTCCAGCTCGCCTTCGGCGCCATCAAGGAGAAGAACCTCTCCAAGGCCGAGCGCGGCCACCTCGCCAAGGCCGACGCCCCGGCGCTCCGCCACGTGCGCGAGTTCCGCGGTGAGACGGGCGCCCAGCTGGGCGACACCGTCACCGTCGACCAGTTCGAGATCGGCGACAAGCTCAAGGTCGCCGGCACCTCGAAGGGCAAGGGCTTCCAGGGCACCGTCAAGCGCCACAACTTCTCGCGTGGTCCGGTCTCCCACGGCTCGCACAACGTGCGTGCCCCTGGTTCGATCGGTGCGTCGGCATGGCCGGCGCGCGTGATGAAGGGCATCCGCGGCCCGGGTCAGATGGGCAACAAGCGCATCACCCAGAAGGGCCTCACGGTCGTCCGCATCGACGCTGACCGCAACCTGCTGATCGTCCGCGGCTCCGTGCCCGGGCCCACGAACGGCCTCGTGGAGGTGCGTACCGATGCCTAGCGCTCCGATCCTCAACGGCAAGGGCGACGTCAAGCTCGACGACGCCGTCTTCGGTGCCGAGTTCCACCCGTCGCTGGTGCACGAAGCCGTGCGCGCCGAGCAGGCTGCTCGCCGCCAGGGCACGCACGCCAGCCGCAACCGCGCGCTGATCCGCGGCGGCGGCATCAAGCCGTTCCGCCAGAAGGGCACCGGCCGCGCCCGCCAGGGCACCAGCCGTGCTCCGCAGCACACCGGTGGCGCCGCGGTCTTCGGGCCGCAGCCGCGCCACTACACCTTCAAGGTCAACCGCAAGGAGCGCGCCGCCGCTCTGCGTAGCGCCCTCTCCGTCCACGGTGCCCGCTCGTCGGTCGCGCTGTTCGACGTGAAGCCGTTCGATGTGCCGAAGACCAAGAAGGGCCTCGAGCTCCTCACTGGCTGGGGCCGTAAGGGCGCCACGCTGGTCGTCCTCACGGACGAGCAGGAGACGGTGTCCCGTTCCTTCCGGAACCTCGACAAGGTCCGCGTGCTCCCCGTGAGCGAGGTTGGCGTCGCCGACCTGATCCGCGCGTCGAACCTGCTCCTCTCGCAGGAGTCGCTCGACGAGCTCACGATCCGCGCCTCCAAGGTTCCCAACCGTCAGGGAGCAGGTGCGTGATGGACGCGACTCAGGTTCTCATCCGCCCGATCATCTCGGAGAAGTCGTACGTGCTCGCGCTCGCGGGCAACAAGTACACCTTCCGCGTTCACCCGGACGCCCACAAGATCCAGATCCGCCAGGCCGTCGAAGAGCTCTTCGACGTCGCTGTCCTCGACGTGCGCACCGCGTCCGTCAAGGGCAAGCCGAAGCGCCGCGGTCTGAACGCGGGCCGTACGCGTGACTGGAAGAAGGCCATCGTCACGGTGGCTCCCGGCCAGACCATCCCCGTCTTCGAGGGCCTCCAGGGGCTGGAGGACTAGCGCATGCCCGTTCGCAAGCCCAAACCGACCAGCCCTGGTCTGCGTTTCGTTTCGTACAACGACTTCGCGGAGATCACCAAGGTTGGCCCGGAGAAGACCCTCACCGAGGGCCTCAAGAAGTCCGGTGGCCGGAACAACAACGGCCGCAAGACCGCTCGCCATCGTGGCGGCGGCGCCAAGCGCCTCTACCGCAAGATCGACTTCAAGCGCACGAAGGACGGCATCCCCGCCGTCGTGCACTCGATCGAGTACGACCCGAACCGCACCGCGAACATCGCCCTCCTGCACTACGCAGACGGCGAGAAGCGCTACATCCTGGCTCCGGCCCGGCTGAAGGTCGGCATGACGGTCCAGTCCGGTCCCGGCTCCGACATCACCGTCGGCAACGCCCTCGAGCTCGGTCAGATGCCCACGGGTACGATCGTCCACAACGTGGAGCTCGAGCCGGGCCGCGGCGGCCAGCTTGGCCGCTCCGCCGGCACCTCGATCCAGCTGATGGCCAAGGACAACGGCACAGCGACGCTGCGCCTGCCGTCCGGCGAGATGCGCATCGTCCGCGATGTGTGCCGCGCCACCATCGGCGTGATCGGCAACGCCGAGCACAAGAACATCTCGATCGGCAAGGCCGGCCGCAAGCGTCACATGGGCGTCCGCCCGCAGACGCGTGGTGTGGCCATGAACCCCGTCGACCACCCGCACGGTGGTGGTGAGGGTTCCAAGACCGCCGGTCGCCACCCGGTCACCCCGTGGGGCAAGCCCACGCTCGGTTACCGCACCCGTAAGAAGAACAAGCCGTCCGACCGCTACATCGTGCGCGGGCGTAAGCGAGGCAAGCGATGAGCCGCTCATCCAAGAAGGGCCCGTGGGTCGAAGAGCGTCTCTTTGCGCGCGTCGAGGCTCAGAACTCGTCGGGCAAGCGCTCGGTCATCAAGACCTGGTCGCGCGCGTCGACGATCTTCCCCGAGTTCGTCGGCCACACGATCGCCGTCCACGACGGTCGCAAGCATGTCCCGGTCTTCGTGAGCGAGTCCATGGTCGGTCACAAGCTGGGCGAGTTCGCTCCCACCCGTACCTTCAAGGGCCACGCTGGCTCCGGCAAGGTTCGCTAGGACTTTCATGACTGAAGAAGAGAAGAACGAGCCGGCCGAGCCGGTTACGGGGCAGGACCCGGCGCCGGAGGCCGAAGCGGCCGAGACGACCAAGGCTGCGCCCGCGAAGAAGCCCGCCGCCAAGAAGGCACCCACCGCCTCTGCGAAGTCCGCTTCTGAGGCTGCTGCTGGCGACGACGCTGCTGCGGAGAAGAAGCCCGCTGCCAAGAAGGCTCCGGCCAAGAAGGCTCCCGCTAAGACGACCGCTGCCGCCAAGGCGGAGGGCGACGACGCCGCTGCCGAGAAGGCGCCGGCGAAGAAGGCTCCCGCCAAGAAGGCTCCGGCCAAGACGACCGCTGCCGCTAAGGCGGAGGGCGACGACGCCGCTGCTGACGAGAAGGCGAAGCCCAAGGCTCCGGCCCGCCGCCAGCCGGCTGCGAAGAAGGCCGAAGCCGCCGCTGAGGCCGCCAAGCCTGCGCAGAAGCCGCGCCCGACGCGTTCGCGCCGTGACAAGCCCGCTGAGGCCATCACGGTCCGCGCGCAGGCCAAGTTCGTCCGCTCGTCGGCCCGCAAGGCCCGTCTGGTGTGCGACCACATCCGTGCCACCGATGTCGACAAGGCGCGGGTCATCCTCGCCCACTCGCCGCGTTCGGTCGCCCGCGACTGGAGCAAGGTGCTCGAGTCGGCGGTCGCCAACGCTGAGCACAACCACGCGCTGGACGCCGAGGATCTGAAGATCGTCGCCGTGTACGCCGACGAGGGTCCGACCCTCAAGCGGTTCCAGCCGCGTGCCCAGGGGCGCGCGTTCCGTATCCGGAAGCGCACCAGCCACCTCACGATCCTCCTCGGATCCAAGGAGTAACCGTGGGTCAGAAAGTTCACCCCGAGTCCCTTCGCGTCGGCTACATCCACGACTGGCGCAGCACGTGGTTCAACGAGCGTCAGTTCGCTGACTGGCTCGAAGAAGACGTCCGGATTCGCCGCCACATCAACCACAAGCTCGCGCACGCCGGCCTGTCCGACATCCTGATCCGCAAGAACGCGCAGGAAGTCGAAGTCGACATCAACACGGCGCGCCCCGGCATCGTCATCGGCAAGTCCGGTAGCGAGGTCGACGCTCTCCGTCGCGAGCTGCACGCCCTGACCGCGAAGTCGGTCAAGGTCAACATCCTCGAGATCAAGCGCCCTGAGCTCGACGCGAAGCTGGTCAGCCAGTCGATCGCCGAGCAGCTGCAGAACCGCGTGGCCTTCCGCCGCGCGATGAAGCGCGCGCTCCAGAGCGCGATCCGCTCCGGCGCCAAGGGCTGCAAGATCCAGGTCTCCGGCCGCCTCGGCGGTTCGGAAATGGCCCGCACCGAGGCCTACAGCGAGGGTCGCGTGCCGCTGCACACGCTCCGCGCCGACATCGACTACGGCTTCTACGAGGCCCGCACGACGTTCGGCCGCATCGGCGTGAAGGTGTGGATCAACAAGGGCGAGATCATGCCCGACGGCTACACGCACTCCGATCTCACCGACATCGACTCCCCGAGCCCCGCAGGCGCCCCTGGCGACCGCGGTGGTCGTGACGGCCGCGGCGATCGCGGTCGCGGCGGCCCGGGCGGCGGTGGCCGTGGTCGCGGACCGGGTGGTCCCGGTGGCGGTCGTGGTCCCGGCGGTGGTCGCGGTCCTGGTGGCGGTCGCGGTCCGGGTGGTCCCGGCGGCGGTCGTGGTCCCGGTGGCCCGGGTGGCCGTGGCGGCTTCGGTGGCGGCGGCGGTCGTGGTCCCGGCGGTCCTGGCGGCGGGCGTGGTCCCGGCGGCGGTGGTCGCCCCGGTGGTCCGGGCGGTCGCCCGGGCGGAGGTGCTCGTTAATGCTCGCTCCTAAGCGTGTCAAGCACCGCAAGGTGCATCGTGGCCGTCGCGCTGGCTTCAGCCGCGGCCAGACCACGGTCCAGTTCGGCGAGTACGGCGTCAAGTCGCTCGACGCAGGCTGGATCACCAACCGTCAGATCGAAGCGGCGCGTATTGCGATGACCCGCAAGATCAAGCGTGGCGGCAAGGTGTGGATCAACGTCTTCCCGGACAAGCCCTACACGAAGAAGCCTGCCGAGACCCGCATGGGTTCCGGTAAGGGTTCCCCGGAGGGCTGGGTCGCCGTCGTGAAGCCTGGTCGTGTGATGTTCGAGCTCTCCGGCGTGCCGGAGCCGCTCGCGCGTGAGGCCATGCGCCTCGCCGGCCACAAGCTTCCGGTTCGCACCAAGTTCGTCACCCGCGAAGGGAGCGACGTCTGATGGCTCGCGCATCTGAACTTCGCGAGCTCCCCGCAGACGAGCTTGCGACCCACATCGAGACCCAGCGCCGAGAGCTCTTCGGCCTGCGGTTCCAGCATGCGACGGGGTCCCTCGAGGACACGTCCGCGCTGCGTAACGCCAAGCGCGAGCTCGCTCGCGCACTCACGGTCGCGAACCAGCGCCGTGAGACGACCAACACCGAATCCTGATGGCTGACGAGACCGAGAACCCCGAGGCCGGCGAGACCACGGCCCCCGAGGCTGCGGCCCCCGCTGAGCCTGTCGAGAAGCTCCACCCGAAGGAAGCGCGTCGCCGCAAGCGCAGCGCTCACTCCGGGACGCACAACGCTGCTCGCACCGACGAAGAGCGCCAGGCTGAGCGCGACGCGCTGCGCAAGCAGAACGCCGTCGCCCGCAAGCGCCGCCGCGACCAGGAGAAGGCCAAGGCCACTCCGTCCGGCAACGAGGGCACCCCGAAGCGCGAGCACGGCGAAGGCCGCAAGCTCGTGCGTACCGGCACGGTCGTGTCGGCGAAGCCCGACAAGACCATCACGGTCCGCATCGACGTCGCCCGGCGTCACCGCAAGTACAAGAAGATCGTGCGTTCGTCGTCGAAGATCCACGTCCATGACGTGAACAACGAGGCGAACGAGGGCGACGTCGTGAAGGTGATCGAGAGCCGTCCGCTCTCCGCCACCAAGCGCTGGCGCCTGGTCGAGATCCTGGAGCGCGCTCGATGATCCAGAACGAGTCACGTCTCAAGGTCGCCGACAACACCGGCGCCCGCGAGATCCTTTGCATCCGCGTGCACGGCGGCTCCAAGCGCCGCTACGCCTTCGTCGGCGACGTCATCACCGCCACGGTGAAGCAGGCGACGCCGAACGGCTCCGTGAAGAAGGGCGAGGTCGTCAAGGCCGTCGTCGTCCGCACGAAGAAGACCTACGGCCGCCCCGACGGCACCGCCATCTCGTTCGACGAGAACGCTGCGGTGATCATCGACGGCAACAACAACCCGCGCGGTACGCGCATCTTCGGACCTGTCGCTCGCGAGCTCCGCGACCGCAGCTTCATGAAGATCGTGTCCCTCGCTCCTGAGGTGCTCTAAGCAAATGGCACTCCGTATCCGTACCGACGACGAGGTATTCGTCATCGCCGGCAAGGACAAGGGCAAGACCGGCAAGGTCCTGCGCGTCGAAGCCGATCGCGATCGCGTCTACGTCTCCGGTGTCAACATCCGAACCAAGCACGTCAAGCCCACCCCGGGCTCGAGCGAGCCAGGCGGCATCGTCAAGGAGGAGGCTCCGGTCCACGTTTCGAACGTGGCCCTGATCGACCCCAAGGACAAGAAGCCGACCCGCGTTCGCTCTGAGATCCGCGACGGCCAGAAGGTCCGCGTGGGTGTGCGTTCAGGGGAGATCATCTGATGGCCGCTACTGCAGCCCCGTCACGCCTGCGCGCGCAGTACGTCGACACCATCCGCCCGAAGCTGAAGGAAGAGCTGGGCTACAGCTCGATCATGCAGGTTCCGGTCATCGAGAAGGTGACCGTCAACATGGGCGTCGGCGACGCGAAGCAGGACCGCAAGGTTCTTGAGAACGCGACTGAGCAGCTTGCTCAGATCACGGGCCAGCGCCCCAACACGCGCCGCGCCCGCAAGTCGATCGCCGCCTTCAAGCTCCGCGAAGAGATGCCCGTCGGCGTCGCCGTCACCCTGCGTGGTGACCGCGCCTACGAGTTCATCGACCGCTACATCTCGATCGCTCTGCCGCGTATGCGCGACTTCAGCGGTCTGAAGCGCACCTCGTTCGACGGCCGCGGAAACTACTCCGTGGGCGTCAAGGAACAGGTGATCTTCCCGGAGATCGATTACGACAAGGTCGACGCGATCCGTGGTCTCGACATCACGATCACGACCTCCGCTCAGACCGACAAGGAAGCCCTCGCTCTGCTCGAGGCCCTCGGTCTGCCGTTCACGAAGGAGCGCCGCTAGCATGGCGAAGACTTCTCAGCGCGTTCGGCAAGCCCGTCCGCAGAAGTACAAGACGCGTGAGTACTCGCGCTGCCGTAAGTGCGGCCGCCCGCGCTCCGTGTACCGCAAGTTCGGCGTCTGCCGTGTGTGCCTGCGCGAGCTCGCACACCGCGGCATGATCCCCGGCATGACCAAGTCGTCCTGGTAATCCCGTGAGTTCGTTCTCCGATCCGATCGCCGATCTCCTCACCCGCGTCCGCAACGCGATCCGCGCTGCGCACACGACCGTCGAGATCCCGACGTCCAAGGTCAAGCTCGAAATCGTCCGCATCCTCCAGGAGCAGGGCTACATCGAGTCCCACGAGATCCTCCCCCCGGTGGAGGGTCGCCCGTACCCGCTCGTCCGCGTGACGCTGAAGTACACGTCCGACCGCTCCTCCGCGATCTCCGGCCTTCGCCGTGTGTCGCGGCCCGGTCGCCGTCACTACGTCGGCGCGACGAACATCCCCAAGGTGTTCGGCGGCATGGGTACCGCAATCGTCTCCACGTCCAAGGGCGTGATGACCGGTCACGACGCCCGCAAGGCTGGCGTCGGTGGCGAGGTCCTCGCGGAGGTCTGGTAGCCATGAGCCGTGTTGGACGTCTCCCGGTTCCCGTTCCCAGCGGGGTCACCGTCACCATCGAGCCCGAGCTGGTCACCGTCAAGGGGCCCCTCGGTGAGCTCTCCGAGCGCATCGCGCTCGACATCAACGTCGAGCAGCAGGGCGACGAGCTGATCGTCACCCGCCCGACGGACCGTGGTGAGCACCGTGCCCTGCACGGCCTCACGCGTTCGCTCCTGGCCAACATGGTCACGGGCGTCACCAGCGGGTTCACCAAGACCCTCGAGCTCACCGGCGTCGGTTACCGAGGCCAGCTCAAGGGCAAGGACCTCGAGCTCGCGCTCGGCTACTCGCACCCTGTGCCCGTCGCGGCACCGGAGGGCATCGAGTTCGAGCTCCCGCAGCCCACGCGCATCATCGTCAAGGGCAGCAACAAGCAGCAGGTCGGCGAGATCGCCGCTTACATCCGTAAGCAGCGGCCGCCGGAGCCCTACAAGGGCAAGGGCATCAAGTACGAGGGCGAGCACATCGTCCGGAAGGTCGGTAAGCGAGCATGAGTCTCGTCACCAAGGAAGACCGGCGGCTCAAGCGCCGCCGCCGCGTTCGCGCGAAGGTCAGCGGCACCGCCGAGCGCCCGCGCGTTTCGGTGCGCCGCTCCAACCGCGGCATCTTCGCCCAGCTCATCGACGATCTCGCCGGCCACACGATCGCATCGGTCTCGTGGACCGAGCCTTCGCTCAAGGACCTCAAGTCCACCGAGCAGGCTGCGGCCGCTGGCAAGCTCCTCGCGGAGCGCGCCAAGGCTGCCGGCATCGAGGTCGCTGTGTTCGATCGCGGCGGCTACCAGTACCACGGTCGTGTCGCAGCGTTCGCTGAGGCCGCCCGCGAGGGAGGGCTGCAGCTGTGAGCTTCACCACCGTCTCTGATCGCGCGGTCCGCCCTGAGGGTTACGACCTTCAGGAGCGCGTCGTCGAGATCAACCGCGTCGCCAAGGTCGTCAAGGGCGGCCGCCGCTTCAGCTTCACCGCGCTCGTCGTCGTCGGCGACGAGAAGGAAGTCGTCGGCATCGGCTACGGCAAGGCCAACGAGGTCCCGCTCGCCATCCAGAAGGGTGTCGAGCAGGCCAAGAAGAACCTGTTCAAGGTGCCGAAGCATGGCTCGACCATCACCCACCAGGTGCTGGGCGAGTTCAACTCGGGCAGCGTGCTCCTCAAGCCGGCTTCGGCCGGTACCGGCGTCATCGCCGGTGGTGGAGTGCGCGCCGTGCTCGAGCTGGCTGGCATCCACGACATCCTCTCCAAGTCGCTCGGTTCGCAGAACCCGATCAACCTCGTGAAGGCCACGATCGCTGGCCTGCGCGAGCTCCGCACCCCGGTCGAAGTCGCGCAGCTGCGCGGCATCACCGTCGCGGAGGTGCTCGGCCTCTCGGCAGAGCAGCGTGGCCGCAACGGCGCCGAGGCTGATGCTGCGGCCGCTGACGCGACCGCCACGGCCGTGGCCGACGCTCCGGCTGAGGCCGAAGCTGAGGCTCCCGCCGAGGAGAAGAAGCCCGCCGCGAAGAAGGCTCCCGCCAAGAAGCCTGCTGCCAAGAAGGCTCCGGCCAAGAAGGCAGACGAGGCTCCGGCTGAGGAAGCCAAGGCCGAGGAGGCTCCCGCCGAGGAGCCCAAGGCTGAGGCGCCCGCCAAGGACGAGACGCTGGTCGCCGACGCGGGGGAGACCCCCATCGTCGACGGTCCGGTCCCGGCTGACGCGGAGCCGAAGGCTGAGGAGGATGCGTCATGAGCACCCTGAAGGTCACCCAGGTCAAGTCGAAGATCGGCTCTGACAAGACCCAGCTCGACACGCTGCGCTCCATCGGCCTGCGCCGCATCGGCCACACGGTCGAGGTCAAGGACAACCCCCAGACGCGTGGCATGCTCCACCGCGTCCGTCACCTCATCCAGGTCAACGATGACTGATCAGACTGACAAGCAAGAGGTCCTCGATCCCAACGAGATCGGCCTCCACTCGCTGAAGCCCGCGCCGGGCAGCCGCAAGCCGCGCAAGCGCGTCGGCCGCGGCGAGGGCTCCGGCCTGGGCAAGACCTCTGGCCGCGGCCAGAAGGGCTACGGCTCCCGCGCTGGTTCCAAGGACCGTTCGCACTTCGAGGGTGGCCAGACGCCGACGCACATGCGTCTGCGCAAGCTGCGTGGCCCGAACAAGAAGATGTCGATGCCGTTCGAGCCGTTCCGCACGCACACGCAGAGCGTGACGCTGTTCGACCTCGAGAAGCGGTTTGAAGCTGGTGCCGAAGTGACTCCCGAGTCGCTCAAGGCCGCTGGCCTCGCCAACCGCAAGCACGACATCAAGCTCCTCGGCAACGGCAAGCTCACCAAGAAGCTCACCGTGCGTCTGCACGGCGCTTCGAAGAGCGCTGTCGCTGCGGTCGAGGCCGCTGGTGGCTCGTTTGAGCCCATCGGTGGCGCGTCCGCGTCCTCGGACGAGTAGCCTCTCCGCCGTCCATGCTGCGCACCATCCTGAGCGCCTTCACGGTTCCTGAGATCCGGAAGAAGCTCCTCTTCACCGCCTTCGTCCTGGCCCTGTACCGCCTGGGCGCTCACATCCCGGTCCCCGGCGCGAACGCCGAGGCCATCGAGAGCCTCCAGCAACAGCTGGGCGGAGGCGGGGTGCTGCAGCTCCTGAACACCTTCTCGGGAGGCTCGCTCTCCCGAGTAGCGCTGTTCGCGCTGGGCATCATGCCCTACATCACCGCGTCGATCATCCTGCAGCTGCTGACCGTCGTCGTCCCCTCGCTGGAGAAGCTCCAGAAGGAAGGCGAGGTCGGGCAGACCAAGATCACGCAGTACACGCGGTTCCTCACGGTCGGCCTCGCGTTCGCGCAGTCGGTCGGCTACGTGTTCCTCTTCCGCTCCTTCTCCGCCCAGGCGGGGGAGAAGCTGATCCCGGACTTCACCTTCGTCCCGGTCTTCATCATCGTGCTCTCGCTCACCGCGGGCTGCATCGTGGTGATGTGGATGGGCGAGCTCATCACCCAGCGGGGCATCGGCAACGGCATCTCGCTGATGATCTTCGCCTCGATCGTCGCGGGCCTGCCCGGCGGCGTGCAGAGCTGGTGGAACTCCGGCGACCAGGTCTTCAAGGTCATCATGCCGTTCCTGGCACTGGCGATCATCGCGGCCATCGTCTTCATCCAGGAAGGCCAGCGCCGCATCCCGATCCAGTACGCCAAGCGCGTCATCGGCAAGCGCATGATGAGCGGCGGCCAGACCTACCTGCCGCTGCGCGTGAACATGGCCGGCGTCATCCCGGTCATCTTCGCCGCGTCGCTGCTCGCCTTCCCGGCGACGATCGGTCAGCTGACCGGCACGGGCTGGGGCCAGGACCTCTCGGACTTCTTCGTGGCTGGCAAGGCCCCGTACCTGATCTTCGAGTGCCTGCTGATCATCCTCTTCACGTACTTCTACACCGCGGTCACGTTCAACCCGGTCGACCAGGCCGACAACCTGCGCAAGTACGGCGGGTTCATCCCCGGCGTGCGCCCGGGCCGGCCGACGGCCGAGTTCCTCGACCGCATCCTGGCGCGGCTCACCTTCCCGGGTGCGCTGTACCTCGCCGCGGTCGCCGCGATCCCGACGCTCATCATCAACCAGACGAACGCCAACTTCTTCTTCGGCGGCACCTCGCTGCTGATCGTGATCGGCGTCGCCCTGGACACGATGAAGCAGCTCGAAGCGCAGTTGATGATGCGCAACTACGAGGGATATCTGGGTCGCTGATCCGGAGATCGCTATGAAGCCCCTGAAAACCACGTCTGCGGCGGGCCGCCTCGGCCGCTGACCGGATTTGCAGCCTGAGTCGTGAACGCCGTGTTTCCGGCGTTTGCGACCTGACTGCGACCCGGCGGTGAGCGCGAGCCCTCCGAACTGTGTAACTTCCGCCGCCCGTGGCCGAGCTGAACCTCATCCTCGTTGGACCGCCCGGCGCCGGCAAAGGCACCCAGGCCGAGCGGATCACCGAGGACTTCAACCTCCCGTACATCGCGACCGGCAACATCCTGCGTGCCGCCGTCGCCGAGGGCACTGAGCTTGGTCTTCAGGCGAAGGCCTACATGGACGCCGGCGGCCTCGTCCCCGACGAAGTCATCATCGGGGTCATCCTCGACCGCCTCCAGTCGGAGGACGCGTCCGAAGGCTTCCTGCTCGACGGCTTCCCGCGTACGGTGCCGCAGGCCGAGGCGCTCTCGGCCGACCTCGCTGGCCTCGGCCGCGAACTCTCCGCGGTCCTGCTGATCGACGTCTCCGACGAAGAGGTCATCCGCCGCCTGTCCGGCCGCCGCGTCTCCGCGAAGACCGGCCGCGTCTACCACGTCGAGTTCGACCCGCCGAAGAACGAAGGCGTCTGCGACGTCGACGGTTCCCGTCTGATCCAGCGTGACGACGACAAGCCCGAGACGATCGCCAAGCGCCTGGCGGTCTACCACGAGCAGACGGAGCCCCTCGTAGACTTCTACGCGAACCTTGGGCTCCTGCGCCGCTTCGACGGCTCGCGTCCGCCGGCTGAGGTCCACGACAGCATCCGCGCTCAGATCTCGGCGCTGCGCTTCGAGGGCAAGCTCGACTAGCGAGTCCGCGGCGCGCCGCATCCCCTTCAGCCCGCCGCCGGCGACCGCACGGTCACTGGGGCAGCCAATCCGCAAGCGACACGATGATCGTCACCAAGTCACCAGCCGAACTCGACGCGATGGCGGAGTCGGGCGACCTGCTCGTCCGAGTCCACGAGCTCATCACGTCGATGGTCCGCCCCGGCATCACCCCGCTGGAGCTCGACCGCGCCGCTGAGGAGATGATCCGCGCCGAGGGCGCCGTGCCCTCGTTCAAGGGCTTCCACGGCTACCCGGCGTCGCTCTGCATCTCGCCGAACGACATGGTCGTCCACGGCATCCCCGACAAGCGCGCCTTCGAAGAGGGCGACATCGTCTCGATCGACTGCGGCGTCACGCTCGGCGGCTGGGTCGCCGACGCGGCCGTCACGCACCTCGTCGGCGAGGTCTCCGACGAGGCCCGCCATCTGTCGGACAAGACCCTCGAGTCGCTGCTGGCCGCCGTGCCGCAATGCGTGCCCGGCAACCGCATCGGCGACATCGGCCACGCGGTGCAGACGGTCGTCGAAAGCGCCGGCCTGACGATCGTCACGGCGCTCGTGGGGCACGGCGTGGGCCGTGCGATGCACGAGGACCCGCAGGTCCCGAACTACGGCAAGCCTGGCCGAGGCGCCCGCCTCTCGGCAGGCATGGTGCTCGCGATCGAGCCGATGGTCACGACCGGTGGCGCCGACGTGTTCACCGGCGACGACCAGTGGGCCATCTCCACCGTCGACGGCTCCCTCGCCGCGCACCAGGAGTTCACGATCGCCATCACGAACGACGGCCCGCGCGTGCTGACGCCCTGGCACGAGTCCGTCAAGACGCCGTAGCCGCCGCAGCGGTGCGCACTCCGCGCGACGCAGCTCGGGTGAAATCAGCTCCTTGCAGGGAGCCTTGCGGTCCATCCGGGCCGTGTGCCCCAGTCGGCGCGGACCCGCTAGACTCCTTCGCAATTGCAGGTTCTGCCTGCACGGACCGATCAAGCGTCCATCTCCGCTAGCGGATCACCCGGCGGCGCGCTACGGCGCGCGTAGGGGTTCTGCTATCTTTCGCCGTCGCGCTCGGGACACCCGTTCCTTCGTTCCGGCGCAGTCCTCTGAGGTTTTCATGAAGGTCCGTCCGTCGGTCAAGCCCATGTGCGAGAAGTGCAAGATCATTCGCCGTCACGGCAACGTTCTTGTCATCTGCACGAACCCGCGCCACAAGCAGCGCCAGGGATAACTCACTCAATGGCTCGTATTGCAGGCATCAACATCCCGCTCAACAAGCGGGCTGAGGTCGGTCTGACCTACATCTACGGCATCGGTCGCCAGACGGCGAACGACATCCTCGCCGAGACCGGCGTCGACAAGGACCGCAAGATCCGCGACCTCACCGAGGACGAGATCTCGCGACTCCGCGCCGCCGTGGAGCAGCGCAGCGTGGAGGGTGACCTCCGCCGTGAGCGCTCCCAGGACATCAAGCGCCTGATGGAGATCGGGTGCTACCGCGGCATCCGCCACCGTCGTGGCCTCCCGGTCCGCGGTCAGAAGACCAAGACCAACGCGCGTACCCGCAAGGGCCCGAAGCGCATGCAGGTCGCCGGTAAGAAGAAGCCCGGCAAGAAGTAGTAGGACGCAATGCCCGCTCCCAAGCGCCCCGCGCGTGGCCGCCGCAAGCCGAAGAAGAACATTCCGCTCGGCCAGGCCCACATCAAGACCTCTTTCAACAACACGATCGTCTCGCTGACGGATCCCCAGGGCAACGTCATTGCCTGGGAGTCCGCCGGTGGTGCCGGCTTCAAGGGTTCGCGCAAGTCGACCCCGTTCGCCGCTCAGGTGACCGCTGACGCCGCTGCCCGCAAGGGCATCGACCAGGGTCTCCAGAAGGTCGAAGTGTTCGTCAAGGGTCCCGGCTCCGGCCGTGAGACCGCGATCCGTTCGCTTCAGGCGGCGGGTCTCGAAGTCCTCAGCGTCCGCGACGTGTCCCCGCAGGCTCACAACGGCTGCCGCCCGCGCAAGCGGCGCCGGGTCTAACCCACTCCATGACCAGCTCCCGCGTTACCCGCAGCTACTGCCGCGCCCTTGTCGGCGCCGGCGGCGGCAGCGCGTTCGCGGTGAGCCAGTCTTCTTCCGATCGCAACGCACAGGTGGCCACCCAGTCGCCGAGCGATCTCCGTGTGATGGCCAGCGCTGGCCTGACCACTCCGCAGCGGCGCACGGTTGCGCCGTCGGCTCTGAAGCTGCTCGTCGCCGAGCGCTCCGCGTAGAGCCAACAAACGATTCCGCGCGATGTCCCCGGGGTGGGCTTCGCGCTCCTTCCGCACTGACCCCAGGACACGCATGCTCGACTTCCAAGTGCCGCAGATCAAGAGCGAGACGGTCGAAGAGACCCGTGGCTCGTTCACCATCGAGCCGCTTGACCGAGGCTTCGGCTACACCTTTGGCAACTCGCTTCGCCGCGTGCTGCTCTCGTCGCTCGCTGGCGCTGCCGTCACGTCCGTCCGTATCGAGGGCGTCGCGCACGAGTTCTCGACGATCAACGGGGTCAAGGAAGACGTCACTGACATCGTCCTGAACCTCAAGGGCGTCGTCTGCCGGATGCACTCGGACGCCACCGAGATCGAGGCATCCGTCGTGGCCAAGGGCCCCGGCGTCATCACCGCCGGCGACATCGACCTGCCGGCTGGCGTCGAAGTCCTCTCCCCGGACGTCCACATCGCGACGCTCGAGCAGGGCACCTCGCTCGAGATGTACCTCACGATCGGCCGCGGCCGCGGCTACCGCCCGTCCGACGAGAACAAGTCGCCCGACCAGCCGATCGGCGTCATCCCGATCGACTCCATCTTCTCCCCGGTCCGCCGCGTCGCCTACGCCGTCGAGCAGGCCCGTGTTGGTCAGAAGACCGACTTCGACAAGCTCACGCTCGACATCGAGACCGACGGCTCCATCGACCCCAAGGGCGCGCTCCGCGAAGCCGCCGAGGTCCTGATCCAGCAGCTCGCGATCTTCACCGATCCCGACCGCGTCGAGGAGCTCCGCCAGGGCCCCGTCGCCGAGCTCGACCCGATCCCGGCCCAGGGCCTCACCACCGGCCCGTCCGGCAGCCCGATGGACGACATCCTCATCGAGGAGCTCGACCTCGGCGTCCGCTCCTACAACTGCCTCAAGCGCGCGGGCATCCAGACCATTGGTGACCTCATCACCAAGTCGGAGTCCGAGCTCTCGGCAATCCCGAACTTCGGTCGCAAGTCGATCGACGAAGTCATCGAAACCCTCGAGGCGCGCGGCCTGAACCTGCGCGACGACTAGACATGCGTCACCAGAAGACCCGCCACAAGCTCTCCCGCGACAGCGCGCACCGCAAGGCGCTGCTCCAGAACCTTTCCAAAGAGGTCATCGAGCACGGCCGCATCAAGACCACGGCTGCGAAGGCCAAGGCCGTCAAGCCCGAGGTCGAGAAGCTGATCACCCTCGCCAAGGACGACACGCTCCACGCGCGCCGCCAGGCCCTCAGCAAGCTCGGCCACGATGAGTTCATCGTGGGCAAGCTCTTCTCGGACGTCGCCCCGCGCTACTCCACGCGCCCCGGCGGCTACACCCGCATCCTGAAGCTCGGCCCGCGCCGCAGCGACTCGACCGAGATGGTCTTCATCGAGCTCGTCTGAGCTTCGACGCAAGATTCACTTTGAAACGGGCGTCCTTCGGGGCGCCCGTTTTCGTTCTGGGCATCGTTTGGTGGGTCGGCGGGGTCGGGGCGGGGGTCTCTTTCCTGGCTGCGATCGGGCAGTCCGTTTTCGCCTGGCGGCGAAATCCGTACAGCCCGACGC
>JAEYAL010000247.1 GCA_023404805.1 Actinomycetes bacterium | reverse complement strand
CAACGGGCGCGGGCGGCACGGCAGCGGGCGCGGGCTCATGCGCGGGCGACGGCTCGCGCCTCGGCGCGGGCTCATGCGCCGCCGGGGCCCGCTCGTACGTCGGGGCAGGCTCGAGAGCGGGGTCCGGCTCGTACGCGGGGGCCGGAGCGTCAGCCAGCGGCTCTGCGGCAGCCGGCGCGGGATCACGCGTGTCGTGCACGAGCACTTCGCCCACATCGCCCGGGAGGTCGTACCCGTCGAGTCCGAGGTCGGCGTCGAGCGAGAGCGCGGCGAGGTCGTCTCCGCTGTCAGCGGCCTCATGGGCCAGGTGCTGCTCGGACAGCTCGACGAGGTCGAGCGGCAGGTGCCCGCACGCGATGTCGCGCAGCAGCGCCCGCAGGTGGCCGCGCAGCTCGAGCGCCAGCGCGCGGGTGCGGCTCGGGTCGACGGTGCGGCCCTGCATCAACGCGATCTCAAGGGCTTCGGCGATCTGCACGCGGTCGCGCATCCCGTCCCAATCGCCCGGGGCCGCGCAGAGCGCCGCGAGGCGGTCAGCCAGCGCGCCGGAACCGACGTGGTCGGCTTCGAGCAGGCCGCGGAGCCCCAAGAGGACGTCCGTCAGCGCCTCGCCGTGGTCGGCGCGCTCGCACGCCAGCTCAAAGCGGCGCAGCGCCCAGGCGGCCGAACCCGTCTGCACCTTGCGCTGCGCCATCAGCGCGCAGAAGCCGCGGATCGCGTCAGCGTGGTCGGCCGCGATCTGCAGCGTGCCAGTCGCGCGGGCGCAGGTGCCGATGAACGGGTGGCTGGCCCAGCCGTCGCCGCGCATCCGCGACCAGGCCACCGGCGCGAGCGCGGGCGCGGCGTGGTCGTACAGGCGCAGGGCGGTGAGCAGCGCTCGCAGGCGCGGGCGGGCCTGCGCGAGCGCCGCGGCGCGGGCTGGGTCCTCAAGCGAGGACACCACGACGACGGTGCCGGGGCGGCTGCGCACCGGCGAGCGCGCGTCCCGCGGAAGATCGTCGATCGTGTCGTCGCGGACGATGACGAGGCCGTCCTCGATCTCCAGGCGCTCGGCCTCGAGCCGGACGCCGAGCAGCGGAACCACGACCGTGCCCTGGATGCGGCCCGCCAGCAAGCAGCGGGCGAGGCCGTCGGCAGCTTCCGCAGCGCGCGACGGGGTGTGGATGAAGTCGCCGCTGTCGGCGTGCATCGTCGCGAGCATCACCCGCAGGGCGAGATCGGCGCGCTCACGCGGATCGATCGGGACGTGCCGCTCGCCGCGGGTCAGCAGGTAGTCGCCGAGGCCGTCGAACCCAGCCAGGACGTTGACGGCCGTCGACCATTGCGAGAGGGCGTGGAGCGAGGCGACGTGCTCCTCGACGAAATCACGCGTGCGCGGGCGGTACGAGTAGAGCGGCGCTCCGCCACCAGAGGCCGGTACCTCGACCAGGTCGAATGGCACGGGCGCGCCTTCTGCGGCGCGCTTGGCGAGCTGCTGCGATCCGGCAGCGGCAATGGCGTCAACCACTGCATGGAGGTGTCCCTCGGGCATGACGCCGCTTTTCGCCACGCCTGAACTATTCCCTGCGCGGCGGCGGAAGCGTGAGCGGGCTCACCCCACGCGGGCGCTCTACCCCGCTATTTGGGGGAACCGGTGGCGCCGGGTGGCGGCGCCCGTACCCTGTCGACCATGCCCCAGCCAGCCGGGTACTCCGGAACGCCTCTTGCCAAGAAGCTGGGCATCAAGCCCGGCGCGGCCGTGCTGGCCGTCGATCCGCCAGACGATCTAGGCGCATTGCTCGCGCCGCTGCCGGACGGCAGTTCGCTCGCAACCGCGGGCGATGAGCAGCCGGCGACGCTCGCCGGCGGCGACCCCGTGCTGGTCTTTGGCACCGAAGCGGCCGTCCTCGCTGCCCGGCTGCAGACGCTGCGGCAAGCGCTGCACCCGGACCGCGCCGCGTGGATCTGCTGGCCGAAGAAGGCGTCGAAGGTGCCGACCGACATCACCGAGGACGTGATCCGGGAGCTCGCGCTGCCGATCGGGCTCGTCGACGTGAAGGTCTGCGCCGTCGACGCGACGTGGTCAGGGCTGCGGCTCGTGATCCGCAAAGAGCTGCGCTAAGCCCGCGGCGAGCACGCCGAGCGCACGGTCAGCGTGCCGCGGAGCTCAGCCCAGCAGGTGGCCGCACGCAGAAGGTTTGGCGCCGAGCGCTTCGGCCACCGCCTCGCCGTTGAGGTGCGCAGCCGACGCGAGCGTCGGCTCGCCCTCGACGTGGGCGGCGTGCTCGCCCACGCTCCGCGCGTCAGCCGCGTGGCCCTCGTCCTCGCCGTCCGCGTGCGCGTCGTGGCCCTCGCCGCCGTGGGTCGCGCCCGGAAGCGCGTCGGCCCACAGCGGCTCGCCCAGCACGGCGCCGCCACGCTGCGCCACGGTCGTGGCGAGCTCGCTCCCGTGCGGGGCGATCGGAAACACGGCCTTGACGCCGCGCTCCTCCATCGTCGCGACGAGGTCGACGATGCGGCGCGCCGACGGCGCGGCCTCCGGGTCCGCACCCGGCGAAATCGTGCCAGCGACCGTCAGGCCGTACCGGCTCGCGTAGGCGCCCGCCGCGTCGTGGTCGGTGACGATCACGCGGCTTGAGGGCGGCACCGTCGCCAGGCAGCGCTTCGTCTCGGCGTCGATCTCCCGCAGCTCCGCGTTGACGCGCTGGAGCGCGGCCGCGCGCGCGGTCTCGCCGGCCGGGTCGAGACGGTCGAGCTCCGCGGCGATGGCCGTAGCGGCCTCCTCGGCGAGCGCCGGGTCCATCCACCAGTGGCGCTCGGCGCCGGCCAGCCCGGCCGAGACGTCGACCTGCTTGCCGTCGACGCGGTCCAGCGCCTCCTGCGCCCACGCGTCGTTGCCGCGCCCAGGCCGCAGGATCAGCGTGGCATCGCGGAGGGCGCGCACCTGGCTGGGCCGCAGCTCGAGCTCGTGGACGTCGGCCGTGGCCGCCACCACCGAGGCCACCTCGATCCCGCCGCCCGCGAGTTCGCGCACGAGCGAGTCCAGCTGCGGCGCCGTGGCGGCGACGACCGGTTTGCCGGAGTCCGCACGGCCCGACCCGCCGCAGCCGGCCACGCCGCCTGCGAGCGCGGCGGCGGACAGGGCGAGCGCCGCAGCGAGACGCGGAGAGCGGAAGACCATGATCCGAACTATACGCGAATCATTCTCATTTGCGTCTTCTCCATGTGCGCAAGCTTCGTGACGCACGGCGGCAGCGCCGCTCCAGCGTCAGTGGCGGTGCCCGCCTTGCGCGGAGCCTTTGGCGTGGAGCACGATGTCGTGGCCCGTGAGCTCGATCCCAAGCCGGTCGCCGAGCGCATGGATCGCAGCCTCGAGCTCGTCGTCGTGGAACGGCTCGATCGTGCCGTCCTCGTGCAAGACGTGGTGGTGGTGCTCGCCGCCGGGCAAGGCGCGCTCGTAACGAGCGGTGCCATCACCGGCGTCGAGGCGGTGCACGAGGTGCAGCGCGCGCAGGGTGTCGAGCGTGCGGTAGACGGTCGCGAGGTTGGCGCCGCGCGCGTCCTGTCCGCGGAGGCGGTCGACGATGTCCTGCGCTGCCAGCACGCAGCCTTCGTCGGCGAGCACGCCGATCACCGCGGCTCGGCCGCCGCCAGTGCGCAGCCCCGCCTCACGCAGCACCGACTCGGCGTGCTCGCTCCAGCGCGCTCCGGCCGCTCCGCCGCCGCCGTGGCCCGAGGCGGCGCCAGCGCCGCTGCGGCTCACGCGGCCGCCTGGACCGGCTTCGCGCACTGCCACTCTTCGCCGAAGCTGCGCATCGCTTCGATGATCGGCAGCAGCGCCTGGCCCATGGCAGTGAGCTCGTAGGGCGAGCTCGTCCCGCGCGACGCGGGCCCGCGCTGCACGATCCCGGCGACTTCGAGGGTGCGCAGCCGGGCGCTCAGCGTCCGCGGCGAGATGCCGGGGATGCCGCGCTCGAGGTCGCAGAAGCCCAGCGGGCCGCGCTCCAGCTGCTGCAGCAGCTGGGGCGTCCACTTGGTGGCGATCACCTCGGCGGTACGGGCGACATGCTCGTGGTCATCCACGACGACCATGGTACCGCCGGGTGAAGCGCTCGCCCAGGCGCCGGCGGCATTCAGCCGCCGCGCACACCAGGCAGGACGGCTAGCCGCCAACCTGCAGAGGCCGTTCCTCGGACGGCTGGACGATCACCCAGCCGGTACCGCCGAACGCCAGCTGGAACGACTCACCCGACGAGCGGCCGGTCATCGACTTGAAGGCCTTGATGTCGGTCTTCAGGGCGGTCGTGACACCGCCGGACCACGCCACCGCCGCCTGGGCGTCGGCGAAGGTCGGCGCCGAGGCGACGTCGAGCAGCACGGGCGGGCCGTCCGTGAGGAGCGCGACATAGCCGGTGCCGCGGATCGTCGTGTTGAAGAGGCCGCCGGCCATCATGCCCGCGGCGCCGCCCTTGACCCGCTCGACGTCCCACGTCAGATCGGCGTCGAGCGCGAGCAGCGCGCGGCCGTTCACGGTGATCTGCTCGTTCTCGAGGTAGACCAGGTGGACGTTCTTCTTCTGGTCGGCCAGAAACACCTCGCCGCTGCCGCTCATCGACATCAGCGACTGGCCCTCGCCGGTCATCGCCTTCTTGATGAACTTGCCGACGCCGCCGCCGACGTGTTCGAACGCCACGTCGCCCTGGTAGGCGACCATCGATCCGGCCTTCGCCTGGATCGAGCCCTGGTCGAGCCGCACCTTGAGCAGATAGGCGTTCTGCAGCGCGAACGCGTCGGTCGAGGTCGTCTCCTGGTAGACGCCGAGTTCAGTGCGCACGCGTGGCTCCTTGCGGGCAGAGGGGTCGGTCCGCGCAGCCCGCTCGGACTACGCGGCCTCAGCCTTCCACACTCGCACGCAGTGCGCGGAGGTTTTCTGCGCGGCCGCGTGGGCAGCCCCGCGGCGAGGCTACCGGCCGGGCGGCGGAGCCTGAGACGGAGCGACCGCGCCGGGCACCTCGGCACCGTAGGCAGGCGGTGCGCCGTACGCGGCGGGATCGTGTGCGGCCGCCGGATCGGAGCCGTAGGCGGGCGGTGCCGCGTAGGCCGGGGCAGCTGCTGCCGGAGGCGCGGAGTAGGCGGC
>JAEYAL010000236.1 GCA_023404805.1 Actinomycetes bacterium | reverse complement strand
TGGCGGCCGACGAGGCGTCGGCGAACCCGGTCGTCAAGGAGAACCGCTTCGCGGACTCGTCGACGTTCTCGGACGGCTACCGCGTGCAGAACATCTCGTCGGTGATCGAGGGCTACGCGCGCCGCACATCGGTCAACCTCGGCGAGCCGATCGACCTCGTGATCTCGGGCCCCAACCGCTGGCTCGACGAGCAGAACCCCTGCGAGACCGTCGAGGTCGAGCTGTACCGCCTCGGCTACTACGGCGGCAAGGGCTCGCGCCTGGTCTGGAAGACCCCCGGCCCTGTCTCGACCTGGCAGAAGTTCGATGCAAACGGCAACCCGTCCAACGACGGCAGCGAGCCGGCCGAGAAGCCGTACGACGAGTCGACGGGCCTCCGCGGCCGCGCGCTCAACCACACCACCGTCACGGTGCCGGGCAACGCCGCGCCCGCCTCGGGCGTCTACCTCGCCAAGCTCAAGGGCAAGTGGCTCGACTTTCCGCCGGGCGTGCCCGCCGTCGAGCGCAGCGGCGAGTCCCACATCGTCTTCATCGTGCGCGACGACGCACGGGCGCGCGACGCGCTCGTGGTCCTGCCGACGAACACCTGGCAGGCCTACAACTACTGGGGCGGCCGCTCGACCTACACCTACAACTCGCGGTACCAGAACACCGGCTCGATCGTGCCCGCCACCGGCACTGAGCGTGCCGCGAAGGTCTCGTTCGACCGCCCGTACAACAACTGGATCGGCGACTACAACTGGGTCCTGCGGACCGAGTTCCCCGCGATCTGGTGGCTGGAGCAGCAGGGCTACGACCTCGCGTACACCGACGACGTCGCCCTGCACTTCGACCCAGCCCAGGCCCTCAAGGCCAAGAGCAAGTCGGTGATCATCCTCGGCCACGGCGAGTACTGGACCAAGGGCGAGCGCGACGCGATGGAAGCCGCCCGCGACTCCGGCACCAGCATCTACAACCTCGGCGCGAACACCGCCTACTGGCGCGTGCGCTACGAGACCGCCGATGGCCAGCCGGCCAAGAACGCCGCTGAGGCGCGCGTGCTCGTCTGCTACAAGACCGTCGAAGGCGGCGGTACCGCGCAGCCGACGGTCGCCAGCAAGGCCGACCCCGTCGAGCCCACCACCACGTGGCGCGATCCCGGCAAGGGCTCCGGCGTCTCCACGCCGGGCACCACCGCCGCGACGCCGACCACCTACGCGGGCAACAACCGCCCCGAGCGCTCGCTGCTCGGCGTCCAGTACATCGGCGACGACGACTCCACGAGCCGCGGCCTCACCGTCCCGGCCGACAACGGCTCCGGCGAGTTCGCCGGCCACCGCGCGTGGCGCAACACCTCAGTCCCCAAGGGCGGCACCACGCTCGGCACGGCGCTCGTCGGCTGGGAGTGGGACGGCATCCCCGCCAGCGGCCAGCCGTTCAGCGGCCCGGCCCCCACCGTGAAGTCGGGCACCAAGCTGCTGCGCCTCACCCAGACCGACCCGCGCCAGAACGCGCCCGCGGGCGCGGAGACGGCCTACGTCCTCGACGCCGGCCGCACGTACAGCGCCCGCGGTGCGAACGCAGCGCCGCCGACCGGCGGCAACCCGTACGCGCACGCGACGACGTACACGGCGCCGAGCGGCGCGCTGGTCTTCTCGGCCGGCACGATCCACTGGTCGTGGGGCCTCGGGCCGCACCACCTCGACAAGAACACCGACACGTACGCGTCGGAGCCGGTCGACAGCGCGCTGCCGCAGATCCGCCAGGCGACGGCCAACCTGCTCGTCGACGGCGGGATCCGCCCGACGACGCCCGCCGGTGTCGTGATCGACGGCGTCACGCCGGTCCCGCCCACGCCGACACCCACGCCCACGCCGACGCCGACGCCGACGCCGACACCCACTCCGACACCCACGCCCACGCCGACGCCGACGCCCACGCCGACGACCCCGGTCGACGTCACGGCTCCGGTCTTGACGGTCGCCGTCACGAACTCCTCGAGCCGGCTGATGAACTGGACCTACATCGATGACCGTGACCGGAAATTGAACGTGAAGGTCAGTGTGTCGTCGGCCGAGAAGAGCGGCCCGGTCAGCCTCAAACTCACGCTCACCGATGCATCGGGGACGCTGGGCACAGCGACGGGATCGGTCAAACCCGGGCAGTCGGCGACAATCGCCGTCGTCGTTGATTCGACCGCCTTCAGGCGCATTTCGGGCTCCACGTACCGTGCAACAACCCTGACAGTGGTCGGAACCGATTCGGCAGGGAACGCTCAGACCGTTAAGGTGTCTCAGCGACTGCGCGCCTCGTAACGCTACGTAGCGCGCAGCGGCTGACCCACCACTGCGCGCCGGGCCCTGCTCTGCGCCACAAGTCCCTTCACACGGTGCATGAGCATGAGCTCTCCGAACGATCCCCAGTCCCGCCGGACATTCCTGAAGCGAAGCGGCGTCGGCGTGGCCGGCTCTGCCGTCGCCGGCGGCCTGCCCGTGATCGCGTTCGGCGCGAACGCGGCCATGGCGGCCGACGAGGCGTCGGCGAACCCGGTCGTCAAGGAGAACCGCTTCGCGGACTCGTCGACGTTCTCGGACGGCTACCGCGTGCAGAACATCTCGTCGGTGATCGAGGGCTACGCGCGCCGCAC
>JAEYAL010000156.1 GCA_023404805.1 Actinomycetes bacterium | reverse complement strand
GGGCCTGGCTGTGCGGGTGCCGCGGCCTGCGGCGCGCCAGCGGCGCCCTGCGCTCCGGCCAGCGGATGGCCGGGCGGCGGCGTCCAGCTCGGGTCGCCGGAGCGGCGGCGCTCACGGTCGATCATCGCCTGACGGCGATCTTCCTCGGTCCGCTCTCGCGGCTCGCGGCGGCCTCCTCCGAACAGACTCACGGCCGACCATCCTGCCATGCCGGGCCCCCGAAGGACTCCGGCAGCGGGGGAAGTCCCTGCTGTTCGGCCAACCAGCCCGTCAGCAGGTGCGCTGCGGCGCGCGAGTCCTCGTCGGCCCGCGCATCGAGGTCGCGCTCGGCCATCCGCGTCGTGAAACGCTCGTCGTAAAGGTCGACCGGCACCGCCAGGGCGGCGCGCAGCTGCTCGCAAAACCGGCGTGTTTCCTTGGTCTGCGGCGTCTCGCGCCCAGACAGCCCGATCGGCAGCCCGAGGACGACCCGCTCGACGCCGTGCTGGGCGACGATGTTCGCGATGCGCTTGATGCCGCTCGGCGTCGCGGCCTTGCGCACGACGGGCAGCGGCGACGCGATCGTCCCGCTGGGGTCACTGACGGCGACACCGCAGCGAGCGCTGCCGTAGTCGAGCGCGAGGATGCGCGCCAAAGGGGACCTTCCGCCTAGCTTCCTGCGGCCTGCAGGACCGTCTCGCGGGCGGTCTGCACCGCGTCGCCGAGCTTGTCGGCCTGCTTGCCGCCGGCCTGCGCCGCGTTCGGGCGGCCACCGCCGCCACCGCCCATCACGGGCGCGGCCGCCTTGACGATGTCGCCGGCGCTGACGCCGCGCTCCACGAGCTTCGGGCCGACGTTGACGACGATCTGCGCGCGGTCGCCGAAGGCCGCGCCGAACACGACCGCCGACTCCTCGCCGAGCTTCTCGCGGCCCTTCTCCGCCAGCTGGCCGAGGACCTTCGCGTCTTCGACCTCGACCGTGCGGGCCACCAGCAGGCCGCCGCCCGGGATCTCGACCCGGTCGACGATGAGGCTCTCGACGTCGGCCGCTGCGGCTTCGCGGCGCGCCTTCTCGGAGGCCTTGAGCTGGTCGCGCAGCGCGTTGATCGACTCCGGCAGCGTCTCCGGCGGCGTGCGCAGCGCCGCGGCGCTCTCGCGCAGCAGGCGGTCGGACTCGCGCAGGCGCTCGACGGCCGCCGGGCCGGTCAGGGCCTCGATGCGGCGCACGTTAGCGCTCGACGAGCTCTCGGACACGATCGTGAAGGCGCCGATCTCGGAGGTGCGTGCGACGTGCGTGCCGCCGCAGAGCTCGCGCGACCAGTTGCCGTCGCCGATCTCGACCATGCGGACCACGTCGCCGTACTTCTCGCCGAACAGCGCGGTGGCGCCCTTGGCTTTCGCCTCGTCGATCGGCAGCACCTGCCAGTTGACCTTGGCGTCGGCGGCGATCCACTCGTTGACCTTGTCCTCGACCGCGCGCAGCTCGTCGGCCGAGAGGCCCTGCCCGTGGTTGAAGTCGAAGCGGAGCTTGTCCGGGCCGACGTACGAGCCCGCTTGGCGGACGTGGTCGCCGACGACATCGCGCAGCGCCGACTGCAGCAGGTGCGTCGCGGTGTGGTTGCCCTGGGTCCGGAAGCGCGCGGCGTGGTCGACGGTGACGTCGACGACCTCGTTCTTCGACAGGCCTTCGGCGGCGCTGGCGTCGAGGACGACGATCTGGTCGTCGCCGATGCGGACGACGTCGGCGACGTCGGCGCGGTGGCCGCCGGGCGATCCACCCCACTCCAGCTCGCCGGCGTCGGCGATCTGGCCGCCACCGGTGGCGTAGAGCGGCGAGCGGTCGAGCTTGACGAGCACGCGGTCGCCCAGCGGCTCGATCGCGATCACACGGGCGTCGTTGGCGCGCAGGTCGGTGTAGCCGGTGAACTGCGTCGGCTCGGTGGCCGTCGCCAGCGTGGCAGCGGCGTCACGCAGGTTGCCCGCGCCGCCGGCGCCAGAACCGCCGACACCTGCGCGCGAGCGCTCGCGCTGCTGCTCCATCAGCTCGTCGAAGCCGGCCTCGTCGACGTGCAGGCCCTGCTCCTCAGCGAGGTCCTTGGTCACGTCGAACGGGAACCCGAACGTGTCGTGCAGCTTGAAGACGTCAGCCGACGGGATCGTGCCGCCGCGCTCGACGCCGCTCGCGATCTCCTCAAACAGCTTGGTGCCCTGCTCGAGCGTGCGCCCGAAGGCCTCCTCCTCGGCGGTGACCCAGCGCACGATCGTGTCGCGCTCGGCGACGAGGTCCGGGTACGCGGCGCCCATCAGCTCGATGACCTTGTCGACGTACTGCGGCAGGAACCCCGGAGCGATGCCGATGCGGCTGCCCTGCAGGATCGCGCGCCGCATGATGCGGCGCAGGATGTAGCCGCGCTCCTCGTTGCTCGGCACGACGCCGTCGCCGATCAGGAAGGTCATCGCGCGGGAGTGGTCGGCGAGGATCCGCAGCGCGCGGTCGTCGGTCTCCTTCGTGGCAAGCTGCTGGCCGAGCTCGATCAGCGGGACGAACTGGTCCGTCTCGAAGATGTTCTGCTTGTCCTGCTTGATCAGGGCCATGCGGTTGAGGCCCAGGCCCGTGTCGATGTTCTGCGTCGGCAGCGGCGTGAGCGAGCCGTCTTCGCCCATGCGGTACTGCATGAACACGAGGTTCCAGAACTCGAGGTAGCGCTCGCCCTCGCCCGCCGGGGCGTCGTTCGGGCCGCCGACCTCCGGGCCGCGGTCGAAGTACAACTCCGAGCACGGGCCGCACGGGCCGGTCGGGCCGGCCTGCCAGAAGTTGTCCTCCTTGCCGGCCAGGACGATGCGCTCCTGCGGCACGCCCACGGAGAGCCACGCGTCGATCGCTTCCTGGTCGGGGCCGAGGCCGAGCTCCTCGTCGCCGCCGAAGACCGTCACCCAGACCGTTCCGGGGTCGAAGCCGAGGCCGGCTTGAGAGGTCGAGAACTCCCACGCCATCTCGACGGCGCCCTGCTTGAAGTAGTCGCCGATCGAGAAGTTGCCGAGCATCTCGAACATCGTCAGGTGGCGGTCGGTGACGCCGACGTTCTCGATGTCGCCGGTGCGGAAGCACTTCTGGCAGCTCGTGAGCCGGTGGCTCGGCGGCTGCTCCTTGCCCAGGAAGTAGTCCTTGAGCGGGTGCATGCCCGCCGTGGTGAGCAGGACCGACGGGTCGTGCGCCGCCGGGACGAGCGACGCCGAAGGACGGCGCAGGTGGCCTCGGTCAGCGAAGTAGCTGAGGAATCGCTCGCGGATCTCGTCGGACGTCACAGCTGGGAGTTTGGCCGAAAAGGCCGGCGGCGTGCACCCCGCCCGCGCCGGGGCGTTGCGCTGGCCTCAGACCGGGCCGACGATGGTGCCCGTGCCGACGACCACGTCGCCGTCCATCAGGCAGGCGCTCTGGCCCGGCGCGACCCCCGCGAACGGCTCGTCGAGGTGCAGCGTCGTGCCGTCCAGGCGGCAGGGGATCACCTTGGCGTGGTACCGGAGGCGGACCGCGCGGACGGCGTCCTGGCCGCGGTGCAGGGCCACGCCGGTCAGCTCGACGCGGTGCGCGAGCAGGTCTTCGGCAGCGCCGACGGTGACGGTGTTGGCCACCGGGTCGGTCGCGATCACGTACCGGATCGGGCCGCCGCCGAGATCCAGGCCGCGGCGCTGCCCGACCGTGAAGTGGTGGGCGCCGTGGTGGGCGCCGACGACCTCGCCGTCCGCGGTCACGATCGGGCCGGGGCGGTCGTCGAGCCCGCCGTGGCGCTGCAGGAACGCGCGCTTGCCGGTGCCGGCCAGGAAGCAGAGGTCCTGCGACTCGGGCCGCTTGGCGACGCTGATACCCGCCGCTTCAGCGAGCTCGCGCACCTGCGGCTTCGTGAGGTGGCCGAGCGGGAAGCGGAGCCGCGCGAGCGTCTCGGGCGCGAGCCCCGCGAGCATGTAGGACTGGTCCTTGGCCGGGTCCAGCCCTGCTCGCAGCAGCCCGTCGTCGAGCTGCGCGTAGTGGCCAGTCACCAGCGCGGCGGCCCCGAGGCGGTCCGCGAGCCCGACCATCGCGTCGATGCGCACGTTGCCGTTGCACTTGATGCACGGGTTCGGCGTCGCACCGCGGCGGTGGCCCTCGAGATACGGCTCGACGACGCCCGCGCGGAACTCCGCGCGTAGGTCGACCGTGAAGTGCGGCAAGCCGGCCTGGTGCGCGACCGACCGCGCGACGCGGACCGCGCTGGCCGAGCAACATGACTTCTCCGCGTCGTTCTCGGCGCTGCGCCACAGCTCGAGCGTCACGCAGGCGACCTCGCGGCCCGCCTGGGCCTCGAGCGTCGCGGCGACGGCGCTGTCGACGCCGCCCGAAAGGGCGACGAGCGTGCGGTTCTCGCGGAGCACCGACTGGGCAGGGGCGCGCATGACCGCCAAGCCGAGCGCCACGGCGAGGGCGTCGGCGGCGAGGTCGGCCGCGTGGAACTTGCCGGCCGAGAGCCCGCCGAGCTCGGCGCTCACGGCGGCCGCGTCGATCCGGGCAGCGTCGAAGACGCTCGCGCCGTCGGCGAGCGCCACCGCCGCGCTGGCGGCTGCCGTCGAGGCGCCGCAGCCGCTGGCGTCGAAGCCGACTCCGGTGATCGTCTCACCGTCGGTGGCGATGCGGATCTGGATCAGGTCGCCGCACGCCGCGCCGCCGGCCGTGCCGGTGTGGGCGCCAGCCGGCTCGGCCCCCAAGGCATGGGGGAACGCGAGGTGCTCAGCGAAGCGCTCGTCGGCCACACCCAGAGGGTACGCGGCAGACGCGACTCCGCGCGCCTCTGGGTGGCGGAGGCGCGGAAGCCGGAGCTACTTGGCGGCAGCGGCCTTGAGCTGCAGCGCCGAGCTCGTAAGCCGGTCGATGCGCTCGGTGCTCGTGATGCCGCCGAGGACCTTGGCCTCGTTGCTGGGCGCGATCACGATCGTCGACGGCGTCTGGCCGAGCGAGAGGCCCGCGAGGAGCCCGTCGTAGCGGCCAACGTCGCTGACGTTGATGTAGTACGTCTTGACCTTGCCGCGGCGGCGCGCGATGTCGTTCTTGATCCGGTCCTTGAGGACCTTGTCTTCCTTGCCCTTCGGCGAGTAGACGAGGACGACGACGGCGCGGCGGGCCTTAAGGTCGCGCTTGATGGCGCGGATCACGTCATCGGCGTCCTTCTGCGCGGCGCTGACCTTGGCCTTGTTCGCCGCCTTCTTGCCGGCGACGGGGCTGCCGGACTTCACGACGGCAGCGCCGGTCTGCTGGGTGGCAGCGGGAGCCTGCGCCGCGGGAGCGGACGGCTGGGCTGCGGTGGAGGTGTCGGCCTCTTCGCCGGTCATGTTGTCGCGCGCCTTCACGGCGGCGTCGGCGCTGGCGCCCGCGTTCTTGGCTGACTCGACGGTCTTGCCAAGCGCGGTCTCCGCCTGTGCGCCGCCGGCGTCGGCCTTGGGGGTCTGCGCGGGCGTGGCAGGAGTGGCAGCCACCGGTTCGATGGCCTCCTCCTTCGGGCGAAGCGCCACGAACCAAAGCACGGCGAACACCAAAACCGCGCCGAGCGCGATCTGCATGGGACGAGATACCTGGTTCATCCCTCACTATCTCGGCCGCCGCCGGGAGAACCTGAGTAGATCCGGACGGCAACACGCCGCATGGACCACCCCAGGATGGCCTGTCCCCCGAATGAATGACAGTGCGCGGCGTGCATCGTGATCCCAGCTGGGCCTCACGTTCCAGCAGCCGCCCTGCGCGTCCCCGCCTCGGCGTAGGCGGGGACCGAGCCGGAGTTTCCCCTGGAAAGGGCGTTATCCAGCGGCAGGCGCTGCGGCCGCGGTGCGGATCCCCAGGTCGCGGAGCTGCCGCCCGTCGACCTCGTCGGGGGCGCCGGTGAGCGGATCGCCGCCGGTGGCGGTCTTCGGGAACGCGATCACGTCGCGGATCGAGTCGCGGCCCGCGGCGACGGCCACGATCCGGTCGATACCGAACGCGATACCGCCGTGCGGCGGGGCGCCGAACTTCAGCGCGTCGAGCAAGAAGCCAAAGCGGTCCTGCGCCTCGTCGGCGTCGATGCCGAGGATCTCCAGGACGCGCGACTGCACGGCCGGGTCGTTGATGCGGATCGAGCCGCCGCCCAGCTCCGTGCCGTCGACCACGAGGTCGTAGGCGCGGGACTTCAGGCCGGCAGGGTCGCTCAGGTCGCCGGTCGGCGCGGTGAACGGGTGGTGCAGCGCGTCGAAGCGGCCTTCGTCGTCGTTGTACTCGAACATCGGGAAGTCGACGATCCACGTGATCGAGTGCTGCCCCTCGGGGATCAGCTCGAAGTAGCTGGCCAGGTGCAGACGCAGCGCCGAGAGCACGGGCGCGGCGACCTTGGCCTGGTCGCCGACGAAGATGAGCAGGTCGCCGGGCGTCGCCTCCAGCACGGCGTTGGCGGCCGTGGTCTTCTCCTCGCCGAGGAACTTCGCGATCGGCGAGCGCCAGGTGCCGTCCTCCTGCACGAACGCCCAGGCGACGGCCTTGCCGCCGTGGCGCTGCGCGACCTCGTTGAGGTGGTCGAGCTCCTTGCGCGGGAACTCGCGCTGGCCGGCGTTGATCGCGCGCACGACGCCGCCGCCGGCGATCACCGACTCGAAGACCTTGAACTCCGAGCCCTTGAGGGCGTCGGAGACATCGCGGATCTCGAGCCCGAAGCGCAGGTCCGGGCGGTCGTTGCCGTACTTCAGCATCGACTCGTCGTACGACATGCGCGGCCACGGGGCCGGAGCCACGTCGAGACCGCCGACCTCGAACACCTTCGTCATGAGGCGCTCCATCTCGGCGATGACGTCGTCCTCGGTGACGAAGCTCATCTCGATGTCGAGCTGGGTGAACTCGGGCTGGCGGTCGGCGCGCAGGTCTTCGTCGCGGAAGCAGCGGGCGATCTGGTAGTAGCGCTCCAGGCCGCCGACCATCAGGAGCTGCTTGAACAGCTGCGGCGACTGCGGCAGCGCGTAGAAGCTGCCGGGCTGGAAGCGGCTCGGCACCAGGAAGTCGCGGGCGCCCTCCGGCGTGGAGCGCGTGAGGATCGGCGTCTCGACCTCCAGAAAGCCCTGCTCGGTGAGGTCGGACCTCATCGCCGCGGTGATCGCGGAGCGCAGGATCAGGGCGTCGCGCAGGCCCTGGCGGCGCAGGTCGACGGCCCGGTGCTTCAAGCGGATCTCTTCGGAGACCTTGGTCTCCTCGTCGACCGGGAACGGCGGCGTGTCGGCCTCGGCGAGCACGTCGAGCGAGGCGACGCGCAGCTCGATCTCCCCCGTCGGCAGGTTCGGGTTGACGTGCTCCGCCCCGCGCTTGCTGATCTCGCCCGAGACGGAGATCACGTGCTCGGAGCGCAGGCGCTCAGCGGCGGCGAAGATGTCGGCGCCGGCGTCGGGGTCGATGACGAGCTGCAGCAGGCCGGAGCGGTCGCGCAGGTCGATGAAGATCAGCCCGCCGTGGTCGCGGCGGCGGTGCACCCACCCGGCAACGCGCTTGACCGACCCGGCGTCGGCCGCAGACAGGTCGCCGTTCCAGGCGTCGCGGTATTCGTTGGCGCGCGGAGCAGGAAGCGTGGTCATGCGTGGGACTCGGGGTCGGAGGGGTTGGGCGCCGGTGCGTCGTCGATGTAGAGGTACGGCCGATCGAACGACGCGAGGGTCTTGCGAATCGCCTCGTCGGCGCCAGAAAGCGGTACGGCCTCCTCATCATGCCCGCGCCGGCGGATCCGCGCTTCATCCTCACCGACGATCACCGTCAGTTGAGGATCGAGCTTGGCCGCGGCTTTGAGCTGGGCGTTGAGCGAACGGCCGGCCAGGTCGCTCTGCACGTTGAGCCCTTCGAGGCTGCGCGCGAGCGCGAACGCCTCGACGCGCTGCTCTGGCGCTGCGGCGATGAACGCGTTGACGCGCTCGACCCGGCGGGCGCCGCCGTCCGGCCCGCCGGCGAGGAGGAGCCGCTCGATACCGGCCGCCCAACCGGCGCCGGGCGTCGGCGGACCGCCGATCTGCTCGACGAGGCCGTCGTAGCGGCCACCGCCGCCGACGCCGCTCTGCGCGCCGAGCGCGCCGGAGCTGAACTCGAACACCGTGCGGGTGTAGTAGTCGAGGCCGCGCACGAGGGTCTTGTCGATCTCGTACGGCACGCCGACCGCATCGAGCAGCGCGCGCACCTGGGCGAAGTGCTCGGCGTCATCGCCGGAGAGGTGGTCGAGGATGAGCGGCGCATCGCGCATGACCGCCTGGGTCGCTTCGTCTTTGGCGTCGAAGGCGCGCAGCGGGTTCTCGTCGATCCGGCTTTTCACGTCGTCGGAGACTTCGCTCTCGCGCGACCGCAGGAAGTCGATGAGCCGCTGGCGGTAGTCGGCACGGGCTTCGAGGGAGCCGAGGCTGCCGAGCTTCAGCACGACGTCGCGGCCGCCGGCGATGTCGATCAGCTTGTGCAGGAGGACGATCAGCTCGGCGTCGACGGCCGGGTCGTCGCTGCCGAGCACCTCTGCGCCGATCTGGGCGAACTGGCGCTGGCGGCCAGCCTGTGCGCGCTCGTAGCGGAAGAACGGCCCGTGGTACCAGAGCTTCACGGGCTGCGGGAGCTTGTGCATCCCGTGCTGGATGTAGCTGCGGGCCACGGACGCGGTGCCTTCCGGACGCAGCGTCAACGACCGCTCGCCGGCGTCCTCAAAGGTGTACATCTCCTTGCGGACCACGTCGGTCGACCCGCCGACGCCCCGCTTGAAGAGGTCGGTGCTCTCGAAGATCGGCGTCTCGATGTGGCGGTAGCCGGCCGACTCGAGCAGATGCCGTGCCTGGTCCAGGAGTCCGTCGCGCCGCGCTGCCTCGTCCGGCAGCACGTCCGCGGTTCCGCGAGGCGTGCTCAGTCCCTGTGCCACCTGGCGGAGCCTACGCGTCTGCGGGCGCGCGCGGCTCCTGCTCGGCGGCAGGCAGCGCGGTCGCGCTCTGCCGCGCAGCGGACGGCGCGATGCGCTGGGTACCGGAGGCCGCCGACGCGCCTCCCGATTCGTGAGCGGAACGGGCGGCCGCGTCCGTGGCGCGGGCAAGCGTCCACACGTCGACGGGCGCTGAGAGGCCGCGGATCTCGCGCGGTCCGAGGAGCCGCAGGCCGCCGTGGTCGCCCAGCGCGATCCCCGTGTGCGCGCGCGGGCCAGACGCCGCTCCGACGCCCTCCGCGGTGGCGCCGTCGAGCACCACATCGACGCCTTCGGTCTTGGTCAGCGCCTGCAGCCGGGCGGACAGGTTGGTTGTCGGCCCGACGACGGCGTACTCACGGCGCTCCGGCGGCCCGACCGTGCCCGCGAAGACCTGGCCGGTCGCGACGCCGACGCCGAGCCGCAGCTCGTCCGCGCCCTCGACGACGGAAGCCAGCTCCTCGCGGATCCACGGCAGCGCCTGCTCCTGCAGCTCGCGGGCGACCGCGATCGCCTGCGCGGGCGCCTCGTCGGTCGGGACGGGCGTGCCGAACGCCGACATCACGCCGTCGCCCTGGAACGACACGACGGTGCCGCCGTGGCGCTGCACGACCTCGGTGACGGCGCTCAGATAGGTATCGAGGATCGTGATCAGCGCCTGCGGGTCGCGCAGGCTCGCCACGAGCGACGTGTAGCCCCGCAGATCGCAGAACAGCACGCTCGCCTGCTGGCCGCGCGGCGCGATCAGGCCGTCGCGGTCGCTGTCGAGCAGGTCGTCGACGACGCCTGGCGGCACAAACCGGCCCAAGGTCGCGCGCGCCGCGGCGCGGCGCCGGCGCTCGCCCTCGGCGCGGACGGCCATCGCGCCTAGCGAGGCGACGATCAGCGCGACGAGGGCCGGGACGGGGTCGGTGAGCCAACCGGATTTGACGAGCGCGATCGAGATGCCGACGAGGGCCAGCAGCGAAAGCACAGCGACTCCGAGCTGCAGCCACAGCGAGCGCCGGGCCCCGAGCGCGGCGATCAGCCCGACCAGTAGCGCCAGAACGAATGGCAGCACCTTGGTGGCGTCACGCAGCGGCTCGCCGCGCAGCGCCGTGTCAATGGCCTGGGCCTGGGCCTCGACGCCGAAAACGCGTTCGCTGGACCCGGCAAGCGCGACCCGGTCATCGCCGCTTTCGCTTGTGACAGTGACCCCGAACACCGCGATCCGCCCGTTGACCTTCGCTCGGTCGACCGGCCGGTCGCCCGCGAACTGGCTGAGCGAAATGCGGTCCAACCGTGACCCCGGTACCGCTGGGTCGATCAAGGTGCCGTCGTGCGGGACACCGGCGCCCCCGACAGCCTGCGCCGCCGCATTGGCGATGGTCGGTATGCCCGCGATGTAGGGGTCCATGCGCCGGATGTGGCCGTCATCGTCGAGCGGGAAGCTGGTGTGAGCGGCGACCGCGCCAGCCGGTTCAAGGTTCTGCCGGCCACCGAACACCGAGGTGTCCCCGTTGCTCAGAACCTGACCGGTCCCGAGGATGACCGGCACCGGCGTATCCTCGATCGCCACGAGCAGCGCCTCGTCGGCCTCCGGGTCATCCGATGCTTCGGTGAACTGGACGTCCAGCACGATCGCTCGGGGCTCGAGCTCGGTCAGCCGGTCGATCGCGTGCGCGTACACGCTTCTGTTCAATGGCAGGCGGTTCGAGTTCTCGGCCGCGACCGTTGCCGCGTCGACGTCGATTAGGACCACTGACTGCGGCGCCGGTTTGTCGCCGTTGCGTGCCTTGACCAGTCTGTCGTGAGCCTCATTGCTCAGGCCATGCAGTGCTCCGAGGAAGAACGCCGCGAGGGCACCGGCCGTCGCTGCCATAACGACGATCCAGAGCATGCCGCCGGGTGTCGATCCAGGCGTCTTTTGGCGCGAAGCCCCCAGCATTGGCCGAGTGTATGGGCGAGACCCGGCGGGTTCTGTCACCCCGGTGACAGAACAAGTGTCGCCCAGGCGATACTTCTCAGCCGAGGGCGTGTCTAGGTTGCAGCCATGCCCATCCGTACCGCTCGATCGCGCACCACCGGCGCTCTGCTCCTCGGCGTGCTCGCCGCTGTAGCGGCCGCACCGTCCGCTGCCACGGCGGCTGACGGCCCCATCACCACGCTCGCCGGCACGACGGCTGGCAACGCCGGCGATGGCGGCCCGGCCGCGCAGGCGCAGATCAACGGAGCCCGCGGCGTGGCCCGCGCCGCCGACGGCCGGATCCTGATCGCCGACTCGCTCAACCAGCGCGTGCGGCAGGTCGCGACGAACGGCGTGATCACGACGATCGCCGTCGTCCCGCCGCCGCCCACCGTCGCGGTGCCGCCGCCTGGCCTCTCGGGTATCCCTGGCGGCGTGGGCTACGACCTGGCGGGGCAGCCGCTCGTGGTCGACACCACCGGCCACTTCGTCGGCCGGATCGCCCCCAACGGCGCCGTGACCGTGATCGGCGGCACGCGCAACACCAGCGGTTTCTCTGGCGACGGCGGCGCCGCCACCTCGGCCCGCATGAACGCCCCGACCGGCATGGCCGTCGGCCCCGACGGCGCGATCTACATCGCCGACACCGGTAACGACCGCATCCGCCGGATCGGGACCAACGGCATCATCTCGACCGTCGCGGGCAGCGCGCAGTCCGGGTTCTCCGGCGACGGCGGCCAGGCCCGCAGTGCTTCGCTCAACGGTCCTCAGGGCGTGGCGGTCGCCGCCGATGGCGGCCTGTTGATCGCCGACACCGGGAACAACCGCATCCGCCGCGTCGACCCGCAGGGCGTGATCACCACCGTGGCTGGCAGCTCTGCCTCGGCCTTCGCGGGCGATTCCGCCCCGGCCACCGACGCCGCTCTGAACGCCCCGACCGGCGTGGCACCGCTGCGGCTCGGCGGGTTCGTCATCGCCGACACCGGCAACGACCGCCTGCGCCGCGTCACGCCGCTCGGCACGATCTTCACCATCGCTGGCGGCTCCAAGGGGCTGGCCGGCGACAACGGCCCGGCCTCGGCCGGACGATTCAACGCGCCACGCGCGATCGTGCCGAACGCCTCGGGCGGGTTCGTCGTCGCCGACACCGGCAACAGCCGCATCCGCGGCATCGCGTCCGACGGCGTCCTCCCCGGCCCGGTGCCGGGTCGCTCGCTGCGGCTCTCGCCGGACACCGGTTTCAGCCGTGCGTTTATCGCCGGCAAGCCGGCCGGGCAGGCAATCCGCGAGCCCGATCTCGTGCAGCTCAGCAGCCGCGTCGACACCGAGAAGGGCCAGGTCATGATCGAAACGGGCCGTCCCGACGGGACCGCTCGCACGGCCCACGTGACCAGCGGCCAGTTCGCCATCGAACAGCCGCAAGGCCCGATCGAGACCAACTTCCGCCTGACGGCGCCCATGAACGGGTGCCGCGCCTTCGAAGGCGGCCCCGGCTCCGGCTCCGCTGCGAGCAAGGTCGCCGGGAAGGCGAAGCTCGCCAGGAAGCGCGGCAGCCCGGTCGCCTCAGCTGCCGCCGCCAAGAAGAAGAAGAAGGTCAAGCGCAAGCGCCGGACTCGGAAGATCTTCGTGCAGTCGGACGGCGGGCACCGCACGTCCGGCCGCTACGCCGACGCCGTCGTCCGCGGCACCCAGTGGACCATCCAGGACTACTGCACCAACACGCGCGTCACCGTACGCGAGGGCCTCGTCGAAGTCTTCGACAACGTCAAGAAGAAGTCGGTCTTCGTGCCGGCCGGCGAGCGCTACATCTCGCGGCTGAAGAAGTCCGGGAAGTAACGGGTCGAGCGCGTTCGGCCGTCAGCGCAGATCGTCGCTGGCGGCGCGCTCCGCGCGTACCCGCCGTCAGCGCGAGCGGCGTGAGAGCGCGGCCGGGTCGAGCACCTCGGTGCGGCCTCGGCCGAGCTTGACGGCGCCCTTCTCCTGCTCCATCCGCAGGACGCGGTTGACCGTCGCGCGGCTCGTGCCGGCAAGGTCGGCGAGGTCGTCCTGCGTGAGCGGGACGAGGCGCGGCTCGGTGTCTTCGACTTCGCCGCGCTCGGGCGGCGTGTAGCCGCCGGACACCTCGAGCAGGCGCCGGCGCACGCGCTTCTCGGCTGAGACGTAGTGCGCCTCGGCCACGAGCTTCGACAGGCGGCGCACCTGCTCGGCGAGCACGGCGATTACGACCTGCGAGGTGTCGGGCCGCTGGCGGCGCAGGCGCTCGAAGTCGAGGCGGTGGATCGAGAGGGTCTCCCCGCCCTCGAGCGCGCTGACGGTGGCGCTGCGGCGCGCGTCCGGGCCGTCGACGAGCGCGAGTTCACCGAACATGTCGCCGGGCGTGAGCACGGTGAGCATCACGGCGTCGCCGAGCTGGCCGATCCCGCGCACCGCGAAGCGGCCCTTGTCGACGAGGTGGAGCGTGTCGGCGGGGTCGTCCTGGTGGAACACGACCTCACCGCGCGAGAACCGCCGGCGCCGCGCAATCGCGAGCAGCTCGCGGACCTCCGCCTCCGGCACACCCTGCAGCAGCTCCCAACGCACCGCGCGAGCCTATCCCGCCAGGCGGTCGCCCGCGATTCACAACCGGCCGCCGCCCTCTGGCGGTTACCCGGCCATACGCCGGAAAATCTGACCCGTACCTCGTCACCAGCGAGCGCGCCCGCCCTTGTGTCGCGAACTTGACACAACGACCGTCGCGGAGCCGGCAGACCGGGCCGCGGCGCCGCGGAATAGTGCTCTCAACGCCGGATCACCCCACGACCAGCCACACGTCACCAACACACAGGGAACACTCCGATGCGCAACTTCAAGCTCAACCGACCGAACGCCAGCACCATCATCGCGACGACCGCACTGGTCTTCTCGGTGTCCGGCACCTCGTACGCCGCCGTCAAGGTCGCGAAGAACTCGGTCAACTCGAACTCCATCGTCAACGGCTCCGTCCGCGGCGCAGACCTCAAGGAGGGCGCCGTCACCGCCGCCAAGCTCGGCACGGGCGCCGTGACCGGCTTCAGCCTCGCCGACGGCTCCGTCAGCTCGGGCAAGCTCGCCGACAACGCCGTCCAGCCGGCCAAGATCGCCGACAACGCCGTCACCACGCCGAAGATCGCCGACAAGGCCGTGACCCACGCCAAGCTCGCCGAGGACGCCCGCCCGATCTTCGCGGTGGTCTTCCCGAACGGCGACCTCTCGCGCGGCAGCAGCCACGTCGTCAGCACGGTCCGCACGGGCCTCGGCACCTACGACGTCAAGTTCAACCGCGACGTGACCCAGTGCGCCTACGTCGCCCAGGGCGGCAGCACCGCAGCGGTCCTGCAGGAGGGCATCGTCTCGGTCGACAAGGCCGTCGACCAGCCCGACACGATCGACGTGACCACCTCGATGATCAACGGGGTCCGCGCAGACCGCCCCTTCCACGTGGGCGTCCTCTGCTAGCCGCCTGATCAACAACCTTGGCCGGCGCGCGGGACACGCGCCGGGCACGCTGGCCCACGGGACATGGGCCGGCACCATCTTCGGGAGGGGGACAGCCCGAAAGCGCAGGGGCGCGAGAGCAGTGGGGGCTCTCGCGCCCCCTTCGCGTTCTCAGACCCCGGACAGCTAGCCGGCGCGCACCGAGCTGAGCGCTGGGCCGCCGGCGCGCTGCGCAGGCCCGGCCTGCCGCCCCGCCTCTACCGCAGGAAGGGGTTGGACCGCGCCTCGGCGCCGAGGGTCGTCGGACCCATGTGGCCCGGCAGCACGGTCGTCTCGGGATCGAAGCGCTCCATCAGCTCGGCGATCGACTGCAGCAGCCGCGGGTGGTCGCCGCCCGGGAGGTCGGTGCGGCCGATCGAGCCCTGGAAGAGCACGTCGCCGGACAGCAGGAACGGGTGGCCCTGCGGCGCGTAGACCACGTGGCCGATCGAGTGGCCCGGCGTGAAGACGACGTCGAAGGCGAGGCCCGCGAGCTCGACGACATCGCCACCGGCGACCGTGTGCTCGGCGTCGTACGGCGTGAACGGCCCGAACTGGGCGAACATCCCGCCGCGCGCGCCCATGATCTCGTCGATCTTGAGCAGCAGCTCGTGCTCGAGCTCCGGCACCCAGACCTCAGCGCCGGTGGCCTCCGCCAGCTCCGCGACCGCGCCGACGTGGTCGAAGTGCGTGTGCGTGAGCAGGATCCCGGCAAGCGTGACGTCGAGCTCCTCAAGCGCCTTGAGGAAGCGCGGCGCCTCGGCGCCCGGGTCGATGACCACGGCTTCCTTCGCGTCCTCGGAGGCGCGGACCAGGAAGCTGTTCTCCTGGATCGCGCCGACCGTGAACATCCGGATGTCGAGGGTCATGCGCCGCGCTTGAGGTAGCGGTTGTAGACCCAGCGGTCGGAGTAGTAGGACAGCGGCACGTACATCACGTACGCGAAGACGACGAGCCCGATCACCGAGATCGTCGAGGCCTTCTTGTTGGTGAGCAGCAGCACCGGCAGCAGGATCACGACGGGCAGCAGCGCCTTGAGGAACGCCTTCTGCCAGCTCGCCGGCTGCGGGATCTTGCGGCCGTCAGCCGTCGTCGTGGCCGGACCGGTCGTGCGGGCGCCCGTGCGGCCGCGGCTCTCGACCATGCCTGCCGCGTTGCCGCGGTGCTTGGTCTGCCGACGTTTCTTGGTCTCGCCCATGTGAGGACGGAGCTTAGAGGTCGCCGTCGGCCGGATGCCCGGCGCGGGCCAGGGCGTCTTCGATCGTGGCGAGGTTCGCGATCTCGAGGTCCGCCGGGAAGCCATCGAGCGCCGAACGCGGGAGCAGCCCCACCAGCTCGCAGCGGGCCACCGCCGCGTGGCGCGCCACCGCTTCGACGAGCCGCGCGAGCGGCACGGCTCGGTGGTCTTCGATGTTGCACGACACCTGCGCGACACCGCCAGCCGCGGCGAGCTCCAAGCCGATCGCCCGGAGCCCAGGCAGCCCCTCTTCCCCGCCCTCGCGGATCAGCGCGGCGATGAGCTTGGCGTCGGCGACCGTGGCCCGCGGCTCGAGCTCGAGGTTGAACGCGACCAGCGGCGGGCGCGCCGCCACGAGCGCGGCGCCGACACGCGGGTCGATGCGCCCGGGCCCGAAGTCGGGCTTCAGCTCGCCCTCCTCGACCCGCCGGAGCAGCTCGGCCGTGCCACCGCGCCGCAGGAACGCGCGGGTGCGTCCGCCCGCGAGCTCGCCGTAGAGCAAGACGGGGATCCCAGTCTCGGCCAGCAGCTGCGCGGTCAGCAGCGCCTCGGCGACCGCAGCCCCGGCGCGCGCGTCGTCGAGGAACACGACCGGGCAGACGTCGAGCGCGCCGACGTGCGGATGCAGTCCACGGCTCGTCGTCAGGTCGATGGCGGCGACGGCCGCGCGGGCGCCCGCGGCGAGCGCGAGCGCCAGCTGGCCCTGCGGCGCGGCGAGCGTGTGGACGCTGCGGTGGTGGTCGACGTCGAGATGCGTCGCAATCAGGCTCGCGCCCCCGGCCACGTAGGCCGCGCCGATCGCGGCGACGGCCGCTGCGTCCCGGCCCTCGGAGACGTTCGGCACCGCCATCAGCAGCGGCGCGGCGGGTGCGGCGACCGGCGTCATGCGCCGAGCACGAAGCGGCCCGCGTCGACGACGAGCGTGCCGCCGACGTGCACCGTCGGCTTCAGGACGACGACGTCGAGGTGGACCGGCACGGCGACGTCGCCGCCGATGCCCGCGCTCGCGCCGAACGCGATGTGCGCGGTCCCGAGGACCTTCTCGTCTTCGAGGACGTTGCCGGTGATCTGCGCGTTCTCGTTGGTGCCGATGCCGAGCTCCGCGATGGTCCGGGCCTGCGGTCCGTGGGCGTCGAGGGCCGCGAGGAAGGTCTCGGCTGCGGCCCCCGGGCCGCCCTCGGCGCCCGTCAGCAGGCCGCCGTCGACCGTGAGGTGGACCGGCTCGCCGCCGATCCCGCTGGTCGGCAGCACGTGCGCGGCGATCACGCCGTCGCCGGCGCGTGGCGACACGAACCCCTCGCCGCACGGCAGGTTCCCGAACGCGCCCGGCGCGCGGAGGTCGCCGTCGTCGCTGATGCCGCTGCGGGCGGTGAGGTCGAGCGTCAGGTCGGTGCCGGATGCGCAGGTGACCGTGGCCGTCGTGGCGGTCGTGAGCAGCTCCGCGACCGCTGCCGAGCGCTGCGCGACAAGGTCGAGGTCAGCCGTCATCAGCCTCGAGAGCATGCCGATCGTGGCGCCCGGGAGCGTTGCGCCGCGCACGCCAGCGGCGGTGGCGGCCTTGCGCGCCTGCGTGTGGCTGAGCGACGGCAGACACGGCGCCAGGAACGCGTCGGCGGCCAGCATCGCGGCGGCGATCGCGCGAGTCGGTTCGCTGCCGCGCGCCGCGCTCGGCGGGAGCACCGCGACGGCCGGCTCAGCACCGGCGTCCTGCACGGCTTCGAGCAATCCGCCGCCGATGCCGCGGCGTTCGGGGTCGATCACGATCAGCACGTCGTCGCCGGGGCCGATGCCCACGCAGTGCTCGACGATCTGGCGGTACGCCACATCGAGGCGGTGCGGGTCGATCGAGGTGTCCCGAGCTGGATCCACGGCCGTTATTTTGGCCGCCCCCACGGCGGAATGTCACTCACCCGTGCGACATCGCACAGGCGAGGACGGGGTCAGCTCGGGTCGCCCTACGGCCGCACCGCGACTTGGCCGCGCGAGACGTGCGCGCCTACGCCCCTGGCACCGGCGGCACCAGGCCGCCGAGGCCCGGCAGCGACAGGCTCGGCAGGTCGGCCGTCACCTGAGCGGTGAGCAGTCCGAGCAGCGCGCCGGCGTTGACGCCCTTGATCTTGGCCTTCTTGGCCGCGGCGGCGAGGTCTTCGGAGACGATCATCTGCAGGTCGACGAAGTTGTAGCCCGTGTCGCCCTGCTGGATCTCGGTCGTCGGCGACACCGTGAGCGCTGCGAACTCGCGCTGCGGGCGGCCGCGGACCGTGCCGGACACGTCGGCGCCCTCGGCCCGCACGCGCAGCGCGATGTCGTCCACGACGATCTTGCGGCCGTCGGGGCGGCGGATCATCAGCCGGCCCGTCGAGAGGATGTCGGCGCGGCTCGGCGAGAGCGTGATCGTGGTGCTCGCGTCGACCGGCAGCGTCATCAGGCGCTTCTTGCTCGAGTACTTGGCGCCGAGCGTGGCCGAGACCTTGCCCCTCGACTTCTTCACGGTCGCCAGGAACGTCTTGTCGAGCTTGACCGTCATCTGGCCCGTCATCCGCACCACGACCGTGTTGATGGTCGTCGGGGCCGTCTGCGCCTGCGCGGGCACCGCACCGAGAGCCGCCGCCGCGAAGGCAGCAAGGACGGCGAAGGCGAGACGGACGCGTGCGGAAACGTGGGGCATGAAGAGGGACCTCGGGGCCTGGGCCTGGACGGCGTGCGGCGGGGCGATGCCGGGCTGCGTCTCATTGAACACGCAGGAGCGTCCGGAGTCGCGCTGACCAAGGACGGTATCGCGCCACCATCGCGCCGGCGCCGTAGGCTCGACACCATGGCCATCCTCGACGACCTCAGCGCGCAGATCACCGAAGCTCAGAAGCAGCGCGACGCCACCCGCCGCGACGCCCTGCGCCTGATCCGCGATGCGCTCCAGAAGGAGCTCAAGGACACCGGCTCCGTCGACGAGGTGGCCGTCCTCAAGCGCGAGCGCAAGCGCCGCCTGCAGTCGGCCGAGGTGTACGCCGAGAACGGCCGCGCCGAGCTTGCCGCCGCCGAGCAGTCCGAGGCCGACCTCATCGAGACCTTCCTCCCCAAGCAGCTCGGCGAAGACGAGCTCGCCGCCCTGGTCGACGCCGCGATCGCCGAGACCGGCGCGACCACCAAGAAGGACATGGGCGCCGTGATGAAGCACGTGCTCGCCGCGGCCGGCGACGGCGCCGACGGCAAGGTCGTGTCGGGCCTCGTGGCGCGCAAGCTCGGTTAGTCCAGCCACACGGCCCGCCGTGCGGCCGTTCGCTAGGATCGACGCTCGACTGGCCGGTGTAGCTCAGTCGGTTAGAGCAGCGGAATCATAATCCGCGTGTCGGGAGTTCAAGTCTCTCCACCGGCATACAGAAAGCCCCGCACTCGCGGGGCTTTCTGCGTTCTGGGTGACTCCTTCCGGCGCGGGGCGAACGACGCGCTTCGCCGCTCCGAGCTCAAGCGGTGGTCGACGGGGGAGGTTCAAACGGCCCGCGCCCGCGAGTCGCCGCGCGCGGTACGCTCATGTATATGCATGTGCAGATTGTTCAGCGCCACGCAGACGCGGTCCGATGAGCGACCCGGGGGCTGCGTGGTCGCGGATCGCCGCGTTCGTGGTGGCCGTCGACGCGAGCCTTGGCAAATGGCTGGTCGACGCCTATCGCGTCGGACTCACGGACTACCGGGCACTGGTGCGGCTCGCTGATGCGTCCGACAGCGAATTGCGAGTGAACGACCTCGCCGCGCAGATCGGACTCAACCAGAGCTCCGTCACCCGGCTGATCAGCCGGCTGGAGGCGAAAGGCCTGACGCGGCGCGACCTCTGCCCCGACGATGCGCGCGGCGTCTACGCGGTGCTCACGGACGAAGGACGGGCGCTCGTCGACGCGGTCCGCAGCCCGTATGCCGCGCGCGTCAGCGAGCTGCTGCGCGAGGTCGCGACGCAGGCTCCCGACGCTGACGCCGGCCAGCTCGCCAGGGACGTCGCCCAGATCAGCGACCTGCTCACGGCCGCCTGAACAGCTTCTCCCCCGTTTGGGGACAAGCACCGCCATCCGGCGCCCGCCGATTGCTATATGTATGTACACGCAGCAATACAGCTGCATCGCGCCAGCACGAGCGACATTCGGGGGAACACGATGAGTTGGGTCTATCTAGGGATCGCGGTGATCTTCGAGATCACGGTGGCGATCTCCGCCAGCAAGGCGGAAGGCTTCAGAAACGCCAAGTGGACGGCGGCGACGCTGATCAGCGGCGCGATCGCCACGTTCTTCTTGAGTCAAGCGCTGCTCACCTTCGACGTGGGAGTCGGCTACGCGCTGTGGACCTCGATCGCCGGCGTCGGCATCGTGATTGTCGGCGCGGTCTCGCTCGGGCAGCGCCCGTCCCGCAGGCAGCTGCTTGGCATCGGCATCGTCGTGGCAGGTGTCGTCGGCCTCCAGCTCAGCGGAGCCGCGTGATGAGCACCACGAGTTCCAGCACCTCAGCGGCGCGGCCTGCCCTCCGAGCCCATGAGCCGCACGAGCGGCCCGCGTCCCCGGACGCGTCGGCGCACCAGACCGACGGCCGCGCGTGGCTCGTCCTGTTCCTCGCGGGAGCGTTCGAGGTCGGCTACGCGCTCAGCGTCGGCGGGAGTGAAGGGTTCACGATCCCGGGCTGGTCGATCGCCGCCGGCGTGTTCTTCTTGCTCACGCTGCTGGCACTGAGCATCGCGCTGCGCTCGATCGACGTCGGGATCGGCTACGCGGTGTGGGCCGGGATCGGGGCCGTTGGCGCGGCGCTCCTCGGCCCCGTGCTGTTCGATGAGTCGCTCACCGCCGCGCGGGCGTTCTGGCTCGCCGTCATCATCGGGGGCGTCGTCTGGCTCAAGCTCGCCGACGGTCCGCAGGAGGCCGCCGAAGGCCCCGGTCCAGCGGGAGATTCCGCAGCCTGACGTGACGCGCGCGCCAACGAGCGGCGTCATACCTCACGATCGCCGCCCGGCCCGGGCGGCCGTGGCCGAAGCCCGCGATGGCGGATGCACGAACGAGCCCGGCGGGCTTCGACCACGGACCTTCGATCTAGCTAGACTGCGCGCGCAATGTCGGTCCTTCCTGACGCGTCTGGCACTGGCGATGCCGCCCTCGGTCGGCGCATCCGGCAGCTGCGCGTCGCCCGAGGGCTGTCGGCCCGAGCCGTGGCGGCGCGCGCCGAGGTCAGCCCCGCCTACCTGAGCCGGCTTGAGAACGGGCGGGTCAGCCCGACCATCGCGACGCTCACGCGCGTCATGCAGTCGATGGACGAGTCGGTTGCCAACCTGTTCGAGGCAGGTGGGTCCGGACCACTCGTGCGCGAGTCCGATCGGCGCGAGGTCCGGCACCGTGGTGTGCTCGACCGCCTCGTGACCCCCGCGACCGCGGCGCGGCTCGAGGTGCTGGAGACCTTCGTCGAACCCGGTGCCAGCAGCGGCGCCAAGGCCTACGACCACCCGGGCGACGAAGAGTGCCTGCTCCTGCTCGACGGACAACTCACCGTCTGGCTCGATGACGAGGAATTCCACCTCACTCCAGGCGACGCGCTCACGTACCCGTGCCGCACGCCACACCGCTGGGAGAACCCCGGCGACACCACAGCGCGGGCGCTGTGGATCGTGACCCCCGCCCGCTACTGAGCGCCGGCACCTGGCTGTCGGCGGACGCCGGCGCCTCGTGCACCCGTGCCCCTCGCCGTTGCGCCGCACCCGCGGACCGCTCCGGGTCCGGCGTGCCTCGCCGCCCTTCCGATCGCGCTGGCCCAGACGGGGAAACCTGAGCAACTATTGACCGATAAGGCAACTTTTCGGTTGATGGTTGCTTGATCGTATGCCATCGTCGCCATCAAACATGACGTACCCGATCAACATTTCCGACTTTACGCGGCGCCCGCGCTGGCAACGCTGGGCTGGTCCGGTCCGGTACCTCGCGCGTCGATGCGCGCACGGCGCGCTCACGCTCCTGCTCGTCTCGCTGATCGTGTTCGCTGCTGTGCAGCTCCTGCCGGGCGACGCGGCGACTGCGATCCTCGGCAAGGAGGCCACGCCAGAACGCCTCACAGCGCTGCGCGAGCAGCTCGGCCTCGGCGCGACCGCGCCACAGCAGTACGCCACCTGGCTCGTCGGAACCCTGCAGGGCGACCTGGGATCGTCGGCGGCCGCGCGGATTCCAGTGACCGAGCTGCTGGCCGACCGCTTCGAGAACACCGGGCTGCTGCTGATCGGCGCGACCCTCGTCGCCGTGCCGCTCGGGCTGGCGATGGGCATCGGTTCGGCGCTGCGCCGCGACCGGCTCAGCGACCACGCCGTCTCCGTCGTGACGCTGATCCTCCACTCGCTTCCCGAGTTCGTGATCGCGCTCACCCTCGTCCTCGTCTTCTCGACGCAGGTGTTCCACGTCCTGCCCGCCGTCTCGCTCGTCCCGCCCGGCGCGAGCGCCCTCGACGACCCCGCCGTCCTCGTGCTGCCGGTGCTCACGCTGGCAGCGACCACGTTTCCTTACATCGCCAGGACGGTCCGCAGCTCGATGATCGAGGCGCTGGAGAGCGAGTACGTCGATCTCGCGCGCCTCCACGGCCTGCCAGAACGCACGGTGGTCCTGCGCCATGCGCTGCCGAACGCGCTCGTGCCGGCGATCCAGGTGGTGGCGCTGCAGGTCGCGTGGATGGCAGGCGGGGTCGTGGTCGTCGAGTTCGTGTTCGGCCTGCCAGGGCTCGGCGCGGCGCTAGTGGAGGCCGTCCGCAGCCGAGACCTCCCCGTCGTGCAGGCGACCGCGCTGCTCGCGGCGGCGATCTACGTCGTCATGGGCCTGCTCGCCGACGTCGCGACCACGCTCGCGTCCCCGCGGCTGCGGACGGCGGTCGCATGACCGCGCTCCCGCCGCTCCGCAAGCCCGCCGCCGAGCGCCGCGCCGACACGGGCGTACTCAAATCGCCGCTCCGGCGGACCGGACGGGTGCGCACCGGCGCCGCGCTGGCGCTGGCGGTCGTCGGGCTGGCCATCATCGGCCCGGCGCTGGCGCCGCACGCGCCGGGCGCGTTCGTCGGAGTCCCCAATTCCGGGCCGATCGACGGCGCGCCGTTCGGCACCGATGCGCTCGGCCGCGACGTGCTCAGCCGCTTCCTGTCCGGCGGCCGGACCATCCTGCTCGTCGCGACGCTCGCCACGCTGCTCGGCGTCGCGGCTGGAGCCCTGCTCGGACTTCTCTGCGCCGTCGCGCCACGCCGGATCGACGAGCCGCTCATGCGCGCCAACGACGGGCTCCTCGCGATCCCGCAGCTCGTCCTCGTGCTCCTCGGCGTCTCCGCGCTCGGCCCTCAGCTGTGGCTGATCACGGTGCTTGTCGCGCTCGCCAACGCGCCTCGCGTGGCCCGCGTGATCCGCGGCGCCGCGCTCGAGGTGGCCGCGCGCGACTTCGTGCTGGCCGCCGAAGCGGCGGGGGAATCGCGACGGCGGATCGCGACGCACGAGCTGCTCCCCAACGTGAGCGGCCAGCTGCTCGTGGAGGTCGGACTGCGGCTGACCGTCTCGATCGCGCTCGTTGCCTCGCTCGGCTTCCTCGGGCTCGGCCTGCAGCCGCCCGCTGCCGACTGGGGCCTGATGATCAACGAGAACCGGCTGGCGCTCGCCGTGCAGCCGTGGGGCGTGCTCCTCCCAGTCATCGCGATCGGGGCCCTCACCGTCGGCGTCAACCTCGCGGCCGATGGGTACGCGCAGGCGCGCCTCGGACGCGACGGCGCGACAGCGCCGAGCGACGCATGACCGCCGCCCCGGTGATCGGCGCCGACAGCCTGCGGGTGTCGCTCCCTACGAGCGGCCGGGTGATCGTCGACGACGTTTCGCTGAAGGCGAACACCGGCGAGATCCTGGGCGTCGTCGGCGAGTCGGGCTCCGGCAAGACGACCACCGTCCTGACGCTGCTCGCTCACACCCGCCGCGGCGCGCGCATCGACAGCGGCCGGGTCATGCTCGGCGGCCGCGACCTGTTGTCGCTCGGGCGTCGCGCGCTGCGTGACGCCCGCGGCGGCGTGATCTCCTACGTGCCCCAGGATCCTTCCACGGCGCTCAACCCGGCGCTGCGCATCGGCACGCAGCTGCGTGAGGTCGTCGACGCGCATCCCGGACGCAGCGGGGCGAGCGCCGACGCGCGGATCACCCGCGTTCTGGCAGAGGTCTCCCTCCCCTCCGACCGGGGTTTCCTGCGGCGTTTCCCGCACGAGCTCTCCGGCGGGCAGCAGCAGCGCATCGCGATCGCCTTGGCGCTCGTGACGGACCCGGCCGTCGTGGTCTTCGACGAGCCGACCACGGGCCTCGACGTCACCACGCAGGCCCACGTGCTGCGCACGATCAAGCAGCTGTGCCGCGATCACGCGGTCGCCGCCGTCTACGTCTCACACGACCTCGCCGTCGTCGCCGAGCTCGCCGACCGCATCGCCGTGATGCGGCACGGCGCGATCGTCGAGCAAGGCACGGTCGAGGCACTCCTGACGACGCCCGCCCATCCTTATACGCGGGAGCTGGTCGCGGCCGTCCCACGGCTCACGCTCGACGGCGGCGACCATGCCCCCGCCGCCGCCGAGGGCGGTGACGCGCTCGTCCGCGAGCCGGAGCTCCGCCACCGGCCGGGGAGCGAGCGCTCGCCGGTGCTCGCCGTCCGCGGGCTCGCCGCCGACCACGGGACCGCGCCCGCGCTGCGCGACATCGAGCTCCAGGTCTGGCCCGACGAGTGCGTGGCGCTCGTCGGAGCGTCGGGCAGCGGCAAGACGACCCTGGCCCGCACCGTCGCCGGCCTGCACCCGCCCTCATCCGGGGCCGTGGTCCTGCATGGCATCGCGCTCGCGCCTCGCGCCCGCGCCCGCAGCGCCCAGGCGCGGCGCGCCATCCAGTACGTGTTTCAAGACCCGTACGCCTCCCTCAACCCGCGCCGCAGCGTCGGCGACGCGATCGCACGGCAGCTCGCCCTCTTCGAGGTCGTCCCCCGCCGCGAGCGGGCCTCACGCACCCGCGCCTTGCTCGAAGCGGTCGCGCTGTCGCCCAAGCTCGCTGCGGCACGGCCGGGCGAGCTGAGTGGCGGCGAGCGGCAGCGGGTCGCGATCGCCCGCGCGCTGGCCGCCGAGCCTGAGCTGCTGATCTGCGACGAGATCACGGCCTCGCTCGATGTCTCGGTCCAGGCGAAGGTCGTCGACCTCCTGCGCGAGCTCCGCCAAGAACGCGATCTCGGGCTGCTGTTCATCGCGCACGACCTCGCCCTCGTGCAGGCCGTCGCCGACCGCGTCGCCGTGCTCGACGCCGGCCGCGTCGTCGAGAGCGGCCCGGTCGACAGCGTCTTCGCCTCGCCGAGCAGCGTCGTGACCGTGCGCCTCCTGCGCGACGCGCCCCGGCTCCGCTTCCCCGAACCGCACCCGGTGCGGCACGACGTCCACCACGCACCACCCACCCAACGCTCTCACGACGAGGACCCTCGATGACCCCCTACGACGATCCCCTCGGCCTCGGCTCCGCCAGCCCGCTGACCCGGCGCACCCTCGTGCGCAGCGCCCTCGCAGGGGGCGTGCTACTCGGCGCCGGCGGCCTCCTCGCCGCCTGCGGCAACGACGGCACATCGACTGCGGCGACCACCGCGGGCGGAGCGCCAAAGCCCGGCGGACGGCTCCGCGTCGGCATCGCTGGCGGCGGTCCCCAGGACACGCTGGACGCGCACCTGTCGGACGCTTCGCTCGTCGACGCCACCCGTGCGAACAACCTCTATGAGCCGCTCGCCATCCGCGACCTGGACTTCGGGATCGAGCTCGTGCTCGCCGAGTCGATCGAGCCCGACGGCGGCCTCGACGCTTGGATCGTGAAGCTGCGGGACGGGGTCCAGTTCCACGACGGGCGCACGGTCGGCGCCGACGACGTGATCGCGTCGCTGCGGCGGATCCTCGATCCCAAGGACCCGAAAAGCGCGGCGACCGCCCTGAGCGCGGTCGACGCCAGGGCGCTCAAGAAGATCGACGCGCGCACCGTGCGGATCCCGCTCAAGGAGCCCAACGCGAACTTCCGCGACGACATCGCGCGGATCACCGTCGCGATCGTTCCGGCGGACTACGACCCGAAGAAGCCGATCGGAACCGGGCCGTTCCAGTTCGTGAGCTTCGAACCCGGCCGGCAGAGCCTGTTCAAGAAGAACCCGAACTACTGGCAGGACGGCAAGCCGTACGTCGACGAGCTGGTCATCATCGACTTTCCCGACGACGCTGCTCGCGTCAACGCGCTGCTCGGCGGCCAAGTCGACGCGATCTCGGACCTCCCGCCCGCGCAGCGCAAGACGATCGACGCGAACAAGGGGTTCCGCGTGCTGCGCGCCGAGACCGGGAACTGGCACGCGTTCACGTTGCGCGTCGACCGGTCTCCGCTCAGCGACGTGCGGGTGAGGCAGGCGCTGCGGCTGACCGCCGACCGCGACCAGCTCGTCGCCCAGGTCCTCGCCGGCGAAGGGCGCGTGGCCAACGACGTCGTCTCTCCGCTGGACCCGGCCTACGACCGCAGCCTGCCGCAGCGCGCGCAGGATCTCGAGCAGGCCAAGTCGCTGCTGAAGGCGGCCGGCCGCAGCGACCTGCGGCTCGAGCTGGTCACCGCCCCGCAGGTGGCGGGGATCGTCGACCTCGCCGAGGTCTACGCCGAGCAGGCGAAGGCCGCCGGGATCCAGATCAAGCTCAAGAAGCTCGGCACGGACACCTTCTTCGGCCCGAACTACAAGAAGTGGGATTTCGCCCAGACCTACTGGACCACCCGTTCGTACTTCGCCCAGGTCGCGGCGACGCATCTGAAGTCAGCGCCCTACAACGAGACGCACTTCGACGACGCGGAGTTCGCGTCGCTGATCCACAAAGCGAAGCAGGAGCCGGACGACCAGGCGCGCACCGCGCTGCTGCACCAGGCCCAGAAGATCGAGTACGACCGGGGCGGCCTGCTGATCCCCTACTTCTACAACGTCGTCGACGCGTACTCGGCCAAACTCGGCGGGCTGAAGCCTGCGCGGACCGGGCTGCCGCTCGGCAACTACCGGTTCAAAGACGTCTGGTTCCAGTCGTGACGTCGTTCCTCGATCCGGCCCGAGCTGCAGCGGTCCTCGAGCGCGAGTCGCTCGACGGGCTCCTCGCGCTCACGCTCGACAACGTGCAGTACCTCACGGGCTTCCGGCCGTGGCACGCCGGAGTGAGCGGCGGCGCAGCCGTCCTCGAACCGAGCGGTGAGCGCACCCTCGTCGTCGGCGCATGGGAGGCGGCGCGCGCTGCCGCCCAGACGCGCGCCGACGGCACCGAGGTGTTCGAGGTGCCGACGTGGATCGAGATCGACGACCTCGAAGCGCTGCAGGCCGGCCGCACCGCAGTGCGGCCCAAGCCGGTCCAGCTCGACCTCGCCGTGAGCGCCGACGTCGTAGCGGCGGCGCTGCGGCGCCACGGCCTCTCGCGAGGCCGGATCGGCGTCGAGCTGGACGCGCTGACCGCCGCAGAGGCGTCAGCGCTCGCCGGCGCCGCGCCGGAGGTCGAGCTCGTGGACGCCAGCGGCGCCTTCTACGACCTGCGCGCCGTCAAGCACCCCGCTGAAATCGACCTGCTGCGACGCGCGACGCGCGTGGCCGACGCCGGCCTGGATGCCGTGCTCGGCGTGGACCCGCGCGGGCGCACGGTGCAGGAGCTACGGACGCGGTACGCCGCGGCGGTGCACGGCGCCGCGCTTCAGACGCCTGAGTTCGCAGGCCTCACCGCGCTGCGGGCCGACGTCACCGCTGGCGGCGACGTGGCGCCCGCGACGCAGGTCGACGGACGGCGGATCGAGGACGGGCAGACCCTGTGGGTGGACTACGGCGCAGAGCTCCACGGCTACGGCAGCGACGCCGGGCGCTCCTACGCGATCGGCGAGCCCCACCCGTGGTCGGAGCGGATCCTCGAGGCGCTCGCGGCCGGCCACGCGGCGGGCGTTCCACTGCTGCGAGCGGGGACGCCCGCGAGCGAGGTGTTCTACGCGACCCAGGCCGCCGTCCGCGACGCGGGCCTTCCGACGTATACGCGCGGCCACGTCGGCCACGCCGCCGGCCTCGGTCTCGACGAGCAAGGGCCGTTCCTCGCACCGACCGAGCTGCGGCCGCTCGAGCCGGGGATGGTCGTCTGCTTCGAGACGCCCTACTACGTGCGCGGCCTCGGCGGCCACCAGATCGAAGACATCTATGTGATCACCGGCGACGGCGCGGAGCGGCTCACGCCGCGTCCGCACGGGCTCGTCCGGCTCTAGCACCACACATCCGCCCACGGAGGACGACGATGACCCTTTCGCAGACCCCGGCCCCCGCGCCGCCCACGCCGCAACGGGACTGGGACGCGCTGTTCGACCCTCGCGTGGTCGCGCTCGTCGGCGCATCGGCGAACCCGACGAAGTGGGGCCACCTCGTGGCCCGGAACCTGCTGCAGGGGGCGGGGCGGCGCACCGTCCGGCTCGTCACGCGCAGCGGCGGCGAGATCCTGGGCCAGCCAGCCTTCCGCAGCCTCGCCGAGCTGCCCGAGGCGCCGGACCTCGTGATCGTGGTCGTGCCGCAGGCCAGCGTCGAGGAGACCGTCGACGCCGCCCTGGCGGCGGGCGCGAAGGCGATCGTCGTGATCACGGTCGGGTTCCGCGAGTCGGGCCCGCTCGGCGCTGAGCTCGAGGCGCGGATCGCGGAGAAGGTGCGCGACGCCGGCGCGCTGTTGATCGGCCCGAACTGCAACGGCATCCGAGTCGACGACAGCCAGCTTGACGCCATGACCTGGCTCGACGACCCACGCGGCGGCCACGTGGGCGTGATCTCGCAGAGCGGCGGGGTGATCACAGAGCTCGTCACCCTCGGACGCCGCTCCGACCTCGGGTTCTCGCGGCTCGTTTCGTTCGGCAACCAGGCCGACGTGACCGCCGCAGAGCTGCTCCGCGCGCTCGCCGACGACCCGTCGACGCATGTGATCGGCGCATACCTCGAGGAGGTGCGCGACCTGCCCGCGCTCATCGACGCGGCTGGCTACGCCGCGGCGGCAGGCAAACCCGTCGTGTTCCTCACCCCGCCGGACGGTGTGGCGACGACCCGTGCCGCCCACGCCCACACCGGATCCGTGCTCGCTTCCCAGCTCGAGCTGCGCTCGGCGGCTCGCGCCGCTGGCATCCTGCACGTGTCGACGCCAGCCGATCTGATCGAGGCGGCCGAGACGCTCCGCGCGACCGCCACGCCGGCGGGGCCGCGCGTCGGCGTGGTCGCCGACGGCGGCGGTCAGGCGGTGCTCGGGACAGGCGCGGTCCTCGACCACGGGCTCGAGGTGCCTCGGCTCTCCGACGCCGTCGACGCCGCGCTGGTCGAGGCGACGGCGGGCGCCTCCGCGCGCCGCAACCCGGTCGATATCACGGGCGGGTCGCACTTCGAGCTCAGCGATTATGCGGCCGCGATCCGCGTGGTCGCAGAGTCCGGCGAGGTCGACGCCGTCGTGTTCAGCGGCATGTTCGGCGGCTACAAGGCGCAGTCCGAGGACTTCGTCGCCGATGAGCTCGAGGCGGCGCACGCGATCGTGCAGGCCGCCGCGGGGCCGGTCCCAGTGGTCGTGCACACGTGGTACGACGACACCGAGCCGGCGCGGATCTTGCGGCGTGGCGGCGTGCCGGTGTTCAACTCCGTCAACGCGGCGGTGCGCGCGGTCGTGCGGCTCTACGAGCGTGAGCACCGCGAGCGTCCCCGGGTGTCTGAGCACGGCGTGCGCGGTCTCGTGGACGCGGCCCGCGCCGAGATCCCCGCGTTGTCGACGCCGGATCTGGCGGCGGAGCTGGCGGCTGGCGACGTGCTCGTGATCGACGTGCGCGACGAGCGCGAGCGGGTCCGCGACGGCGCGATCCCGCAGGCGCGGCATGTGCCGCGCGGGTTCGTCGAGTTCTGGGCCGACCCGCGGTCGCCGTACCACCGCGACTACCTCGATCCGGCACAGCGCACGGTGGTCTACTGCGCGGGCGGCTGGCGTTCGGCGCTGGCAGCCAAGTCGCTGCGGGAGCTCGGCTACCGCGACGTGGCGCACCTCGATACGGGGTACGACGGCTGGAAGCGGGACGGCGGCGAGTGGGCGCCGGTCGAAGCCCGGTGAGCACGCGCCCGACGAGCCGGCCGGCGGTCGTGCCGATCCCCGCGCGCACGGCGCGGGCCGTGCGCGTGCGCGCCGGCGATGCCTTCCGCGTGGTCGACGTCGAGGGCGGCCAGGTCGGCGACCTCTTCGCCTTCGTGGAGCCCGGGCACGACGAGCATGTGAGCGCCGGGCACACTCGGGCGCGGACCGACCGGTTGTTTCCGGCGGTCGGCGAGCGGTTCTATTCCACGCGGCGGCGGCCGCTGCTCGAGCTCGTCGCCGACGACTCGCCGGGCGCCCACGACATGCTCATCCCGGCTTGTGATCCCGTCCGCTACGCCCAGCTCGGCGCTGCGCCCGGCCATGCCTCGTGCGTCGAGAACCTGGCACAGGCGCTGCGCGCCGCGGGCGCGCCGGTGCCCGCCGTCGCGCCGCAGCCCGTCAACCTCTTCATGCGCATCCCGGTGGCGGTCGATGGCGTGCTGACCTGGCTGCCCAGCGACACCGCGCCGGGAGCCAGCGTGACTTTGCAGGCCCTCGACGACCTGCTCGTCGTCGTCTCGGCGTGCCCGCAGGACGTGGCGAACATCAACGGCGGCGTGCCCACCGCGCTTGCGCTCGAACTCGTCGGGCGCGGCTGACGGCCGGCCGGCTGCACCACTGCGGAGCTGGGGGAGCTCGAATGCGCACACTGGTCCGAGAGGAGTTCGCGTGGCGCGGCTATCTGGCCGCCGACGAGCTCGACTACGAGCCCGCGGGGCTGGTCGACGCGCGGCGCGGCGCGCCGCCGGCCGCCGACCCAGGGAGCGCGTGGCCGGTGCTCGTCGCGCCGTTCGACGTGTTCGCGCTCGCGCTCGGGCGCAGCGTGCCGGTCAACCACGCGTTGGCGGTCGCGCTGCTCCACGCGCTGATCGTCGCCCGGGCGGGCGGCGTGCACGCTCAGCTCCCCGGCGAGATGCCCGATGTGCGCGAACGCTACGGCCGCGTGCTGCGTTCACACGAGTCGCACGTCCCCGCCTACGACGAGGCCCTCGACACGCTCATCGGCATCGGCGCCCTCGCGCGGCAAGGGCGCGAGCTCTCGCTGCCGCGCGCGCCCGCGCCGTCACCGGCGCAGCTGCGCTCAGGGGTGCTCGCCTACGACGGCATCTCGCCGGAGGACCCGGGCGGCACCCAGCTTCAGCGGCTGCTCACCGATGCGCGTATCCGGCTGTTCGACCACGGCTTCGGCGCGCGGGGCTGGCGGGGCCTGGCAGCCAGCGATCGGCTCCGGGCCGAGTTCGCCGATCCGGCGCCTGGCGCCCCGGACCCGATCTTCCGCGCCCCTCCGGCCGCGCTGGCAGCGCGCGTCGGCCGGTCGACGGTCAGCGACTGCCTGCGCCCGCGCGGTGGCGTCCCCGCCAGCGCGCTACCGGCCGAGTCCCGGCGAGGGCAGCCGCTGCTGCTCGGCGAGGCGGAGATCGCGGCGCTGCTGTTCTGCGGCGACAAGTACTCGCGGCCGCAGATGCGCCGCGTGGTGCGCAGCACGCAGATCTGGCTCGTGCTCGCCGAGCAGGCCGGCGGGCAGACGGGCAGCGTCGACGTGTCCGTCGCTGCGCTCACGCGCGACGTCTCTCCGCGGCTCCAGCTCGACCCCGAAGCCGACAACCGCAAGACGATCCAGGCTGGGCTCGCGGCGCTCGAGAAGATCGGAGCAGTCTCCCGCGCGCCGCGTACCTGCTCAAGTGTGAGCCGGCTTGCGTTGCACCGCCCGCAGGGCCCGGACGATACGTGCGCCCAGCGCTTCCAAGATGCCCTCACCCGCTGGCGCCTGGATTCGACCGGGAACGACCGGCGGCTGGCCGAAGACCTGAGCCAGACGGGACAGCCGCACCTGGAGCGCAACGTGCGCGACCGCTGGTTCGCGCGCCTGGCCTCGCGTGAGATCTCGGTGCGCGTGACGGGCGCTTGACCCCGCGTGCAGGACGACGGCAGAAGCCGGAGCGCCCGGCCTCGACCCCCGGTTCCGGGCCGCCCCCACCCAGCGTGGCGACCCAGAACCAGGTCTGTTCCGCCTCTGCGGTTCGCTCAGAAGGCCGACGCCTCAGCGTCGAACAGCCGGCCGAAGCCGTGCACCGTCCGGGACGCGCCGCGGCCGGAGACGTGGCCCGCCAGCGCCCGCCAGAGCAGCGCCTGGTTGGCCGAGAGCACCGGGATCCCGAGCGCGTGCTCCAGCCGGGCGATCGCGCCGACGGCGCGGAAGCCGTTGCCCGCGATGAACACGCCGTCGGCGTCGCGGGCGACGTCGCGCACATGCTCGAACACCGCGTCGGCCGTGATGAGCGACTGGTCGCTGGGAATGGCGGCCGGCGCGTGGTGCACCACCTCAAACCCCTGAGCCTCGAAGTAGCGGGCGCCGAGCTCGTCGAGCGCGTCGTCGAACCACGGCGGGTGGATCAGCGCCAAGCGGTGCACGCCGAGCGACCGCAGCCCTTCCGCCGCAGCACGGCCGCCAGAGAGCAGCGGGATACCGCGGGCGCGCTCGGCGAGCCGGTCGACGAGGTCGTCCTCTCCGGCCGGGCCGAGCTTGTAGGCCGAACTCGTGAACGCGAGCCCGATCGCGTCGAGCGGCGCCGCCGCGAGCAGCTCCAGCGTCTCGTCGATGGCGCCCGGCGCCACGAACGCCAGCACCGGGTCGTGCGGGATCTTCGGGTCCATCTTGCCCCCGGCGCGCATCGCGCCGAAGTACACGCGGCCCGCGTGGATCGACACGTCAGGCGGTGCCATCGCCTGCAGCTCGGCCTCGGGGCCGACATCGGCGTGCGGGACGATCACGCCGAGCCGGAACCGTGCGTCCCACCCGTCGTTCCGCGTGCGAAGGCCGTTCGTCATCTTGGATTCTTCTCCTGGCGCTCTAGACGAGCGGCGTCGTGGTTTGCGAACAGGTCGAACGGCGCCAGCGCGCCGTCGACGGCGACCGCGCGGACACCGCCCGGCCACCACTGGCGGGGCGCCGACCGGAACAGGCTGTAACTGCCGCGGTAGTCGAAGCCGTAGCGCGCCGCGTCATCGGCGCTGGCCGCGTAGACGACGTGGCCGACCCGGAACTGCAGCGCCGCGTGATAGCACAGGCCGCAGGGCTCGCCGGAGGCGATCAGCAGCGAGCCGGGCAGGGCGTAGGCGCCCCGGCGCCGGGCGGCGTCCTGCAAGGCGACGATCTCCGCGTGCGCGAGCGCGTCGTGCTGCTCGGCAACCCGGTTGACGCCTTCGCCGAGCACCTCGCCGCTGAGCGGGTCGACCACCAGCGCCGCGAACGGGATGCCGCCCCGAGCCACCTCGGCGGTCGAAAGGTCGACCGCCTGGGCGACGAGCGCCTGCAGGGCGACGTCATCGATGCCGGGCGACGCGCTCATGCCGCGGGCCCCGCGCTCGCGGAGCGTTCGTCGAGCACGAGCCCGACGAAATGATCGAGGCGGGCCTCGTCGGGCGCCCCTGCGAACGAGTGGCGCCCGAGCCGCAGCGTCGGCACCGCCGAGATGTGGGCGGCGCGGCCCTCGCGGAGGGCAGCCTGGTGCGCTCCTTCGTAGCGGCGCTCCTGGAGCGCCTCGCGCACCTGCGCCGGATCGAGTCCGACCGCCTCCCCGATCGCGGCGAGCACGGCGAGGTCGCCGATGTCGCGGTCCTCCTGGAAGAACGCCCGCAGCACCGCGCGGTCCCACGCGCGCTCCACGCCGTGGCTGGCCGCGTGGATCCGGCCCTCGAACGCGGCGTGCGACCAAGGCTGCGGCGACGTGGTCGGCAACGAGATCGGGACGCCCGCGGCGGCGGCGGCTCGTGGATACACGCTGTCGCGCCAGACCGCCGGGAGGTACGGATCTTCCGGGCGCAGCGTGGCGCTCGGATACGGCCGCAGCTCGAACGGCAGCCAGCGGACGGCGAGCTGCCGGCGCTCGGCCACCTGCTCGACCGCGTCCTCCACGATCAGGCAGTACGGGCACACGTAGTCGAAGAACACATCAAGCGTCAGCGGCGCCTCGCCCTCCGCCGGCTCGGGTGCGGCACGCGCGGTCATGCCGCCACGGCCACGCTTCGCGGGGTGCACAGGCCAAGTTCGAACATCCGCGGGTGCCGCTGCCGCATCACGCCGATGAGGTGGCCGTAATCGAGATCGGCGTACGTGCCGTGGTCGGTGAGGAACCGCATCTCGGCGCCGTCCTTGAACGGGTGCGCCGATGCGTCGTGCACGCCGTCGAACTCGAGCGGCTCGATGCCGTACAGGCGGCACAGCAGCTTGTTGAACACCGGGGTCGCCTTGACCCAGCGGCCCCCGAGGTGGACTTCGGTGAGCCAGTGCACGAAGAGGTCGCCCCCGACGAGCGTGCGCAGCCGCGGCGAGCTGAGGTGGTTCCGCACCTCCGACACCTTGAGCCGGCTTGGCACCCCGACCGCGCGCACCGCGGCGGCGTAGAGGATCGACTTGTGGAGGCAGAACCCCTGCCCGCGCTCGAGGATCGCGCTGGCGCGCACCCCGCCGGACGACAGGTCCTGCCCGAAGACGTCGTAGTCGAGCCCGTCGCGCACGGCGTAGTAAAGCCGCACGGCCGCCTCGCGCTCGTCGGCGGCGTCGGCGGTTTCGCGTTCGACAAAGGCCGCCACCGCCGGGTGGCGGAAGTCGAGGTGGTCGGTCGCGGCGAGGTACCTCGCGGGCACCTGCGCCGATCGCGGACCGGACGTGGACGAACGGGTCACCATGCACCCCTTGCTGGTGTCGTGATCCCGGCGAGCGCCGCGATCTTGTTGCGCTGGATCTCGTTCGTACCCGAGTAGATCGTCGACGCGGCGGCGTCGCGCAACCCGCGCTCGATCTCGGTACCGGTGAGGAAGCCGTCGCCGCCGAACACCTGCACCGCGGTCCGCGCCGAGCTCACGGCAGCCTCCGAGGCGACGATCTTGAGCGACGCGATCTCCGCGCTCGCATCGGCGCCTGACACCAGCACCGTGGCGGCGTGATCGAGCCAGAGGCGCACGGTGTCCAACGAGAGCTTCACGTCGGCGACGGCGTGGGCGACCGCCTGATGGCTGCCGATCGGCACGCCGCCCTGGTGCCGCGTCCGTGCCCGGTCTACCAGCCGCTCGTAGCGGCGGCGCAGCAAGCCGACGTGGCCGGCCGCGATGAAGAGGATCTCACGGGCCATCACGTGCGACAGTAGCCACGGCCCTGCGCCGACTTGGCCGACCACGCGGCCGCGCGGAACGCGAACCCCGTCGAGGCTCAGCGTGCCCAGCGGGCTCGTGCGGAGGCCGAGCGTGCTGAGCGCGGCGCCCGGCTTCACGCCAGGTGCGTCCGCATCGACGGCCAGCGCGGTGAGGCCACCCGACGCGCCGGGCTCGCCGACCTGCGCGTAGACCACGATCAGGTCGGCGACAGGGCCGTTGGAGACGAACGCCTTCTCCCCCGAGACGAGGAGATGGCCGTCGCCATCGGGGCGCGCCACTGTCGTGATCGCCGACGTGTCGGACCCGGCGCCAGGCTCGGTGATCGCGTGCGCACCCACGAGCGTCCCGTCAGCGAGCGCGCCGGCGAGCTCCTCACGCAGGGCAGGCGCGCCGAAGCGCGCCAGCGGGATGATCGCGCTGGCCAGCTGTGTCGCGACCGCGAACGCCAGCCCGGCGTCGTCGCTCGTGTAGGCGAGCTCCTCGATCGCCGCGAGCAGCGCCGGGATCGACGTGTCGGACCGGCGCCGGTCATCCGTGAAGGGCAGCGCGAACAGACCCGTCGCCGCGACCTCCGCAAAGGCCTGCGCCGGGAAGCGTCCGGCGGCATCGTCTGCGCCGACGTGCGGCCGCCGCCGCTCGCCGACTTCGCCGAGGCGCTGCGCCCAGGCCGCGAGCTCAGTGAGCGGCGGCGGGGCCGCCGCCCCGTCGAGCGTGGGCTCGACGGGCGCGGCGGCAAGAGGTCGGGTGAGGGTCATGGTCCCGCGGGCCCTTCAGTACTGGGAGTAGCCGTCGGCGGAGAGCTCGTGGCGCTCCTGGCCGGTGAGCGGAGGATTGAAGACGCTGATCAGCTCGAGATCGCCCTCTGGGCTGGCCCGCAGCGTGTGCGCATCGTGCGCGTCGAGCGCGTACAGGACTCCCGGCTCGATCGGATGTGCGACGCCGTCCTCGGTGACGATCTCTCCGCGCCCGTCGATGCAGTAGCACGCCTCGAGGTGGCGGCGGTACTGCAGCTTGGACTCGGTTCCCGCCGACACGTGCGTGTGGGCGAGGGTGAATCCCAATCCGTCCTGGTCGACGAGGAGCCGGAAGCTCCGCCCGTTGCCCCAGTCCACTCCGTGGGTGCTGTGTTTCGTCCGTACGATCATGGTGTCGGTAACGCTCGTGTTGCGGTTGGTGAATGCGCCGAAGCGCGGTTGGTGCGTGAAGCGGGCGGGGTGGTGGTGTTCGGGGTGGTCTGCGGGCCCGGGCGGGTGTCAGGCGGCCGCTGGCGCGAGGACGTCGATGAAGCTGTCGATCGCTTGGGCCGAGCGGAACGCGTCCGGCGTCAGGTCGGCGATGTCGAGGTCGAGGGCGAAGCGCTGCTCGAGCAAGCCGACGAGCTTGACCACGCCCAGGCTGTCGACGACGCCGTTGGCGAGCAGCTCGTAGTCGTCGGGCAGGTCGTCCGCGACGATGTCGGGGGCGAAGTTCGTGACGATCAAGTCCTTGATCGCGCTAAGTCGTGACATGGCTCTGGGTGCTGGTGATGGCGCGCGTGACCGCCTGCCGGTCGACTTTTCCCGTAGCGGTGCGCGGAAGCGGTTCGTCGGCGATGGAGTACGCACGCGGGATTGCGGTGCGAGGAAGGCGCGGCGCCGCGTGGCTCCGCAGGAGAAGGCTGTTGACCGCTGCGTCCGGCCGCCGCTGGACGACGGCGTGGAGCCGGTGTCCGGCGACGTCGTCGGGCAGGGCGACGACGACGGCATCGGCGACGCCGTCGGCGTCGCGGAGCACGGCCTCGACGGCGGCGAGGTTGGTCCGGACGCCGCTGACCTTGACCTGGTGGTCGAGGCGGCCGGCCAGGCGGAGCAACCCGTCGTCAGCGCGGGTCGCGAGGTCGCCGGTCCGGTAGAAGGTGCGGCCCGTGCCGAGCGCCGCGGGGATGAACGCGGCCTCCGTCGCAGCCCGGTCGAGGTAGCCCCGTGCCTGGAACGGGGTCGACGTCCACAGCTCCCCCTCCCCGGCGCCGTCGACCAGCTGGCCGTCGAGGTCCACGAGCCGCGCGTCTGCGCCGGTCAGCGGACGCCCGATCGCGAGCGGTTGTCCGCTGGCGAGCTCCGCGGCTGATACTTCGTGCCAGGTCGAGTCGTTCGTCTCGGTGGAGCCGTAGACGTTGTGGATCCGGGCGCGCGGGGCGATCCCCGAAAGCTGAGCGGCGAGGTCGGGCGGCGTGACGTCTCCGGTGAGCAGGATGCGCTCGAGGTCGAGCAGCGGCGCTTGCGCGTGGCCGGCGATCAGCCGGAAGGCGAGCGGCACGGCCTGGGCGACCGTCGCCCCGGTCACGGTCAGCACGTCGGCAAGCGCGGCGCCATCGGTGGCCGCCTCCGCGTCCACCAAGATGGCCGCGCCGCCGCGCGACAGGGTTGCCCAGACGTCGAGCAGCGACACGTCGAAGTTGAGCGGCGCGTAGCTGACCACGCGCGCATCCGCCCCGATCCCTGCTTCGGCAGCGGCCCAGGCGAAGAACAGATCAGCGCCGCGGCGGTCGATCGGGACGACCTTCGGGACGCCCGTGCTCCCAGACGTGGTGAGCAGGAGGTCCGCGTTCCACGCGGGCGGCCCGTCGTGGCCAGCAGCCGATTGGCCGAGATGCTCGACGTCGAGCGCGAGGAGGCCGCCGTCACCGAGCCGGGCGATCGCGCCGGCCCCGGTGTGCTCGGCAAGCGCTGCGAGCGCCTGCTCTCCGAGCGCGGGGGACGGCACGAGCACCTGATACCCGGCGTCCCACGCCGCTAGCAGCAGCGCCACCGCGTCCGGCGACTTGGGGGCCAGGAGCACGAGCTGCTCGTCGCGGCGCAGGCCGCTCCGGAAGAGGGCGTCGGCCGCCCGCGACGTTGCGGCCGCGAGGTCCGCGTACGTTGTCCAGGCACCGCGGAAGAAGAGCGCTGGGCGGCTCGGAGCGCGCCGGGCGTGGTCGGAGACGCGAAGGAGGAGATCCGGTGTGGGCATGTCGTGAGAGCAGCGAGATCGGCGGCACCGCGGGCTGCGGAGCGGGTGTTCGGTGCGCCACGAACGCTAGGTCTGCTGGACTGCCCACGGAACGAGTTGTCCACTTCTGAAATGCGGTGCGCTGCGGTGTTTCCAGACATCCCACGGGCAAAAACTCCTAAAACACCCCGGCCTTTGAGGAAAATCGGGGAGGAACGACGTAGAACCGCCCCAAACGGCCCGTACCACCAGCGTGGGTACCCGTCCCCCCGTAGGCTCCGCGGTGTGTCTGCGCGCACTATCGACCTCACTGTGGCGCCGCTCTCCGAGCTCGCCGCGCGCCGCTCCGAGAAGTGGAGCCAGCACTCGCCGCACGTCCTCGCCTCCACGGTCGCCGAGATGGACTTCCCGGTGGCAGAGGCCGTGACCGGAGTGCTGAGAACGGCGGTCGAGCGACACGACTTCGGTTATCCGCTCAGGGCCCCCGCTTCGCTCTTTGACGCGTTCGCCCGCTTCGCACAGCGGCGACTGGACTGGGCGCCGGACCCGGCGCGCATGGCGCTGGCGCCTGACGTGATGGTGGCGCTCACGGAGCTGGCCCGTTCCCTCGCCGGGCCGGGCGGCGAAGTGGTGTTCGCCAGCCCCGCCTACCCCCCGTTCTGGAGCGCGCCCACCGCGATCGGGCTGCGCCCGGTGGCCGTTCCGCTCCTGGCCAGCGGCTCGCTCGACCTCACCGCGCTCGACGCGCGTCTGCGCGCGGGCGCTCGTGTGATCGTGCTTGCAAGTCCCCACAATCCGACGGGCCGCGTGCTCCCGCGCGCCGAGCTCGAGGCGGTCGCCGAGCTCGCGGACTTCCACGAGGCGTGGGTGCTGAGCGACGAGATCCATGCGCCGCTCGTGTTGCCGGGCGCCCGGCACGTCGCCTGGCATGAGGTGTCCGACGCGGCCCGGCGGCGTGGCGTGGTCCTCACCTCGGCGTCGAAGGCGTTCAACCTCGCGGGGCTCAAGGCGGCGCTGATCGTGACGGCCTCACCCGAGGCCGACGCCGTCGTCCGGGGCTTGCCAGCGATCGGCGCCCACGCAGGCCTCCTCGGCGTGACCGCGTCCGAGGCGGCCTTCACCAGCGGCGACGACTGGCTGGACGCGGTGCTCGCGCAGCTGGCGGCCAACCGCGACGAGCTGGGCCTGCTCCTCGCCGAGCATCTCCCGGCTGCGCGCTGGTCGCCGCCTCAGGCCACCTACCTCGCGTGGCTCGACCTGCGGGCCTATGCGCTGCCGGGCGAGGCGGCCGACTTCCTCCTCACGCAGGGCGACGTGGCGCTCGCGGCAGGCAGCAACTACGACCCGGACGCGGGCGCCGGCCACGTCCGCCTCAATTTCGCGACGAGCCCCGCCCTGCTGCGCGAGACCGTCCGCCGCATGGCGACGGCGATCGTGAGCCGCTGAACCGCAGACGGGCACAGCGCCGGGCCCTGGTCACGGCCGACCCCGGCACCGCCGCGCAGCGCGGTGGCCGGCCCGGCGGAGCTGCCGCCGGCCTGGCAGCGACAGCTCCGCGGCAAGCCGCGCGAGGACGCTACGTCAGCGGCGTGAGGTTCAGCGCGATGGTGTTGCCACCACCGGCCGTCAGCGGCGAGACGAGGCCGTTCAGCGCGCCGCAGCCGTTGAGGTCGCTGATCTTGTAGGTGCCTGCGAGCGGGCCACCGGTCAGCGGCAGGAACTCCGGCTGCGTCGACTGCAGGTTGATGTCGGACAGGTTCTTCGTCTGGCAGTTGTTGCCGCCAGCCAGCGGGATCGCCCCGAACAGCTTCACCTCCTTGACCTTGATCCGGACCTTCGAGTTGGTCTTGAGCACGCCGTCGATGAGCGAGCCGGTCGTCTTTCCGGACGGCGCGAAGCCGACCTTCGCGGTAACCGGCAGGAAGCCCGCCGCGACGAGGCGGCCCGAGGTGTCGTTGAGCGTCAGGTCGGCGCTGACCGCACCGGTGGCGAGCGTCAGCTGGGCCTTGATCGCCCCGCTCAGCTGCAGCGTCCCCTTCGTCAGCGTCTTGAGGGTCGTCGTGCCGGCGAGGCTGTAGGAATACGCGGGGCCTGAGCACCCGCCGCTGCTGAGCGGACAGGCCACCGGGTCGGTCGTGACGTTGACGACCAGCGGCGCGCGCGAGTAGCTGACGGTCGCGGCGACCGAGCGGATCTCAAAGGCGTACGCCGTCGCGGGCGTCAGCCCTGTCACCTGAAGCGTGTTCTGGGTCGCCGGGACGGTGATGGTCTTGTCGCCGTAGGTGATCCGGTAGGAGGTGAGGTCCTCGGTCGGGCACACGCCCTCGTCGCCCGGTTGCCAGCGCAGCGTCACCGTGGTCGAGCCGATGTCGGCGTTGCCGAGCGGCAGCGCGACCGGGGTCGGGGGCGGCTTCAGGTCAGCCGTGCAGATCGCCGGCGCAGTCTTGAACGTGAACCTGGCGGGCTGCGACGAGAAGCCCGACTGGTCAAGGGCCACGACGTCAAACGAGTAGTTCGTGTTCGGCTGCAGGCGGTCGATCACGACGTCGCTTTGGGTCGCCGGGACGCTGATCGCACGCGGCGCGTTGTCGATGCGGAACGACGCGGCGGGCGAACCACACCGCGGCGTCGGCGGCTGGGTCCAGCGCAGGTGCACCGAACCGGCCGTGATGTCGCCGGGCTGGAACGGCTGCGCGACCGGCGCCTCCGGCGGCAGGATCACCGGCGGGCAGACCGCTGGCTGCGCGTTGATCGTCGCGAGGTTCGCCACGCCGCCGCTCGACCGGAGCCGACAGGGGATGTCCGAGGTCTCCGGGTCGCCGTCGGAGTCGGCGACCGGAGCGCCGTCAAAATCGGTCCCGGGCCCCCGCACCAGCCCGCTCTCGGTTTCAAACCGCACGTTCTGGCTGAATCCGACGATGTCGATACGGGTCGCGCCCGGCTCAGACAACGTCAGCGCCGGAAGCGTCCCCGCCGCGATGAACGGATAGCTGGTGTAGCTGGAGTTCGGCCGCTCCGTGATGTCGATCGGCGTCATCGGGGCGCTGACCGTGCGGAGCTCGCTCGCACCGCTGGGGCTTGTCACCTTGACCCGCAGGTTGATTTCGCCGCGGACGCTGTACCCCGGCGAGATCACCTGGAGCGCCAGCGCCGGCGGCCAGGCGAGCTTCACGCTCAGCTGGACTGGCGCGGTCACGGTGCCCACGTCGGCAGAAGCCGGCACATTGCCGGAGACCGTCAGCGTCGGGAGCGACATGCTCGCCATTGGCGTCCGGCATTCGGAGTCGGCCGTGAGCGTCGCGGCGCTCGCGGGCGCAGCGGCGAAGCTCGTTGCGGCGCCGGCGGCGGCGCAGGCCAATGCGCTTCGGCGAAGCAGCGTGGATAGACGGGGCAAGAGACCTCCAGCTCGGCGGGGTGGCGAGCCGCTCATGGGACAGAGCCGCGGGTCGTCCGTGACACGCGCCACAGAGCGTAGCGCATCTGACACCACTTGTGTGAATAGCAGCGACATTTTTGACACTGGCAGTCTCCAGCCGCCCGCCGGGGCAAGGGAGGCCCGGGAACCCGCCGCTTGCATACCGGACAGTATCCGGATACCGTTCAGTACGCGACTGCCGCCAGCCGCTCGACCACTGGGAGACGCCATGCCCGCCGCCACTGCCACGACCGTTCCCGGACCACGCGCCCCGCGGCCGGTCCAAGCGCTCGGATTCTTCACGCGCTCGCTGCCGTACTTCACGAAGCAGCACGCGCGCCACGGCGACGTCTTCCGCGTCCACATCGCCGACGAGAAGCCGTGGGTGGTCGTCGCGACGCCCGAACTGGTCAAGCAGGTCTTCACCGGTTCCCCCGAGGTGTTCCACGCGGGCCGGGCCAACAGCATCCTGCTGCCGTTGCTCGGCGACAGCTCGGTCCTGCTGCTCGACGGCGCCGACCACATGCGCCAGCGCAAGCTCCTCCTCCCCGCCTTCCACGGCGAGCGGATGGCCCGCTACGGCGACATCATGCGCGAGGCGGCCGAGCGCGAAGTCGCGACCTGGCCCGTCGGCGAGGAGCTCCAGCTCGCGCCGCGCATGCAGGACGTGACCCTCGAAGTCATCATGCGCGCCGTGTTCGGCATGGAGGAGGGCGCGGAGCTCGACCACGTCCGCGCGTTGCTCCTCACGCTGCTGGAGCGGGTGATGCACCCGACGACCTTCGTGGCGCTCGCGGCCGTCGGGCCTTACAAGTTCCGCGAGATCGGCTGGGTGAAGAAGATGCTCGCCCCTGCCGACGAAGCGCTCTTCGCCGAGTTCGCCCGCCGTCGGCAGGCCGGCGATCTCGCCGAGCGCGAAGACATCCTCTCGCTGCTGATGCTCGCCCGCGACGAGGAGGGCAAGCCGCTCACCGACCGGGAGCTGCGCGACGAGCTGATGACGCTGCTCGTGGCCGGGCACGAGACCACGGCCACCTCGCTGAGCTGGGCCATCGAGCGGCTGATCCGCCACCCCGACAAGCTCGCGCGCCTGCGGGCCGAGCTCGACGAGGGCAAGGAGGAGTACCTCGACGCCGTGATCCGCGAGACCCTGCGGCTGCGGCCAGTCCTCCCTGTCGTCGTGCGCGACCTGCAAGCCGACGTGGAGCTCGGCGGCTACCACCTGCCCGCCGGCACCCGCGTGGCCTGCAGCATCCACCTCGTGCACACGAACCCCGAGGTCTACCCGGATCCGCACGCGTTCAAGCCTGAGCGGTTCTTGGAGCAGAAGCCGGGCACCTACACCTGGATCCCGTTCGGCGGTGGCATCCGGCGGTGCCTCGGCGCGAGCTTCGCGCTCTACGAGATGAAGCAGGTCCTCCCCGCGATCGTGCAGCAGCTCGAGCTTCAGCCCGTCAACGCGGCCCCAGAGCGCGTCGCCCGCCGGCTGATCACGCTCACGCCGGGCGACCGCACGCTCGTGCGGGTCGCCGGACGGCGCCAGCCCGCCGCGGCGCCGCTCGCGACAATGGCGGCATGAGCGCAACGCCACGCCTGACCCGCAAGGAGCAGCAAGCCGCGACCCGCGATGCGCTGCTCGCGTCGGCGATGCGCGTGTTCGCCGAAAAGGGCCTGCACCGCGCCTCGATCGACGACATCGCCGCCGACGCCGGCCGCACCAAGGGCGCGTTCTACGCGAATTTCAAGAGCAAAGAGGCGCTGTTCCTCGACCTGCTCGACCTGCACTTCGCCGAGCGGCTCGCCGCGATCGAGCGGCTGACGTCGAACCGCGACGCGATCACCGCGCAGGCCGAGCAGGTGGGCCTCGACTTCATCCAGGCGCTGCGCGGCGATGCGGACTGGTGCCGGCTCTTCCTGGAGTTCTCCTCGCACGCCGCGCGCCACGAGGAGTTCCGGCGCGACTTCGTCGACCGCACCGACCGCCTGCGGGCCGGCGTCACCGAGATCTTCGAGCGGCGCGTCGCTGAGGCGGGGATCACCCCGTCCGTGCCGCCCGACCTCGTCGCCCGGATGACGTTTGCCATGGCCCACGGCGTGGCCATCGAGCAGCTGCTCGACGACACGACACCGGACGAGCTGTTCGGCACCATGCTGCGGCTGTTCTTCCTCGGTCTGGCGACCGATGCGGGCGTCGGCGCGGACGCGGGCGCCCGGCCGTAGCCGCGAGGTCAGCCCCCGAGCGCGCGCCCGTCAGTAGAGTCCGCGGCGGGTCGCGCACCGTTTACCTCTCCACAGGCGGGACGTTCCCGCCGCAGGAGTCGCGGGACCCGCAAGGAGGCCGGTTCATGGCTACAGGAACCGTCAAGTGGTTTAGCGACGAGAAGGGCTACGGCTTCATCTCGCCCGACGAAAAGGGCAAGGACTTGTTCGTCCACCACTCTGCGCTGCCGAACGGCGCAACACTGCCCGAGGGCGCGAAGGTGTCCTACGAGACCGAGCAAGGTCCGAAGGGCCTCTCGGCGACGCAGGTCCAGATCGTCGGCTGACGTACCGCGTTCGCGCCTGGCGCTTACCGCCGCCAGGCCGCGAGCCGGTCTAGCCCCTGCTCGATCACGGCGCGGTCGGCCGCGAACGACAGCCGCGCCCAGTGCGCTCCGCCGACGGCATCGAAATCGGTGCCGGGCGTGAGCGCCACGCCGGTCTCATCCAGCAGCCGCTGGCACCACGCGACCGAGTCGGCAGACCCGGTGGCGGCCAGCTGCGCGGCGATGTCGGCGTAGACGTAGAAGGCGCCGTCAGCGGGCGCGGTCGCGCCCCAGCCGAGCTGCGGCAGCCGCCCGAGCACGAGCGCGCGGTGCTCCCGGTAGCTCGCCACCGCGGCCTCGGCCTCGGCGTACGAGGCGGGCGTGAACGCCGCGACGGCCGCATGCTGCGCCAGCGCCGGCGGGCAGAGCGCCAAATTCCCAGCGAGCGCGTCGACGGGCGCGACGAGGTCCTCCGGCAGCAGCGCCCATCCCAGGCGCCAACCGGTCATCCCCCAGTACTTGGAGAACGACGACACGACGATCGCCGACGAGCCGTGCTCCCACGCGCAGGTCGCGGAGTCCTCGCCGTAGGTGATGCCGTGGTAGATCTCGTCGCTCACGAGCCGTGTGCCGGAGGCGTCGCACCAGCCCACGAGCGCCGCGAGCTCGTCGCGGTCGACCATCGTGCCGGTCGGGTTCGCCGGCGAAGCGAGGATGAGCCCGGCCAGCGGGCCGCCGTCCGCGACAGCGGCTTCCAGCAGCGCGGGCGTCGGCTGGTACCGCGTGTCCGCGCCGCAGGGGATGTCGACGACCTCGCACCCCAGCGAGGCGAGGATGTTGCGGTAGGCCGGGTACCCCGGGCGGGCGAGCGCCACGCGGTCGCCGGGCTCGAACGCCGCGAGGAACGCGAGGACGAACGCGCCCGACGACCCCGTCGTGATCGCCACCTGCGCCGGGTCGACGCTGAGGCCGTACCAGCGCTCGTAGTGCTGCGCGAGCGACTGCCGCAGGGCTGGGACGCCAAGCGCCGCCGTGTAGCCGAGCGCTGCGCCCGAGGTGAGCAGCTCGGCCGCCAGCGCGCGCACATCAGCTGGCGCGCCCCCGCCAGGCTCGCCAGCGCAGAGCGAGAAGACGTCGAGGCCAGCGTCCTGGCGCTCGCCGACTGCGGCGAGCACCTCCATGACGGCAAACGGGGGAACGGCCGAACGCCGTGAGACCTTCACCGCCCCATCGTACGTCGCCAGGCTGGCGGCCGGCGGTGCCAAGCGGGCGCCAGGCGGAGCCCCTGCCGCGCGACCGCGCGCGGCCTAGAGGCCGCGCTGCACCGTGATGCGGCCGTCGGTTTCTGCCTGCAGGAGCGCCTGGTAGTCGAGCTCGTTCTGGTCGGCGTAGCGCACGGCGAACTCGGTGAACGCCTCGACGATCTCCCGGCCGGTCCCGAGGTAGCCCGCCATGGTCGCAGCATCGCCGGAGCGCGCGTGGGCGCGGGCCAGCACGGCGCCGCACTCCTCGGCGTAGAGCCGCAGGCCCGACGGGTTGAGCCGCTCGATCTTGACCGAGCCTTTTTTGTCTCGCAGCTGGCGGACGTAGTAGTCCGGGCTGCCGTCGCCCGCGTGGTTCAGCCAGCCGAGGAACACGTCGCCCGTCGTCTGCATGACCTTCTGGCCGCGCACGACGCGCTCGCCTTGGTGCTCGTAGATGCTCGGCCCGGCGTAGGGCGCGAACACCGATTCCTTGACCTCCTTGAGCTGGAGGAACAGCGGGTCGTCGTCGCGGTCGCCCACGAGCAGGATGATGTAGGCCTCGATGCCGACGGAGCCGACGCCGACGACTTTGCGCGCGACGTCCTGGAAGCGGTAGCGGTTGATGACGTCGGCCTTCTCGGGGTCCAGCGTGCGGGTGTAGCGCTCGAAGTCCTCCTTCACGAGGTCGAGCACGTGATGGCCCGTGAGGCGCTCGACGAGCGGCGGCTCCTCGTGGAGCTGGAAGCGGCCGTCGGGCAGGCGCTCGGCGAAGCGCTCCAGCGACGCGACGCTCGTGCGCGTCTGCGCCTTGGCGAAGTCTTTGCGCATCCGCGAGAGGGTCGCCTTGTCGGCGTACTGCCGCAGCCGGGGCAGGTCCTCCGAGACCTCGATCCGGTCGTAGAAGACGTCGAGGTGGCGCATCGACGCGTAGCGCCACATCGCCCAGCGGTAGGCGTCGACGGCTGCCGCGGCCACTGAGCGCGCCACTTCCTCCCCCGCGTCGACGTCGCGCGCGGCGATCACGCAGCTCGCCGCCAGTCGCTTGAGGTCCCACTCAAACGGCGCCGGCAGCGTCTGGTCGAAGTCGTTGAGGTCGAAGACGAGGCGGCGGTCTGGGGCCGCGAACACGCCGAAGTTGAGCAGGTGCGCGTCGCCCGAGGACTGCGCCCGCAGGTTGCTCGTCGGCAGCGGCGCGAGGTCCTCGGCCATGATCGCGGCAGCGCCGCGGAAGAACGTAAACGGCGACGCGAGCATCCGGCCGTACCGGATCGGGATGAGCTCCTGGATCCGCTGCGCCGATTCGCCCTCGAGGATGGCGACCGGGTCCTTCCGGCCTGCCGGCGCGGCCCAGTCCGCGTTCCAGCCGCGCTCGACCTCGGTCGCCAGCTTCGCGCCGGCGTCGGCGCGCTCCTGGGCGAGCGGCGCCAACGCGGCTTCCGGCGCGAGGAGTTTGCGGACCGCCTCAGACGACGTCGCTTTGCCCTTGCCGTTCTTGCCGGCCTTGCCCAGCTTCTTGTCGTTGTCCTTCTTCGGCTTCGGCGCGGTGCCACTCATGGCGCCGATACTGCACGGCTGCGTGCGAGAGAGCAAGCACCGGTGGCCACCTGCCGCGGGATCCGGCAGGATGTCGCGCATGCCGTTTCCCTCCGCCCTCGCCCGCTCGCTGACCATGCTCGCCGCCACCGGTGCGGTGGCGCTTTTCGCGGGCTGCGGCGACAGCGAGCCGGACTCGGGCAGCGGCGGTTCGGGCGGCAGCAGCAGCGCGATCACGGCCACGACCGGCGACCAGATCTTCAAGGACGCCAACTGCAGCAGCTGCCACACGCTTTCGGCAGCGGGCGCGAAGGGGTCGATCGGCCCGAACCTCGACAACGTCAAGCCGAGCGCGGCCGTCGTGACCGAGAAGGTCACGAACGGCGACGGGTCCATGCCGTCGTTCGCGAACCGCCTCTCGGCCGAGCAGATCAAGGCCGTCGCCGAGTACGTCTCAAGCGTCGCCGGCCAGTAGCGGCTCGCGCGCCCGAGCCTCGTCGACCCGCGCTTCTTCCGGAGCGTCGGCGGCGCCGTGCCGTCAGTCTGGGTCGGCGAGCTCCAGGCCGAGGATCGCGATGTCGCGGCGCACGCCGGACAGCTCGGTCACCTTCGGCAGCAGGCCCCAGCGCGTGAAGCCGACCGACTCGGCCAGCAGCAGGCTGGCCTCGTTCACCGCGAAGGTGATCCACAGCAGCGTGCGGACGCTGAGGCCCGGCGCGGCGTCGATCGCATGCGCGACCAGCGCCCGCGCGACGCCCTGCCCCTGCGCCTCCGGCGCCACGTAGACGCCGACCTCCACGGTCGTCCGATAGGCCGGGCGCCCGTAGTAGTCGCTGAAGCTCAGCCACCCGACGACCTGGCCGCCGCGGTCGGCGACCCAGATCGGGCGGTGGTCGGGCGCATGCATGACGAACCACGCCATCCGCGACTCGACCGTGACGGGTTCCAGGTCGGCCGTCGACTTCTGACCCGGGATCGACGCGTTGTAGATGGCGACGATCCCAGCGAGGTCCTCGAGCCGCGCGACGCGGATCTCAAGGGGCGCTGCGCCGGAGCTCGGGTCAGGCGCAGCGGTCACGAGCGGCCTCCGTTCTGGTGCGCTAGGCGCCGAGCTGATTGGCCGCAGGGTCGCGCAGCACGGCTGCGGTGTCGCCGTACATGCGCTCCTTGATGCGGGCCAGCGTCCGGCCGTCCTTGTTGACCAGCGCCGCGGCACGCGCCACCGCCCAGTCCTGCAGCTGCCGCTCCTTGGCGGAGTGGTCGACGATGCCGAACTCCACGGCGTCCTTGCCGCCGTAGCGGCGGCCCATAGTCATCGCCTCGTGAGCGGTCGCCTTCGGCAGGCGCGCTTGCAGCAGCGACGCCATCCCCGGGGTGAACGGGATGTGGATGTCGACCTCGGGCGTGCACCAGTAGCCGCGGTCCTCGCGCATGACCTTGAAGTCGTGAGCGGTCGCGAGCATGGCGCCAGCGGCGAAACAGTGGCCCTGGATCGCGGCGACGGTCGGCGCCGGGAACAGCAGCACGCGGGCGAACAGCGCGTGCACGGTGTCGATGAACGTCTGGGCCTCGCCCTGGTGCTCCCCGATCCACGCGAGATCGAGCCCGTTCGACCAGAACTTGCCGTCGGCCTTGGTCACCAGGGCCTTGGGACCCTCGGCTGCTTCGACCTCGTCGAGCGCCGCGTTGACCCCTGCGACCCACGGCGGGTTGAAGCGGTTCTCGTCGTCGCCGAGGTTGAGGATGAAGACGTCGCCGTCGCGTTCGAGCGTGGGCACGGAGCAGCTCCTTGTGGTCGGCTGGCCGCGCGCGGCGAGCCGGGTCGTCGCGCCGCAGTCTGCCTGATCGGGCGTGACAGCGGAGCGGCGGTGCGATACAAGCGTCTGATGTCCCAGCGCCGGTACGCCCTCGAACAGCAGCGCGAGGAGCGCGACGGTCTCGTCCTGCGGCGCTTCGGCCCTCCAAGTCCGGCCAGCGTGCGCCACCGCCGGTTCATGCGCGCGACGATCTACCCGACGGTCGCGGCCTTCCGCCCGACGTCGCGGGGCGTGGTGTTCGGGCGCCGCCTGCTTGGCGCTCCGGCGCCGCCGCTGCGTGGCACCAAGCTCGACCGCACCAAGGTCGGCGGCGTGCCCGTCGAGTGGACCCGCGCGCCGCGCGCCCATGAGGTCGACCCGCACCAGCGCGTCGTGCTCTACCTGCATGGCGGGGGCTTCGTGATCGGGTCCCCCGCCACGCACCGCAACCTCGCCTCGCGCATCTCGCAGGTGCTCTCCACGCCGGTCGTGTCGGTCGACTACCGGATGGTCCCCGAGGGCTCGATCCAGACCTGCCAGTCCGACTGCCTCGACGCGTACCGCGGCCTCCTCGACGAGGGGTATCCGCCGGAGGCGATCCTGGTGGCGGGCGATTCCGCCGGCGGGAACCTCGCGGCCTACGTCAGCCTCGCCGCCCAGGAGCAGGGGTTGCCGCAGCCGGCCGGGCTGATCCTGCTTTCGCCGTGGACCGACCTCGGCGACGGCGGCCCGTCGCGCCAGTCGAACGCCAAGACCGAGTTCTTCATCGCTGGCACCGTCCTCGACCGCATCGCGCGGGCGCTCGTGCCCGACCCGGCTGAGCGCGCCGACTGGCACAACTCGCCGCTGCACGCGTCGCCCGAGCAGCTCGCGGCGCTGCCGCCCACGCTGATCCAGGTCGGCGACGCCGAGGTGTTGCTCGACGACGGCGTCGACCTCGCGCACCGCATCGGCGCGGCTGGCGGCCGGGTCGAGCTGCAGACCTACGAGGGGCAGGGCCACGTCGTCCCGATGTGGATGGCCAACCCCGAAGCGCGGCGCGCGCTCAAGGAGATGGCGGGCTGGGTCCGCGAGATCTTCCCGGACGAGCGCGATCCGCAAGCGCCGAGCGACGAGGTCATCCGCGACGCCGTCGAGCAGCCAAGCGGCCTGCCGGGCCCGGCGGGGTCGCTCCCGGCCTGAGCCGGCCCAGGGGCGCTCCGCCCGCCAGGTGCCTACCATCGGGCGGGTGCCCCCTGCTCGCCGTCCCCGCAACCGCATCGTCGAATCGCCCGCCGAGCAGCGTCCTGGCGAGACGCTGATCTGGACCGACGGCGCCTGCAGCGGCAACCCCGGCCCGGGCGGCTGGGCGGCGATCGTCGTCCCGCCAGGCGGCGGCGAACCGGTCGAGCTGTCGGGCGGCGAACCGCAGACGACGAACAACCGCATGGAGTTCACCGCAGCCCTCAACGGGCTGCGGTCGCTGCCGGACGACGCGTCCGCCTGCGTCGTGACCGACTCGCAGCTGCTCGTGAACTCGATGACGACCTGGCTCGCCGGCTGGAAGCGCAAGGGCTGGAAGACGGCCGCAGGCAAGCCCGTCGCCAACCAGGACCTCGTGATGGCGCTCGACGCCGAAGTCCAGCGCCTGCAATCGGTCCGCTGGCATTGGGTGCGCGGCCACCAGACGGGCGCCGGGCACGAGCACAAGGCGCTCAACGACCGCGCCGACCGCCTCGCCGTCGCTGCGGCGGCCAGCGTCGGGGCGTAGCGCCGCCTCCGCGCCACGCGTTTGCCGCGAGGTACGGGCATCGCCGAGGGGCGGTTTGCGCGGTGTGCCACGCTTGCTCGGAGGCGGGCCTCGGTCGGGCGCCTGTGGTGGGGACGACAAGCACTCCATGCCCGCCGCCCCCACCGCAGGCGCCCGGTCTAACCCGGTCGCCTCAAAGCAATACCCGACGGAGCGCCGAGTATGGGCTGACTGGTTGTCACCCGACGGGGCAAGCCTGGGCCCCAGGTCGTGACCTGGGCTCGAATGACCGGAAATGGCTGCATCTCGGCAGTTCCGGCCGGAGCCGCCGAAACAGGCGCGGAGGCGCGGTAGCGTCCGCTGCGCCGATCGACCCGCTGCGAGGTGGCGTGCACGATTTGTCCCGGGCCACACGGGTCGGCGCCGGGGATGACGATCGCGACTGCAGACCGCCGGGCGCGCGCTCGCGGACCCAGGACGCCCGCCACGGTGACGGTGCCGCCGCGCTGGCGGACGGACTCGAGGACGTTGTCGCGGCCGACCCGCACCACCGGCGACTGCTCGCCGTCCGCGAGGCGCGCGCGGACGCTCCCGATCCGCTGGCTGCCGTTCGGCTGCCGCGCGCGCAGCGCGAAGGTCCCGGAGGGGCCGACCGTGGTGCGGCCCAGCGCCCAGCCATCAGCGCTGATGAGGTCGACGCGAGAGCCCGCCGCACGCGAGGAGACGCCGCTGAGCGCGATCCGCCCGTTTGCCGCTGCCGCGCCGAGGACCACGACCTCTTCGCCCCCGCAGGCAGCGAGCTGCCCGCCGACGGACTGCGCGGCTCCGGAGCCGACCGGTTCGCTCACCGCAGGATCGGGCTGCGAAGGCTCGGGACCGGGGTCTCCGGTGGGCGGTTCAAACGTGCGGCGGACGTCGATCGTGGGCAGATCGAAACGCAGCAGACGCGCTCCGCGGGCAGCCGAATCGAACGGGAACGTCGCTTCGACCTCCAAACGGTGCAATGAGCCAAGCGGCAACGCGCCAGGCGCTAGCGCGCGCCGTGGCCCAGGCGTCCAGCTGCCATCGAAGGTAGGAGTTGCGTATTCAACGACTGTTCGACTTCCCAAGCCGCCGAACGGCGCCAGCGAGACCTTGACGCTGGACGCTCCTGCAGGCGCGCTCTCGGTGGAGACGGCCTGGCTTGCGATCGAGAACGCCTGCGCTTCGCTGTCCAGCGGCGCAAGGAAGGCCGGCGACCTCCACGTGACGGTGGCGACGCCCGCTTGCCCGGCCAGACCAGTCACTTTGGCCTCAAGCGCGCCGTCCCCAGGCCCGCGGGAACCGGCGCCCGCGACCCAGTCGCCCGTCGCCTGCGGGCACCCGGAGGCGCCGCAGCCGACGGCCGTGACCTGCGCGGAGGCGCTCCAGCCAGCGGGGCCGTCGTCGAGCGTCCGTGCCTGCCCGGAGGGGAGATACTCCGTCACCGACACCTCTGCTGATGCCGCTGGCACGAGCGGGCCGATGCAGGCGGCCAGGACTCCGGCGGCTGCGAGCCCAGGCAGGCGTGCGCCCAGCCCGGCCAGGCCGCTCCTCGAGATCCCTCGCACGCGGGCGCGTGCAGCCATCCATGGCATCGTGCGTTGCTCCTTGCAGTGCCCGCGGGCTCCTTGCCCAGCGGCGTGGCACCCGAATCCGTTCGGGCCGCTTCCAGGGAGATCGGCACTGGTCGGACCTCTTTGCGAGCGACCGCTCTGCCGGTGGCCATCTGTACGATGCCTGGCCGGAAGCCGAGCCGGGATGCCCTGCAACATCCGTCACAGTCGAACGACTCACGCGTTGTCTGCCGTCCGGGCCTCCGATACACTTCCGAAACCTTCCGACCTGCTACCGGTCTTACCTGCATGCTGCATCGCCGACTCCTCGCCTTGTCTCTGACGGCCCTCGTTTTCGCCCCCGCTACCTCGTTCGCCGCTTCGGCGACCCAGGACGCATACGGCGACGACGATGACGTCGTCGTCTCGGACGAGACCGACACCGAGTCCGACGACACCACGCCGACCGACACGGCCGACGCCTCGCCGTCGACCACGAGCAACTCCAGCCTTCCGTTCACCGGCCTCGAGGCCGGCCTGATCGCCGCCGCCGGCCTTGGCCTGGCGGGCACTGGCGTGGCCCTGCGCCGCGCAGCTCGCGAGCAGTAACCACTGCCGACACCGCCGGGGCGCAACCCGGTTGGAAGGTTTTCCTGAGGGCCGCGAACGCGGCCCTCAGCCGTTTCCGGGGCGCTCCGCTCCAGGCTCAAACCCGGCGCAGCGCAAGACCGGCAAGCGCGGGTACTTGACGTAGCCCGGTTCCTTGCGCAGGCCGCGTTCGCACATCGTGAACACCGAGCCGCGGCCGCTGCGGATCACCCGCAAATGCGCGCACGCCGCGCACAGTCCGGGAGCTGGTGGAGCCGGTGGCGCGTTCACAGACTGCATGATCGCTTGCAGCGCGGGCGGCTGCGGCGCGGCTCGCGCGGCCCCTAGAGTGGAGCCCGATGCGCGTCTTCTCACGGCTGCTGGGCTTCCTGGCGCCTCACAAGACCGGATCGGTGCTCTCGGTGCTCTTCGCGCTCTTCGCGATGGCCGGCACGGTCGCGATCCCCGCGATCACCGGCCAGGCGGTCGACGCCGCCGACCGGGGCAACCGTGACGATCTCACCACCTGGATCTGGGTCCTCGCCGCTGCGGCGACCGCGCGCTGGATCCTCACGGTGCTGCGGCGGGAGGTCGCTGGCCGCGTGTCGCTCGGCGTCGAACGCGATCTGCGCCAGCGGTTCGCCGAGCACCTGCAGTCGCTCGAGATCGCCTACTTCGCCGGCAGCCGGACCGGCCAGATGATGTCGCGGGCCACGGTCGACCTTGGTGCCGTGCGCTTCTTCCTCGGCTACGGCCTCATCTTCCTCCTGCAGTCGGCGCTCACCATCATGCTCAGCGCGGCGGCGATGATCTGGATCAACCCCGGCTTGGCTCTTCAGGCGCTCGCGCCGGTGCCGTTCGTCGTCTGGATCGCGCGCCGCTACGGCGTGCTGGCCCGCCCATCGCTGCAGGAGGTCCAGCAGCGAGTCGGCGAGCTCACGTCGGAGGCTGAGGAGAGCATCAGCGGCGTCCGCGTCGTGCGGGCCTTCGCGCGCGAGGAGCGCCAGCGGGAGCGCTTCGCCGAATCCGCCGAACGCGTCTTCACCCAATCGATGCACGCGACCCGGCTGCGGGCCTTCTACAACCCGCTGATCGGGCTCCTCCCCCAGGTCGGCCTCGCGCTCGTGCTCGTGGTGGGCGGCAACCAGGTGATCGACGGCAAGATCACGATCGGCGAGTTCACCGCGTTCTACGGCTACGTGCTCGCGCTGCTCGGCCCGATGCGGATCCTCGGCACCTCGCTCGGGATGGCGCAGCGCGCAGTCGCCTCCGGGGCGCGGCTCTTCGAGGTCCTCGACCGGAAGCCGCGCATCGTCGCCGTGCCGAACCCCACGCCGCTGCCCGAGGGCCCCGGCCACATCGAGCTGCGCGGTGTCGCGCTGCGGTTCGAGCAGGCCACGACGGACGCCGTCTCGGGGCTCGACCTCGATATCTCCGGAGGCCGCGTCGTCGCGCTCGTCGGACCGACCGGCTCCGGCAAGAGCGCCGTGGCATCGCTGGTCTCGCGGCTCTACGACCCCACCGCCGGCTCCGTCTGGCTCGACGGGGTCGACCTCCGCAAACTCGACCCGATCAGGCTGCGCCGCGAGATCGCCGTCGTCGACGATGCGCCGTTCCTGTTCACCGCGAGCATCGCCGAGAACATCGCCTACGCACGGCCCGACGCGACGCTCGAGGAGATCGAGCAGGCTGCCCGCCTCGCGCAGATCCACGACACCATCGCCGCGATGGACCGCGGCTACGACACGCCGATCGGCGAGCGTGGCCTGACGCTGTCGGGCGGCCAGCGCCAGCGCCTGGCGATCGCCCGCGCGCTGCTCGCCCGCCCGCGAGTGCTGGTGCTCGACGACGCCACGGCGGCCGTCGACGCGACGACGGAGCTCGCGCTGGTCGACGGCCTGCGCCAGGCGATCGGCGACCGCACGGCGCTGCTGATCACGAACCGCCCCGCGACGCTCGCCCTCGCCGACGAGATCGTCGTTCTCGAGCACGGCCGCGTGCTCGACCACGGCACCGCCGCGGAGCTGCGCGAGCGCTGCCCGCTGTTCCGCGACCTCACCGACCTCGGCGCCGAGTACGCGCCGAGCCTCGCGCTCGCGCCCCGCGAGGAGGCCGGCCTGTGAGCGGCGACGGCAGTCCTCCCCCGCCCCGCTACGTCAGCGAGGCCGACGGCCCGGCGGAGCCGAAGCTGCGCGGCCGGGCCGAGTTGCGGCGCCGGATGGCGTCGACGCGCGGTGGCGGCCGCAAGCTGCGCCGGCTCGGCACGCTGCTGCGTCCCTACCGCGGCCGCGTCGCAGCGATGTTCGCGGCGCTGGTCGCGGCGACCCTCGCATCGCTCGCTCCGGGGCCGCTGGTCAAGCACGCGATCGACGACGGCATCAAGGCCGGCGACTCGCAGGTGCTGACCGTCGTCGTGATCCTGTTCGCGCTGTCGGCGCTGCTCGTGTGGGCTGGCACCGCGCTGCAGACGTACCTCGTGAGCTGGGTCGGGCAGCGCGTCCTGCAGGACCTGCGCATCCAGATCTTCACGCACCTGCAGCGGCTGCCCGTGGCGTTCTACGAGCGCAAGCGCACGGGTGTGCTGATCTCGCGGCTCACCAACGATGTGCAGGCCCTCGACACGCTCGTGTCTGACGCGGTCGTGACGCTGTTCCAGTCCGGGCTCACGCTGATCGGCGCCAGCGCCATCCTCTTCTTCTACGACCCTGGGCTCGCGCTCCTGAGCTTCGCGGTGCTGCCGGTCGTGGTCATCGGCTCGGTCCTGTTCCGGATCGCGGCCGCCGACGCCTACAAGCGCACCCGCGAGACGATCGGCGCGCTCACGGCGGAGCTGCAGGAGACGGTGTCGGGCGTGCGCGTCGTGCGAGCGTTCGGCCGCGAGGACCGCCACCTCGAGCGTTTCGCTGAGCTCAACGAGCGCAACCGCGAGGCGAACATGACGACCGTCCATCTCAACGCCGCGTACTTCCCCGCCGTTGAGTTCACGAGCGCGCTGGCGACGATGCTCGTGCTCGCGGTCGGCGGCGTGCAGGTGATCCAGGGCGACACGACCGTCGGCGTCCTCGTGCTGTTCATGGCCACGCTCGGCAACTTCTTCGACCCGATCCAGCAGCTCAGCCAGCTCTATACGACGTACCAGTCGGGCATGGCGGCGCTCGACAAGATCTTCGAACTGCTCGACGAGCCGATCGAGCTCGATGACGCCAAGGACGCGGTCGAGCTGCCAGCGGTCGCTGGCCGCCTGACGCTCGACGGCGTGAGCTTCCGGTACTCAGGCGACACGCCCTGGGCGCTGCGCGAGGTGTCGATCGACCTGCCGGCTGGCCAGACACTCGCCCTGGTCGGGGCGACGGGCGCTGGCAAATCGACGCTGGCGAAGCTGCTCGCGCGGTTCTACGACCCGACCGAGGGGTCCGTCGCGATCGACGGCCACGACCTGCGCACCGTCACCCAGCACTCGCTGCGGCGCCAGCTCGGGATCGTCCCGCAGGAGCCGTTCCTCTTCTCGGGCACCATCGCCGAGAACTTGCGCTTCGGCCGACCGGATGCGACCGACGAGGAGCTGCTCGGCGCGCTGCGCGCGATCGGCGCCGCTGAGTTCGTGACGGCCTTGAACGGCGGCCTCGGCGCGGAGATCGGTGAGCGCGGCGTGCAGCTGTCCGGCGGCCAGCGGCAGCTGCTGGCGTTTGCCCGCATGCTGCTCGCCGATCCGCGGCTGCTGATCCTCGACGAGGCGACCGCGGCTGTCGATCCCCGGTCGGAGCGGCTGATCGAGCATGCGCTTCACACGCTGATGGCCGGTCGGACTGTCGTCGTGATCGCGCACCGCCTCTCGACGATCCGCGGTGCCGACCAGATCGCGGTGCTCGAAGACGGCCGCGTCACCGAGACCGGCACGCACGAATCGCTCGTCGCTGCGGGCGGCCGTTACGCGCAGCTCGACGCGAGCTGGCGGAGCCAGGGCGTCGCGGGCGCCCGCGGCGTCGGCACCGAACCCGTCAGCTGAGTCCACTGGGTGATCCGGACCCGTCAGCCCGGCGTTCTAGGCTGCGCGGCATGTCTGCCGACACGTTGATCGTCCAGCTGAGCGATTCGCACCTGCGCACCGACGAGCCCCAGCGGGCGACGCAGTTCGCCGCCGCGATCAAGGCGGTCACCGAGCTCGAGCCGCGTCCGGTCGCGGTCCTGCTCACGGGCGACATCGCCGACAACGGCGTGCGGGAGTCCTACGAGGTCGCGGCGGACCTTCTCGCCGCGATCGATGTGCCGGTCCACGTGTTGCCCGGCAACCACGACGACCGCGCCACGCTGCGCGAGGTCTTGGGCGCTCCGGGCGAGGGCGATGAGGAGATCAGGTACGCCGTACAGGCTGGGCCGATCCGCGTGATCGTCTGCGACACGCTCATTCCGAACCACATCGAGGGCCAGCTCGACGTCGCCTGGGTCGCCGCGCGGCTCGCCGAAGCGCCGACGACGCCCACGCTGATCGCGATGCACCATCCGCCCGTGCGGATCGGCTTCGACAAGATGGACGGCTACGGCCTGCCCGGAACCACACGCGGCGCCCTCGAGGATCTGCTCGGTGAGCATCCCCAGGTGCTGAAGATCGTGACCGGGCACGTGCACCGGGCGGCGTCGGCGCAGATCGGGCGCGTCCCGGTGGTCACGGCGCCCAGCGTGAACTTCCAGCTGCGCCTCGACCTGGCCGGCGACGCGCTCGACGTCGCTCCCGAGCAGCCGCCGGGCTTCGTGATCCACGCGCTCGTCGACGGGCAGCTCGTGAGCCACGTGCAGCCTGTGCCGCGCGTGTAGCGGCGGGAGGCCCTGTCGGGCCGCTCGCGCCTGGGTTGCAAGTTTGCGCCGCAGTGGCGCATACGTGCGAGCCGGAGGCGCGTCGCCGCAGCGCCTGGGTTGCAAGTTTGCGCCGCAGTGGCGCATACCTGCGGGCCGGAGGCGTCGCTTATGTCGCATCGGTGACACAACGAGCGTCGCGGATGGAACAGACGCGGGGGTTGTCCTCCTGGAGATTGGATGCACGGCGCCAGAGGGGGCGCTGAAACCACCAAGACTCGGCTCCGGCCACCACAGGGACAAACCACCATGGGACTCATCAAAAAGAACTTCTCCGTCGCGAACGTGATGTCAGCCACCGCGCTGATGGTCGCGCTCGGCGGAACCAGCTACGCCGCGATCACGCTGCCGAACAACAGCGTCGGCAGCCAGCAGATCAAGAGCAACGCCGTTAAGGGCTCGGACATCGCTTCGGCGGCCGTCACCAGCTCCGACGTGAAGAACGGCTCGCTCACCACCGCCGACTTCAAGCCCGGCCAGATTCCGGCGGGCCCGAAGGGCGACAAGGGTGACAAGGGCGACAAGGGCGGCTTCGGCGCCGTCATCAGCCGCGCGGTCAACGCCGACGTCGACCTCGCCGACGGCAACAAGCAGTCCTACACCGTGTTCTGCGCCGCCGGCGAGCAGGCGATCGGCGGCGGCGGCCGCGGCGACGCCAACAACTCGGAGGCCACCATCGTCGGTTCTTCGCGTCCGGTGACCAGCGCCGACAACACCGAGCCCCCGGCCGAGGGCACGGGCTTCACCGGCTGGCGCCTGACGGTCGCCAACCCCGCAGGCGGCGTGACGACCGGCATCCGCCCGTCGGTCTACGTCTTCTGCGTGCCGGCGGCTTCCTAGCCACCAAACCAACGGGCACGGCGGCAGCGCAGGACGACGGGACAGCATCCTGCGCGCCGCCGGCGCCCAACCAACCTGCTGGCCGCGCCGCAAGGCCCGGCATCTCATCACCAACACCACGAGGGCCTCGCGCAAGCGGGGCCCTCGTCGTTGTCGGCCTTCGCTGGCGTCGAACATGAAGCAGCGACCCTAGAACGCGAAAGGCCCCGCGGTGCGGGGCCTTTCGAGAGCTGGGGATCTAGGACTCGAACCTAGAACGACGGAACCAGAATCCGCTGTGTTGCCAATTACACCAATCCCCAAGGGGCCAGTTCAGGCGCTCGTAGAGAGTAGCGAGAGTCGGCCAAAGGTGTCGCGCCGAGCGGCCAGATGTCGCCGATACGGCGAACTTGCAGGCCGCGTTGCGCGATCCGCGCCGCGCGGGCCCTGGCTCGCCGCGTCGGCTTAGAGCGCCGCGAGATCCGCGTCGGCGTCAGCCAGCGCGTCGCGCAGGCCGTCGACGGGCGTCTTGGCGGCGATCAGGCGGCGCGCGTCCATGAGGTCCTCGCCGCGGCCGATGCTGAGCGCGGCCACGAGGATGCCGTCTTTGGCGTACCAGACGGAGAACTCGCCGTCGTCGACCGAGCCGCGGATGATCTCGTCGTCCCAGCCGGTGGAGGCGTTGCCGACGTACTCGAGCGAGAGCCAGTCGGCGAGGTCGCTCCAGAAGTACGGGACGAAGGTGAAGTCCTCGCCGACGCCGTTGATGTTGCGCGCGACGGTCTTGCCCTGCTCGATGGCGACGTCCTGGTGCTCGATGCGGCGGTGGCCGCCAAACAGGACGCTCTCGAACTCAGCGCAGTCGCCGGCGGCCCAGACGTTGTCGGCCGCGGTGCGCAGCTGCGCATCGACGAGGACGCCGCCGCGCTCGCCGAGCTCCAGGCCGGCGCCCTTGGCGGTCATGACGTCCGGCACGGCGCCGACGCCGAGGACCACGAGCTGGGCATCGACGACAGTGCCGTCGGCGCAGAAGACCTTCTCGACGCGCTCATCGTCGCCCTCGAGCTTCTCGACCTCTTTGCCGCCGAGCACGGTGACGCCGTTGGCCTCGAGCACGCTGCGGACGTACTTGCCAGCGGTCTCGCCGAAGCCCACCTGCATCGGGTGGTCCTCCTGCATGATCACCGTGACGCTGATCCCGTGGGTCGTCAGCGTCGCGGCGACCTCGCAGCCGATGTAGCTGCCGCCGACCGTCGCGGCCTGCTGGACCTGCTCGAGCTCGGCGCGGATGGTGTCGGCGTTGCGCAGCGCGCGGATGTAGTGCAGACCCTCGAGGTCGGTGCCGTCGATCCGCAGGCGGCGCACGTTGGCGCCGGTCGCCACCACGGCGTGGTCGTACGAGACGATGTCGCCGCCCTGCAGCTTGGCGGTCTTCTCAGCCGTGTCGAGCTTGAGGACGCTTGTGCGGAGCCGCAGCTCGACGTCGTTCTCCTCGCACCACTGCTCCGACAGCCACGTCGCGTCCTCGCGGGCGATCTTCCCGGCCAGGTACTCCTTCGTCGCCGGCGGGCGCTCGTACGGCGCGTCGAGCTCGCGGCCGAGCAGCAGGATCGAACCCGCGTAGCCGACCTTCCGCAGCTCCTTGGCGGTGGACGCGCCAGCGACCCCCGCCCCGATGATCAGGACGCCTGCGTGGAGATCGGCCATGGTGGGACTACTTTCGGCGATCGATGGTGAACTGGGCCATCACGGCATCCTCGAGGCCCGGGTCGAGGATCACGAGGACCTCGTCGCCGGCGCGGACGAGCGAGCTGTCCGTCGGCACGAAGCCCACTGCGTCGCGTGGCAGCAGCGAGATGATGCGCGACCCTTCGGGCAGCTCCACCTCGGCCACGCTCTTGCCATCAGCCGGGGCGCCGCTGTGCACCTCGACTTCGATGATCTCCAGCTGGTCGCCGGAGAGGTCGAGCAGGCGCACCAGGCCATGGCCCGGCAGCGAGTGCTCGATCAGGTTGAGGATCAGGTCGGTCGCAGAGACGGCCGGCTCGATGCCCAGCAGCTTGAAGTGCGCGAGATTCCGCGGGTTGTTGCAGCGGGCGATGATCCGCTCAACGCCGTACTTCTGCTTGGCGACCTGGCAGATGAGGATGTTGTCCTCGTCGTCGCCCGTGACGGCGATGACCATGTCGGCGCGGGCGATGCCCGCGCGCTCCAGGACCCACAGCTCCGTCGCGTCACCGTACTGGGCGACGTGCTCGAGCTCGCGCTCCAGGCGGATGTAGCGCGGGCGCCACTGCTCGATCAGCGACAGCTCGTGCCCCTTCTCGAGGAGCTCGCGCGCAAGGTTGAGTCCGACTTTGCCGCCGCCGGCGATGACCATGAACATGGGCCAGGTCTCCTAGTTGGCGCGGAGTTCGTTCTCGAACAGGCTGATCGCGATGCGGGTGCCGCAGATCACGTTCAGGCCCTGCGACTCGTACCACTCGGCGCGGGCCGGGTCGGCGACGCGGCACAGGACCTTCTCGACGCCGTAGCGCTCCTTGGCGATCTGCGCCATGACGATGTTCGTGTTGTCGCCGTTGGTCGACGCGATGAAGAGGTCGGCCTCGGCGATGCCGGCGGCTTCCAGCGCGGCGGCCTCCAGGGCGGTCCCGACCGAGAACCGGCCGCCGGCGGACTCCCAGCCGTCTTCGACTGCGGCGTCGAGCCGGTCGAGGGCGAGCGGGTCCTCGTCGAGCACCGAGACGGTATGGCCCTGGGACATCGCGAACCGGGCGACGCGTTCACCGACGCGGCCGGCACCAAGGACGAGCACGAACATAGGCGGAGAATCTACTCCTGGACGGGGTGGCGCGCGCCGCGGCGCTCGCAGCGCAGCGGCACGCGGTGGCTGGGGGACCGCAACGCTGCCGTGGCCAAGCGCCGCACGGGGTGACACGGCGCACACAGCGGGTCGGCAACGGTGGCGCGCGGCGCAGCGCCGCACGGCAGACTCCCTCCCATGCTGGACCGGACGACCAGGACTCTGGCGGCGCTCGCGTGCGCCGTGGCGACGGGGCTGGCCCCTGCGGCGGCGTTGGGCCACGGCGGCGCCACCCTCGCCGAAGGCGGCGGCAAGGGCGTCACGATCGTCGTACAGGGCACCGACTCGGCCACCGGCGGCGGCAAACCAGCGGCCGACGTGTCGACGATCCTCGGCGGCCCAGGCACCGGCGAGGGCTCGAAGGTCGTCTACTACGTGAGGCCTGAGCACGCTGAGACGTTCCGCGTCGAAGCCGACCGGGACGCGGGCGGCACGCACCACGCCGATGTCGCCCTCGCGGGCCGCGGCGACTGGCGCACCTGGGACGTGACCGCGATCGTCACCCTCAACACCGGCAAGCGGCTCCGCGTGACCAACGCCGCGAGCAATCCGCCGGGCCCCGAGACGGCGCAGCCGAGCAAGCCAGCGGCTCCCACGACGCCGGGCGCGGCGGACACCCCCGCGACGACCCCACCGCAGCCGCGCGTCGAATCGCCCGAGGCCAGCGCCAAGCCGGCGACGGCGACCGAGGTCCCAGTCGAAGACATCTCAGGCGAGGACGACGGCGCCCCGGCGTGGGTCCTGCCGAGCATCGCGGTGGTGCTGATCGCCGGACTGCTCGGACTCGCCCTCACGCGCCGCGGCCGCAGCGGCAACGACGCGGGCGACGACTGGGACGGCGGCGGCGCCTAGCGCCGCCCGCTCTGCCACGGTCCCGCAGCGCGGCTAGACCGGCGACGCGCCGTCGCCCGCGACCGGCTCGACGTCGAGCGCGGAGATGCTGCGGTCGCCGATCGGCGGGGCCGTCAGAAGCACGCGGCACGGGGCGTGCGTCATCACGTAGGCCGTCGTCGGGCCGATCGCCCGGCCGGCGAAGTCGCCCACTCCGCCGAGCGTCGAGCCGCCGCGCACCCGCGAGGGATCCTCGGCGGCCATGACGATCACCTCGACGCCACGGCGTTTGGCTTCGTCGACGATGCCCTGGCCAGCACGCCGGGCGCGCACTGTGGCGGTCGCGACGGCCACGCCCTCGTACTCCTCCCCCACGGCCTTGGCCCGCGCCAGCGACGCGCGAGCGCGTTTGAGCTTCTCATCGGACACCGCCGAGGCGAGCGCCAGCGACATTGGGATCTCGAACACCCAGATCGCCTCGATCTGCGCGCCGCCGCTGTCTTCGACATCGAGCGCGCGGTCGCGCGCCAGCCGTCCGGCGGTCTGCACGATGTCGTCGTCGAGCGCGCGGCCGAACAGCGGCACCAGGATCGATCCGAACTCGCCGTGCTCGGTGTCGCGCGACAAGACGGTCTTGGGGACGACCACGACCCGGCGCATCGGCAGGTTCGAGACCCGGCGGTGGACCACGTAGAGGAAGACGCCGCCGATCATCCAGAGCGTGCCGACGAAGCCCGAGAGGTCGTGCAGGATCAGGACGGCGATCCAGCCCGCGACCGCCATCACGAGCGCCAGCAGCGCCGGGAGCGGCACGCTTCCTCGGCCCACCGGGACGTTGAGCCCGATCCGGTAGCGGCGCTGCGCCGCGGGCTGGGTGAAGCGCAGCCGCAGCACCGACGCGTGCAGGATCGTCAGCGCGAGGAGCGCGCCGTACGCGTAGAGCCCGATCAGCGTCTCGAGGTCGAGCATGATCACGAGCAGCGACGTGAACACCACCACGAGCGTGATCACGGTCGTCGGCGTGCCGTACTTCGGGCTGAGGCGGCCGACGCGCGAGGGGATCTGGCGCGTCGTGGCGAGGGTCGAGGACAGACGCGCGACGCCGAGCATCGCGCCGTTGGTGCCCACAGCCAAGGTCGTCGCCGCCAGGATCGCGACCACCACGCGGGCGGTGTCCGACAGCCACTCGGGTTCGAGGACAGCCGCGAGCCACGCGACCGGGGCCGCGAGGTGGTTCGGGTCCTGGAACGTCTCCCGGTGCGCGCCCGCCAGCGCGCCAGCCAGCACGAGCGACAGCATGGTGCCGGTGCCGAGCGCGAGCAGGAACCGCGCGCGTTTGGCCCGTGGCAGGGTCGTCTCGCCAGCCAGCGTCGCAGCGGTCTCGAAGCCCGTCACGGCGACGACGCCGATCGTCGCCGCGAAGACCACATCGCGGACGCTCACGCCCGCGGTGACCTCGATGAGCGGCAGCCCCTCGGTGATCGCCTCGATGAGCAGCGCGCCGCCGACGAACGCCAAGACGACCGCATCGGCAGCGAGCAACAGGCGGATCCCGATGCCCTTCGCGAGGTTCGGCCCGCGGGCGTTGCGCGCGCCGACGACCACGATCGCGCCGACGCCGAGGAGCGTCATCAAGGCAGCTTCGTCGGACAGCGACGGCACGACGGCCAGCACGTAGCCGGAGAACGCCTCTGCGCCGATCGCGGTGAGGAGCAGCAGGTCGAGGACGACCGCCCACGCGGCGACGAAGCTGGTCACCTCGTCGAACGCGAGCCGCGCGAAGCCGCTGGCGCCAGGCATTTCGGTGAGGCGTTTGCCCTGCGCATCGCGCAGGCCGGTCAGCTCGGTGTAGCTGAGCGCCGTCAGCGCGACGAACACCGCGACGATGAACATCGCGACCGGCGCCAGCCCGGCAGCGCTGTCGGTGACGACGCCGATCGTGGCGTAGATCGTCGTGGCAAGTCCAGCCCAGGCGATGCCGCCCAGCCGGGTGAACGCGTAGCGCGGGTCGACGTGGAGTTCAGGACGCTTCACCGCTGGCGCCGCCTCACGCTGATCAGCCGCAGGCGCATGAGGCCAGCCGCGAGGAACAGCGAGCCGACGAGCACGCCGTAGGAGCCGGCTCCGCCGCCGCCGGCCAGCGCCAGGACGATCATCAGCAGGCCGATCGCCGCGGTCGTGCCCGCGAGCACGTGGACGACGCCGAACCGCGGCCCGTCGCCGGACTGGCCCGCGGCATCGGTGCCAGCGCCGGCGGCGGGCTCGCCCGTCTTGTGCAGCTCGGTCACGACGCGGTGTCCCCTCGGTGCGGCGCCGCATGCACCATCTCGGGTTCCGGCGCGGTCGTCCGGGCCTCAGGTGCGGGCGTGTCGACGATGATCCGGCACGGACGCTCCGCCAGCACCGTCTCGAGCGCGCGGCCGAAGCCCGAGCGGGTCGCGCCGCCGCGCGGCACCGACAGGATCACCGCGCGGGCGCGGGTGTTCTTGGCGTGGTCGACGATCACGCGCCCCTCTTGGCCCGAGCGCACCGGCAGGATCACGCCGTGCGCGCGCCCGCGGGTGAGGAGCTTGGCCTGGTCGACGATCGCGCGGGCCTTGGCACGCAGCTCGGGGTGGTCGGCGTCGAGCGGCGAGGAGTTCGGGACCTGCATGGTCACCAGCACCTGGATCGCGCGGCCCCGGCGCGCGGCGAGCCGGGCCGCCGTGGCGAGGGTGTCCTCGTTGAACTGGGCCGCGTCGAACCAGACGATCACCGACTCGTACTCGGTCTCCGCAGCGATGACCGGCTTGGGGATGTCGACCTTGACGGTCGTCGCGAGGTCCAGGCCCATCCGGCGGCGGGCGATCGGGTAGGCGATGGCCCCCACCAGGATCCACGCGAAGCCCGCGTACGAGATCCCGCCGAGGTTGCGCGCCGCCACCACGACGAACGCGGCGCCCGTCCCGAAGAAGCCGATCACCGCGAGGAGCGGCAGCTCGTAGCTGCCGATCCTGATGTTGAACGGCGAGCTGTAGGGCCGCACGGCATCGCGTTTGATCCAGCGCAGGCGCAGCAGCGCCGCGTGCGCGATCGTGAACGACAGCATCGCGCCGAACGCGTAGAGGTTGCCCAGGAACGTCGCCTGGCCCGGGAGGATCGGGATGATCGCGATGCCGCCGAAGATCAAGATCCCCATCCACGGCGTGCCGAAGCGCGGGTGCAGCGCGATCAGGCGTTTGGGCATCTGGCGGTGCGTGCCCATCGAGTAGACGAGCCGAGACAGGCCGATCAGGCCCGCGTTCGCCGCGAGGAACAGGATCGTCGCGCCGAGCAGGCCGACGTAGAGCTGCAGCGGCTCGTTGAGGAAGCCGACGTCGATCTGCTCGACGACACCGAGGATCGGGTCGCCCTGGAAGCCGCCTTGCTCCTCGGGCAGGCCGAGCTTGGTGACGAAGTCGCCGTTGTCGTCCTGGAGCACTGGCAGTGCCGAGAGCGCGACCGCAGGCAGCGTGAAGTAGATGGCGAACACCGCGATCTCGACGCGTTTGATCGCTGCCGGGATCGACTTCGTCTCGTCCTTGGCCTCCTCGGCCATGTTCGAGATCGTCTCGATGCCGGTGTAGGCGATCATGCCGATCGGGATCGCGAGCAGGAACTGGCTCCAGGTCGGCGCGACGCCCCACTGCACGTTGCTCGCGAGCACGTCTGGGTCGAGCACCAGCACGATGCCGGCGATCACGATCACGACCTGCGTGACGAAGTCGACCACCGCGAGCGACACGTTGAGCTTCGCCGACTCCTTCGTGCCGACGACGTTGAGCAGCATCAGCAGCAGGACCGTGATGACGCCGCCGATGATGTCCCACGGGCTGCCCTTGAGCGGCTCCCACAGCACGCCCAGGTAGTGCGGGACGAAGTACGCCGACGTGGAGACCGTGATGACGTACGTGAGCATCTGGCCCCACGCCGCCACGAACGACGCGTACTCGTTGAAGGCGTGCCGCGCGAAGCTCGACGAGCCGCCAGCCTCCGGGTACATCGACGTCGCTTCGGCGTACGTCGCCGCCGTCGCGAAGAAGAACGCGCCGGTGATCAGGAAGACGATCGGCGTGAGCCCCAGCGCGTAGCTGGCGACGAGGCCGAGGGCGTAGTAGATCGACGAGCCGACGTTGCCATAGGCCGTGGCAAAGAGCTCGTTGACCCCCAGCACGCGCTGGAGGGAGTGAAGGCGGCGTTCGGCCATCGGCGCTCGCGATCGTAGCGCCGCCGGCAGTCACGCACTGTGCGCCTGGCGGCGCTGTTCAGATTCCGGTCAGGTGGCAGGTTGCGGCGCGATGTCAGCGTCAGCCAGTTCGCTCAGCGCGAGATACCGTGCTTGCCCGGCGCCATCGGTGTAGAAGACACCCGGCTCGCGCCGATCGGCACGCGAAGCCGCGAGGTCGCCGACGCCCGGAATCGTCCGCGTCCAGGAACGCGCGCCCCAGACCCGGAGCTGATCGCCGTCCGCCAATGCGAACTCGTCGGTCGCGCGCGAGAGAAAGACCGCGTTTCCAGGAAGCTCTGCCGTCGGGCGGCTCGGAATGTCGAACTGGGGCGAGTCCGCGTGCCTCTCACCGAGCAGTCGGATACGACGCTCGCCCGGCGCGTCTGCGAATCGGGCCGCCACAGCGAGCGAATGCGGCCCGCGGGCAAGTACGCGCAGTTCGGACCAGCTGTCAGGCGCAAGTTGCACGCTCGCGATCTCGCGGGATCCGTGACGAGTCGTGATCGACACTCTCGCCGTTCCTCGGCTCTCTCCGCGCGTCGTACGCACGATCTCGAAACCGAGATCCCACGTCGTTGAGCTAGGGAGCGGCGTCCGGGTTGTCTGACTGGTGCGCGGTCGCCTCGGCAACGCTCGGCGCGTGGCACGAAGCGAACGATCCGCCACGAGCGCTGACGCTGGGACCGGCTCCCGGATCTCGAGCTTGCCCGGTCGACCATCCAGCGCCCGGTAGTACGCGCCTGCCTGTGCGGGAACGAGATCACAGACCGGGGTTTGAAGAGGCCCGGCACCGTCGTGTCCGTCCAACACTCGAATGAGTCCGCCCGTTCCCGGATACGACGACCCGGTCCACTGTGCGGTCGCCAGCGATCCATTGGCGGCGAACGCCGCGAAGAGCGGGCTATACGAAGGAGTGTTGTCCCAGATCCAGCTGCCGAGCGGTGCGGAACCTCCGCGCCGAAGGTCGATGAGGTCGAGCTGGTCGCTCGTGCCGCCTGACGCCGAGTTCTCCGTGGAGAGCAGAGCTCGATCGCCGACGAGCGCGCGTACTCCGACGACGTCCCCTCCGTAGGTGCCGTACCCGGCGCTGAATGCAAGACGGCGTACAACTGCAGCGCCATGGCGCGTCCGGTCGCACGACAGCACGACACCCCGCTCGTGCCCCGCCCGTGGAACTGGCTTGACGATGCGCCAGCGTTCGTTCAACGCAAGCGTCACGCCCACGACTTCGTCGCATCGAGCGTCGGAGGTCCAGACCAGGCGTGCATCGGCGGGCGCGCTGGCGGCGATCGAAGCCACGGCACCGATCAGCATCGCGCCGCGGGCTCGAACGAGAGAGGAAGCCATGTCGAGCTGAACACCGGCCCTCGACAGGAGTTGCGGCGCGCCAGCGCGCGCCGCACGGGCGTCGCCCTACTGGCCGGGGACCCAGAGGCCGCTGTTCGGGCGCTCGGGCTGCTTCGGCGCTGCCGCGGCGTCGTCGCCCGCGCCTGCGATCGGCACGCCGGTCGGGGCCTGCTGCGCGAACGCGACCTGCAGCTGCGACAGCGCGTCCTTGATCTGGCCGGCGCTCTCGCCGAGCGGCTCCTCGATCAGCGGCAGGAGGCGGCGGATCGACTCGATCGCGAGCGCGAGCTGGCCGAGGTCCTTCTCCTCCTCCGGTACCTCGACGAGGCCGCCGCGGCGGGCGCCGAGGTTGATCAGCGAGATGATCGTCTGCGCGATCACGTCGCCGACGTGGACCTGCGAGAGCTCGGCCTCCAGTGCGGCGCGGAGCTCCTCTTCGGTGGGTTGCTGGTTCGGATCCATGGTGTCTCCTTGGTTGAGCGGTGCAGTCCGGATGCGCGGCTCGGCGTGAGCGAGAGCGGCTGTCGCGGCAGGTGCTGCGACGTCGCGTCAGGGCTGTTCGGTGCGCGAAAGATCTCCGGCGGAGACCTAGGCGGCGCCCTGGCGGTACGTGCGCATGGTCTGCTCGACCAGTCCAGCGTAGACGTCGCGGTGGGTGGCGCCGTCGGTCAAGAGCGCCTTCTGCCACTGCGACGACGTCGCGCCGAGCGCCGGCACGTGGAGGCCATGCGCCGCGCGAGCCGGAGCGGTCCACTCCATCAGGCGGTCCTCGATCGACGCGGACGGGTACGTCTCGAGCCGGTCCAGGTCGATCATCTCGCCGTCGAGGCCGTGGCGGATCGCCCGCCAGAGGTTCTCCTCGACCATCCGCGGCGCGGGATCGACGAAGGGCACGCCCTCGTCGTGGTCGGCGACGGCCTGGGCGACGCACGCGACGATCAGCGCCGCCAGCGCGTTGCCGCGGCCCGCATCGGGCTGGGCGTCGCAGATCCGGACCTCGACGGTGCCGTTGCGCAGGTGCGGGCGGATCGACCACCAGACCTGCGTGGCCTCGACGATCGAACCGAGCCGCTGGAGCGTGAGCAGATAGTCCTTGTAGTTCGCCCAGCTGCCGTAGGCGTCCGGCACGCCGCAGCGCGGGAAGGTGCGCGTGAAGGTGAGGGTGCGCGCCGAGTGCAGGTTCGTGTCCTGGCCCTCCAGGAGCGGCGAGCTTGCCGACAGCGCGAGCAGCAGCGGCAGGACCGGGCGCAGGCGGTCGCAGGCCGCGACGGCGCGGTCGGTGCCGTTGACGCCGACGTGCACGTGCAGCGAGAAGGTGTTGTTGCGCCGCGCGACGTAGCCGAGGCCGTCGACGACCCGGCGGTAGTGCTCGGTGTCGATGTTCTGCTGCTCGCGGTAGTCGGCCCAGGGATGGGTGCCGATCGACGCGAGCTTGGTGTCGTGGCGCTTGGCATGGGCCACGAGCCGCGCGCGGTGGCTCGTCTGCTGGGCGATCGCGTCGGCGAGGTCGGCGCCGCGGCCGGAGATGATCTCGAGCTCCGAGCAGATGAGCTCGCCGGTGATCTGCGCGCGCAGCGCAGGATCTTCGGCCTCCGCCGCCTCGACGAGCGGCTCAAAGCGCGGCACGAGGTCGAGCGTCTGCGGGTCGAGGAGCGCGAACTCCTCTTCGAGCCCCACGGTGAGGTCGACGCTGGAGGCGAAGGTCGCCTCGGCGACCTCCATGTCGAGCGTCGCGCCAACGCGGGGTTTGTCGGTCGGTTCGGCGCTCACGCGAGGTAGAAGTAGAGCGCGTGCAGCAGCTCGACGGCCGGCGACGAGGTGTGGACGATCACGCCGGCAGGCACATCGACGAGGCCGCCGGAGTAGTTGAAGATGATCTTCAGGCCGGCTTCGACGAGCTGGTCGGCGATCTCCTGCGCCGCTTCGCTCGGCACGGCGAGCACCGCGACCACGATCTGCTCGCTGACGATCGCCGCAGCGAGCTGGTCCATCGGGCGGATCGGCACCCCGGCCAGCTCGGTGCCGGCCTTCTCGGGATCGGCGTCGATGACCGCCCGGATCTGGAAGCCGTGGTCGGCGAAGAGGTCCGAGGAGCCGATCGCGCGGCCGAGGCGGCCGGCGCCCACGAGCATGATGTTGATCTGCTCGCTCGTGCGCAGGATCGCCTGGATCTGGTCGATCAGGCCGTCGACGGAATAACCGACGCCGCGCTTGCCGAACCGGCCGAACCCCGAGAGGTCGCGGCGGATCTGCGTCGCGTTCACGTGCGTGTAGTCGGACAGCTCCTGCGAGGAGATGGTCTCGCGGTCGAGCTTGCGGGCCTGCGTGAGGACCTGCAGGTAGCGCGAGAGCCGCGCGGCGACCCCGATCGAGAGGCGGCGATCGGAGGGGCCTCCGTCCTGACGTGGGGGCTGCGTCGGCGTTTCGCGCACAGCGGCGAGTCTAGGCGACGAACCCCCCGGACCGGGGACAGGGTCAGTCATCGGCCGGCAGGCTCCGATGCGAGCGCCGTCCGGACCGCCTCTGCCTCGACGAAGAGCGTGCAGATCTCGCACCCGTCCACCAGCACCACCGGGATGCGTTCCAGGTGGGCCAGCAGCAGCGCGTCGTCCTGGTCGATGTCGACCTCGGCGATGCCGGTTTGGGCTGCCGCGGCCAGCGGCTGCAGCTCGGCGACCGCCTCCTCGCAGAGGTGGCAGCCGGGCCGCGAGTAGACGGTGATGCGGGCGCTGCTCATCGAGCGCCTGCCTCCAGAGCAGGGAGTCGCATCTCGTTCAGCGGACCGGCCCCTGCCCGGTGCCGTAGGCGTCGAGCGAGAGATGGTCTGGGTAGGCGACGGCGTCGGTCGCCTGTGCGGCGACACCGATCATCGCGGCGTTGTCGGTGCAGTACTCGCGGTCCGGGATCGAGAGGCCGCAGCCCAGTTCCCCCAGCGCGGCCCGCAGCGCGCCGCTGGCTGCGACGCCGCCGCCGATGGCGACGTGGTCGATGCCCGTCGACGCCAGCGCCCGCCGGATCCGCAGCACGAGCGTCTCGACGACGGCTGCCTGGTACGACGCCGCGAGGTCGGCGCGGCGCGCGTCGAGCTCGGCTTCCGACAGGTCCCGCACGAGATAGAGGAGCGCGGTCTTGAGCCCGGAGAACGAGAAGTCCAGCCCGGGCACCTTTTCGCTGCGCGGCAGGGCGAACGCGGCCGGATCGCCGGTCGCCGCGAGCCGCTCGAGGGCTGGCCCACCTGGGTACCCGAGGCCGAGCATCCTGGCGCCCTTGTCGACGGCTTCCCCCGCGGCGTCGTCGAGCGTGCGGCCGAGGATCTCGATGTCGTCCAGACGCGTCCCGGCGGCGCGCGCCAGCAGCGTGTGGCCGCCCGAGGCGACGAGCACGAGGTGCGGCGCGTCTTGCGGCGGCGGCTCGCTCGCAAGGCGCCCGGAGAGCAGGTGCCCGTGCATGTGGTCGACCGGGATCAGCGGCAGTCCGCCGGGCGCCGCGAACGCCTTGGCCGTCTGCAGGCCGCACAGCAGCGACCCGACGAGCCCTGGGCCGCGGGTCACGGCGACCCGCTCGATGTCGCCGGCGTCGACCTGCGCGGTGCGCAGCGCGTCAGCGAGCACGGGCCCGATCGCCTCGACGTGCTGGCGGGCCGCCAGTTCCGGCACCACGCCGCCATAGGCGTCGTGCACGCCCTGCGAAGCGATGGCGTTGCTCAGCACCTGTTCGCCGTCGAGGACGGCGGCGCAGGTGTCGTCGCAGCTGGTCTCGATGGCCAGCGTCAAGCTCATCCGGCAGCCGTCTTCCGTTCATCGCCGTCGGCATCCGGCGTCTCGGGCAGGTCGGGCTCGGCGCCAGAGCCGCTCGCCGTGCCGGGGACGACGGCAGGGTCGGACCCGACCGGCGCGGGCAGCGGCGTGTTCCAGCGCTTGGCCTCGGCCAAGTCCGGGAACGGCACATCGTCGAACGACCCGGCCTTGGTCGACGGCGTCCGCCACATGATGAGCGCGTCCTCCCCATCGTCCGGGTAATACGCGCGCCGGCGCCCGGCGACGAGGTAGCCCTCGGAGGCGTAGAGCGAGAACGCGGCCTTGTTGCTGGGGCGCACCTCGAGCGTGGTGCGCGCCCGGCCGGCGGTCGCGCCGTCGAGGATCTCGTGCAGGCGGCCGATGAGCGCGCGGGCGATGCCCTGACGGCGGTGCGTCGGGCCGACGGTCACGTTCATCACGTGCCACTCGTCAGCCTGCGGCGAGCAGACGATGTAGCCCGTGAGCCGCCCACCGACGCGCGCGCCGAGGGCGATCGTCTCCGGGCGGGTCAGCTCCAACACGAACATGGCCACCGACCACGGCGTGTTGTAGCTCGCCCGCTCGACCGGCATGACTTCGGCGAGCTCGGCGACGCGCAGGCGGTCGATCGTGAGATCCGCGGGGGCCGTCATCGCCCCTCGGAACCCGCGCTGGCGCCGGAAGTCGCGGCGGCGCGCGCGGCGGCCGCTTCGCGCTCAGCGGTCGGCACAGCGTCGGGCCGCCGGCCGTAGGCAGGCCGGACCGCATCGGCTGGGCGCGAGACGCCCATCGCGGTGAGGGCCGCCAGCGAGGCGCCGTCGAGCTGGTGCAGCGGATCGAGCGCGGGCGGGACCTCCGCTCCGGCGTCGGCCAGCGCCCCGGCTTCGAGCAGCGCGCCATCACCTACGGCGAGCCAGCCGGAGAGGTCGCCGAGGTCGGCGACGCTGCTGCGCCCGACGACATCGATGCCGGACGCGTCGGCCGGGTCCTGCGGCGCTTGCGCGTACCGCGCCGCGAACAGCTCCTTGCGGCGGCCATCGACCACCGCGAGCACGCGCTGGCGGTCGCCGCGGACGGCCCGGGCGCCGTGGTCGAGCAGCGCATGCGCGGTGACGCCGACGAGCGGGACGCCGAGCCGCCGAGCCACTCCCGCGGCGGCGGAGAGGCCGCTGCGCAGCCCGGTGAACGAGCCTGGCCCCACGCCGACGCCGACGCGCTCGAGGTCGGTCCAGGCGAGACCGAGGTCGGCCAGCACTTCGGCCGCGAGCACGAGACCGAGCGACGTGTGCGCGGGTTTGCCGCCATCGGCTGGGTCGTGGCGGCGCTCAGCGATCCGGTCGGCATCGGCGGCCACTACGATCGTCGACGCTGAGGAGGTGTCGATCGCGAGGAGCCGCATCAGCCGTCTCCCCCGGTCCGCAGCGGCTCGATCGTGATCTCGCGCCGGTCGGCGCCGGCGTGGGCGAGCGACACGCGCCAGGTCGCTTCGTCGTCGAGGCCTGGCGCACCGGACGGCCATTCGATGATCGCGATGTCGGCCGCGTCGAGCTCGTCATCGACGAGCTCGCGGTCGGTGAGCGCGACCTCGCCGAGGCGGTGCAGGTCGAGGTGCGCGATCAGGCCGGCGGTGGCGTCGTAGCGGTGCGCGACTCCGAAGGTCGGACTGGTGACAGGGCCCTCGACGCCGAGCGCGGCGCAGAGCGCCCGCGCAAACGTCGTCTTGCCAGCGCCGAGGTCGCCTTCGAGCAGGATCACGTCGCCAGGACCGATCTCGGCCGCGAGCGCGGCAGCAAGCGAGGCGGTCTGCTCGGGGCCGTCGCTAGTAGTCGCGCGCATCGCCCGTGCGCAGTCGCAGACCGGCTCCGGCGAGGAGCGCGGCCACGCCGAGCAGCAGGGTGATCCGTGGGTCGCTGCCGGTGAATGGCAGCGCGTCGGCGGCGGCCTGCGCCGTCGACGCGGTCGACTTCGCAGCGTTCGAGCTGCCCGACCCGTTCTGAGCGGCCGTCGGCGTTTCGCTGAGCGTGCCCTTGGGAGCCGCAGCGGTGAGCGCCGGATCCTCGCTCAGCGTGCCGCTGGTCGGCGCACCGGCGAGAAGCTCGTCGAGTGAGGCGCCCATGGCCGGAGCGGGCGCGGCGGCCAACCCGAGGGCGAGCACCAGTGCGAGAGGACGACGATCCACGCGGCCCAGTCTACGTGGCGGGCCAGGCGGCGGTTTCCCGGAGAGCCGTTCGGAGCAGCGTCACACGACGGAGTTCGCCGCCGACCCCGTTTTCCCTTGGAGTCATTCGCCCATTTAGGTGTGGAGAGGGCCCGATCGTGCGTGCGATGGGCCGCGCGCGAACGTAGGTGGGCGCCAGCCCATTGAGGCTCGCGCGTGGCTCAGCGTGCGTGCGAGCGGGTGCTCTCCGCGCCTAAACGCCGAGGTCGGCGCGGACGGTGGAGAGATGGCGGCCGTCGAGGCCGCGGTCGATCGCGGCCTTCACGACGTCGCGGGCTTCGTCGGTGCGGTCGACGCAGGCGAGGAACGCGGCGAGGTCAGACGCGAAGGCAGCGGAGTCCGGGTCGGCGGCGACGGCGAGCGAGAGGAGGTCCTCGGCGCGGTCGTAGTCCTCCTCGGCGAACGCGAGAAGCCCGGTGATGTTCATGAAGTCGGAGGCGTAGGCGAGCTCGTCGAGCGTCCACGAGAGGCGCTCGGCGCGGCCGCAGTAGTCGGCGGCGAGCGCGTTCTCGCCGGCGTGCCACATGGCGAGGGCCGCCATGGCGAGCCGGCGGACGTCTTGGTCGCCGCCCATGGCCATCACGGTCTGGACTTCGTCGCGGGCTCCCGCGGAGTCCGTCGTGCAGATCGTCATGCCGAGCAGCAGGCGCAGCTCGATGTCGCGGGGGTAGCGGCCGACGGCCCAGCGCAGGAACGGTTCGTTCTCCGCGGTGCGCTCCTGGCGCATGAGGCGGGCGCCGCGTTCGCGGGCCTTGCCGGAGGTCGGTCCGTGGCACCAGTGCGCGAACCTCTCGAGGAGGCCGCGTTCGCTGCGGGAAGCTGGTGTGCGGCGGCCGGTCATCTCTCTCTGATCTTCGGATCGAGGGGCCTCACCCTGAAGGGCGAATCTGAGGTGACTTGCGATCGCTCGACGTTCGTTCGCGCCAAGTTCCATCTGAGACACGAAGCCGACGCGGACCACCGCCCCCCAGGCTGTGGTCCGCGCCCTGCGCTTCGTCGGAGCCCCCCAGCCCCGAAGTTCTGCCCTACAGGCTAGGCGGCGGTGACTGGCTCGCGGTCGGTCTCCGCGCCAACACCGGTCAGCGCGTCGTCGGCGTCGGGGTGGCCGGGAAGGGCCGGTCCGCGCGGTTCGGTCGCTTCGATGGCGTGGCCTTCGAGGGACACGTTCGGGATGATCTTGTCGAGCCAGGCCGGGAGCCACCAGGCCTTTTCGCCGAGCAGCAGGACCACCGCGGGGGCGATGATCAGGCGCACGATCAGCACGTCGATGAGGATGGCGAGGCCGAGGCCGATGCCGATCATCTTCTGGCCGACATCGGGCGCCGCCGTGAAGGCGATGAACACCGAGGTCATGATCAGGCCGGCGAAGAGGATCACCTTGCCGATGCGGCCCATGCCGTGGATCACGCTTTCGCGCGGCCCGTCGCCTTCCTGCGCTGCCTCGTGGATCCGCGAGAGCAGGAAGACGTTGTAGTCCATGCTCAGGCCGAACAGGATCGCGAACAGCATCACGGGGACGAAGAACGCGATCGGCAGGTCGCCGGAGCCGGCGCCGATGAGCTCGGAGCCGATGCCGTCCTGGAAGACGGCGACGACGATGCCGAAGGCGGCGCCGACCGACAGCAGGTTGAACAGGGCCGAGACGAGCGGGATCCACAGCGACCGGAACGCGGCCATGAGGAGCAGCACCGACAGGCCGATGACGACCGCGATGAACACGGGCAGGCCCGCGGCGGTCTTGTCGGACAGGTCTTCCATGGCGGCGGTCTGGCCGCCGACGTAGACCTTCAGCCCCGTGCCCTGGGCGGCAGCGGGGATGACGTCGTCACGCAGCTTGACGAGCGTGTCGCTGGTCTTGGAGTCCTGCGGGCTGCTCGACGGGATCGCGATGAGGGTGGCGATCTCGCCGTCCTCGCTCACCTGCGCGGGCACGGCCGCGGTGATCCCGGGCGTGTCGGCGATCTTGGCGCGCAGCGCTTCGAGCTGGCCCTCGGTCGCCGGATCGCCCTTCGGGATGTCGACCGTCACGAGGAACGGGCCGTTGGAGCCAGCGCCGAAGCCCTTGCTCAGGTCGTCGTAGGCGATGCGGGTCGGGTTGTCGGTCGGCTTCGTGGAGTCATCCGGCATGCCGATGCGCATGTGCAGCGCCGGGGCGGCGAGCACGAGCAGGATCGCGACGCCAGCGGCGATCGAGACCCACGGGCGCGAGGTGACGATCTCGCCCCAGCGGCTGAACGCCGGCGACGCTGCGACGTGCGAGGCCTTCTTCGGCGTGAGCCACCGTTTGAAGGCGCCGATGAACATCGGGAGGATCGTGATCGCGGAGAGCACGACGGCGGCGATGCCGACCGCGGCGCCGACGCCCATCTTGCCGAGGAACGGAATGCCGATGGCGAGCAGGCCCGCGATGGCGACCATCACGATGAGACCGGCCGTGACGACGGCCGCTCCGGCGGTGCCCGCGGCCTTGGCGGCCGAGTCGCCGACGGTGAAGCCCGCGGCGCGCTGCTCGCGGAACCGGCCGATGATCAGCAGCGAGTAGTCGATGCCGGCACCGAGGCCGAGGAGCGCCGCGAGGAACGCGGCGAAGTCCGGCAGGCCGAGCGGCTTGGACACGGCGGCGAGCAGGACTTCGGCGAAGATCACGCCGACGATCGCCGACAGCAGCGTCACGAGCATCGCGGACGCCGAGCGGAACAGGAAGAACAGCAGGAAGCCGGCGATCAGGATGCCGACGAGCTCGCCCACGGGCGTCTCCTGCTCGGCGGCGTACTCGGCGAGCGCGCCACGCACGTTCGCTTGGACGCCAGCGGTGTCAGCCGTATCGGCGGCCTCGATGAGGTCGACGCCGTCCTGTTTCTCGATCTCGCTGTCCTTGAGCGTGTACTGGACCGTCGAAAGGCCGACGGTGCCGTCGCGCGAGATCGACTGCTCGGCGCTCTCGTAGGGCGACGGCGCGTTCGCGACGCCGTGCAGCTTGGCGATCTTGGCCAGGGCGGCCTCGACGGCGGCCTTGTTCTGAGGATCGGTGAGCTTGCCCTGCTTGGCCGTGAACACGACCTGCGAGTCGACGCCGGCCTGCGCGGGCGAGTGGTCCTGGAGGAGGTCGAGCGCCTGCTGGGACTCCGTGCCCGGGATGGCGAAGTCATCGGCCGCGGGCTCGCCGGCGCCGGCGATACCCCCGAGGATGAAGAGGAGCACGACGGCTCCGATCAATCCCCGCCCCCAGCGGCGGGAGAAGAAGCGCGCAAGACGCGCGAGAAGGGCTGACATACGAGGAGGGCCTTGAGGGTGTGGGTGTCCGAGACGACGCCGACGCGGCGACCGGCAGCACGTTAGCGCACTCGATGCAAAAATGCATCTCTTGCAGAAATGCGTCGACCGCAGTTTCGCACCTGCTGCAATCTGGAGTACCATGGGACCTATGACGCCGGACACCGAAGTCCCCGAAGCGGGTCTGCGTGAACGCAAAAAGCAGCAGACGCGCGAGCTGATCGTCCGCGTGGCGCTCGACCTGTTCCTCAAGCAGGGTTTCGCCGCGACCACGATCCCCGAGATCGCTGACGCGGCCGACGTTTCTCCGCGCACGGTGTCCTCGTACTTCCCGGCCAAGGAAGACCTCGTCTTCGACCACACGGCCGCCACGTTCGACCGCCTCGCGTCGCGCCTCGATGAGCGCCGCGACGGCGAGACCACTGCCGAGGCCCTGCGCGACTGGATCGCGTCCGAGGCGCCGCAGTGGGACGAGGACGAGGAGCTCATCCGCCGCCGCCGGGTCGTGCACGAGTCCGAGCACCTGCAGGCCTACTCCAAGCGCTTTATCGCCCGCGGGGAGCTGATCGTCGCCCACTCGATCGCGTCCGATCTCGGCGGCCACCCGGACGACCTCGAAGCCCGCATGGCTTCAGCGGCCACCCTGGCGATCTTCAGCGTGCTCAACGCGCACAAGGAAGACTCGTTCAGCGAGAGCGCGGCCGACGAGTGCGGCAGCCCGCACTCCCGCGAGGACGCCATCGAGCTCCTCGACCGCGCGCTGCTGTTCGTCAGCGCCGGCATCCGCGCGCTGCAGATCGCGCGGGCCGAAGAAGCCAGCGCGGGCCTCGGCGCCGAGGGCTAGAACAGACCGAGCTGCGGCGGGGGCGGCTCCTCGCCGGGCTCCGCCGCCGGCTGAGGGCCGGGTTCCGGCCCTCGCCCCTGCTCCGGTGCAGCTGGCAGCGCCTCCTGCTCGGCAGCCGCGTGCCCCGGCGGAGCCGGCTCCGGTTCCCTCAGCGGCTGCGGGAGCACCGGGCGCGCCAGCAGTTCGGGCAGCGCTGCGAAGTCCGCGCGCAGGGTGTCGAGCAGCGTGCGCGTGTAGAGCGCTGCGGCCGGGTGGTAGAGCGGGACGACGTAGACCGCGGTGCCGCCGATGACGACCTCCTCGGGGCGCCCATGGCGCTCGGTGACCAGCGCCGCGTCGCCCGTCAGCGCCCGCGTCGCGAAGTTGCCGAGGGTGCAGATCACGCGCGGCCGCACGAGCCTGACCTGTTCTTCCAGGTAGGGGCGGCACTTGGCGACCTCCGACGGGTCGGCGTCGCGGTTGCCCGGCGGCCTGCACTTGAGCGCGTGGGTCACGAAGACGTCCTCGCGCGGGACCCCGATCGACTCGAGCAGGTCGTCGAGGAGCTTGCCGGCGGCACCGGTGAATGGCACGCCTTGCTCGTCCTCGCGGGCCGACGGCACCTCGCCGACGAGCATCAGGGCGGCGTCGGCGTGCCCGGCGCCGAAGACGACGTTGGTGCGCGCAGCGGCCAGCTGGGCGCAGCGCGTGCAGCCGCGCGCCTGGAGAAAGACCTGCTTGAGGCGCTCTCGGCGGTCGTCCGCAGTGGACTGCCCGTCCGGGCCCGCAAGGACCGCCAAAGCGCCAGGCTCCTCGGGAGTGTCCTCGCTCACTCGACGGATGGTAGATCCAGCCGGAGCGGAGGAGTACATTCCCGGTTGGGCCGTCACTCGGAGACGAGGCCGGACCCGCCACACACCCCTTCACCTCTCATCGCTCGATCGCGACCGGCATCCGCAAGGAGCTGGACCGGCAATGCACCACTCCCCTTCTCCGCGTATCGCGGTAGTCGGCGCTGGCCGACTTGGAACCGCTCTGCACCGCGCCCTCGTCGCGGCTGGCTTTGACGCAGGCGCCGCCCCGCTGGGCCGCCGCGCCGCTGCCGACGGCGCCGACGTGGTCCTGCTCTGCGTCCCCGACCGGGAGATCGCTGCAGCCGCTGCGCTGATCGCGCGGGGGCCGCTCGTCGTGCACTGCAGCGGCGCGTCGTCGGTCGATCTCGCCGCTGGCCATGCGCGCCGCGGCGTCCTCCACCCGCTGATGAGCGTGCCGACCGGCGAGACGTCGCTCGACGGTGCCTGCGCGGCGATCCGGGCGACGTCCGATGCGGACGCTGCGCTGCTTCGGCAGCTCGCCGGCCAGCTCGGCCTGGTGCCGATCGACGTCGCCGAGGAGGACCGCACCGCCTACCACGCGGCCGCCACGCTCGCGTCGAACGCGCTGGTCGCCCTGCAGGTCGCCGCGGCTGAGCTCGCCGCGACGGCCGGTGTCCCCGCGAGCGCGCTGCAGCCGCTGGCGCGCGCGAGCCTCGCGCAGGTC
>JAEYAL010000115.1 GCA_023404805.1 Actinomycetes bacterium | reverse complement strand
GTCGCCGCGATCAACGCCGCGGAGAGTGCGCTGGCCTCCAAGCGCGTCGGCTTGCCGTCGGGCCGCAGGGCAGGGAAGAAGGTGTTTCCCACCCGGGTGCCGCGCCAGCCCGCAGGTCGCGGCTGCGGCGCGCCGGCAAGCGCCCCGCCGCGTGAGGCGAGCCGCGCGAGGATCAAGCGGGTCGTCGGATCGACCTCGGACGGAGGCGGAGGTGGGGGAGTCATCGACCACCAGATGATCCAGCGCCGTGGACGGCGCGCCCAGCGGCTTCACAACAGCTTCACGACCCGTTGACGGCGGGATAACACCGTCACCTCCGGCGGCGTCCAAGCTTCGGCGCGCCGCGGCCGGTCCACCCCCGTCGCGGTCCCCATCCCCACTCAGGAGCACCGTCCTCGATGCGCAAGCTCACCACGTCCATGGCCCTCGTGGCCACGGGCGCCGTCCTCGCCGGCCCGATCGCGGCGCCTGCGGCGGCCAAGAAGAAGACCACGATCACGCTCAGCGGCTCGACCTCCGTCGCCCCGCTCTCAGCCCTGCTGATCCAGAAATACATCAAGTCCGGTCCGGGCAAGGGCAAGGTCACCTTCCGCCAGGCGCAGGGTGGCTCAGACGTCGGCATCGCCGACGTCGCCCGCGGCCGCGTGAACATCGGCAACTCCTCGCGCGACGCCAAGACTAGCGATCCGAAGGGCCTCACCTTCAACAAGATCGCCAAGGACGCGCTCTGCCTCGTGGTCAACAAGCAGAACTCCTCGGCGAACTTCACCCAGGCGCAGGTCCAGTCGATCTTCTCCGGCAAGGTCCGCGACTGGGCCGACGTCCCGGGGTCTGGCCGCACAGGCACGATCAACCTCGTCGTCCGCACCGCCGCTTCGGGCACGCAGGACGCGTTCCAGAAGATCTTCCTCGGCTCCGCGACCGTCTCGAGCGCTGCGGCTGCCAAGGCCTCGAGCGGCCTCGTCGCCACCGCCGTCGAGCAGGATCCGAACGCCATCGGCTACGTCTCGCTCGAGTTCGCCTCCAAGCTCAAGGCCGTCGGCTACAACGGCGTCGCCTGCAACCTCCAGAACGCGAAGACCGGCGAGTACGGCGGCACGCGCAACCTCTGGATGGTCACGCGCGGCAAGGCGACCGGCGAGGTGAAGAAGTTCATCACCTGGATCCAGAACAGCCCGGACGCCAGCAAGATCATCTCGACGGAGTGGGTGCCGCTCTCCTAGGGCGGGCACTCCCCCGAAGCAACAAGCAAACCACCGACCGGTGTCTTTCCACCCGAGACCCGTCGGCGACGACCTGCGCACGGAGCGGATGCTCCGTGCGCCGGCGGTTGCCGTCCTCGTGCTGATCGCGGCGATCGTGATCGGCGTCTTCCTGACGGCTTGGCCCACCTACCGTGAGAACGGTCTGCTGTGGCTCGGCCCTGGGGGCGACGTCGACCGGCAGCTCGACGCCATGATCAACGCGGGCGCCACCCCAGGCCCGGGCGCGTACCACCTGCGGGCGTGGTCGCTGATCTGGGCGACTGCGCTCACCACCCTGTGCGCGGTGTGCGCCGCCACGGTGATGTCGGTCCTCACGGCCGTCTTCATCGTCGAGTTCGCGCCTCGCCCGGTCGAGCGCGTGCTCGTGCCGATGGTCCGGCTGCTCGCGGCCGTGCCCTCGGTCATCTACGGCCTCGTCGGGATCCTCGTGATCGCGCCGTGGGTCAACAACACCCTCATCACGGCAGACCAGCGCAAGTCGGTCGAGTTCGTGATCCCGCTCACCGGCCCCGGTCTGCTGGTGGCGACGGTGATCCTCACGCTGATGATCACGCCGATCATGGTCTCGCTCGTGACCGAGGCGCTGCGGGCGATCCCGCGCGGCTGGAAGGAAGGCTCCCTCGCGCTCGGCGTCAACCGCTGGCGCGCGATGTGGTCGGTCTCGGTGAAGTCGGCGCGCCCGGCGATCGTCGCCGCAGGCGTCATCGCCACGGCCCGCGCGCTGGGCGAGGCGATCATGCTCGCGATGGTGTCGGGCTCCAAGGGCTTCGCACCGCAGCCGTGGGACGGCGTGATCTTCCTGTTCGAGCCGCTGCGGCCGCTCGCGGCGACCATCGCCGACAACGCCGAGTCGCTGAACTCAGCCGCGCTGCGCTCGTCGCTCTACGCGTTCGCGTCGCTGCTGCTCGTGTCCACCTTCCTGCTGTCGATCGGCGCGTTCATCGTCAAGCAGCCGCTGCGGAAGTACGGCATCCGATGAGCAGTGTTCCGTTCACCAAGGGGCGGCCCGCTCCGGGCGCTCCGGATCCGAGCCGGTTCCGGATGCTGCGGTCCGAGCTGCGCGATTGGCGCCTGCTCGACATCGCGGCGTATCTGGCGTCGTGGATCGCGGGCATCGTGCTCGCGCTGACGGCGTTCTCGCTGCTCGCGTTCCTGGCCTACAAGGGCCTCAGCTACCTGAGCCTGGAGCTCGTCGTCAGCCGCCCGCAGCCGGGAGCCGACCAGTCTCAGACGGGCGGCATCCTGGACCCGATCATCGGCACGCTCATGATGGTGACGATCGGCGTCGCGGTCGCCACGCCGCTGGCCGTCGGCGCAGCGCTGTGGGTCGTCGAGTTCGGGCAGCCGTCGTGGCTGGCCCGCTCCGTCGAGTCGGCGATCGAGATCGTGGCTGGCATGCCGTCGATCGTGATCGCGATCTTCGGCCTGGCGCTCACGCAGGAGAGCCTGTTCGCGCCGCTGTCGTTCACCGCCGAAGGCGGGGCGGTGTTCGGCCGCTCCTTCATCAACGCCGGCGTCGCGATGTCGTTGATCGCGCTGCCGCTGATCTTCTCGGCCACGCGCGAGGCGCTGTTGACGGTCCCCGCGCACATGCGCGAGGCCGCCTACGCGCTGGGCAAGACGAAGGGCTCGACCATCCGCAGCGTGCTGCTGCCGTCGGTCAAGTCGAACATCGGCACGGGCATGGCGCTCGGCATGGGCCGCATCGCCGGCGACACGGCGATCGTCGTGATCCTGCTCGGCGCCACGCTCAAGATGCAGCCGATCGAGACGGGGCTGCCGGGCTTGGATGTGCTGCGCGGCACCGGCTCGACGCTCACGAGCTACGTCTACAACAACTCCCCCGCGGGCGAGGGCAACGCCGCCGACAAGGCCTACGCGGCCGGGTTCGTGCTGCTGCTCATCGTCCTGATCCTCAACTTCGCGGTGAGCGCTGTGCTCAAGCGCAACGCGGACGGACCGGCCAAGTGACCGCGTCGCAGATCCCTCCCGTGCCGCCCGCCCCGAACGACCCGCCCAAGGACTCGACCCCCGAGATGACCGCTGCGTTCCCGCCGCCCGTACGGCGCATCACCCTCGACCGCACGCCGACGGTCGTCGCGCCGGAGGACGAGCCGCTGCGCCGGACTCCGGTCGACGCCGCCATGCAGCGCGCGAGCGGCCGCGAGCGGATGACCATCGACAACCTCACCGTCAGCTACTCGGGCGCGCCCGCCGTCAAAGGCGTGAACCTCCCGATCCGCGACCAGGAGGTGCTGGCGCTGATCGGTCCGTCGGGCTGTGGCAAGTCGACGCTCCTGCGCACGCTCAACCGCCTGACCGAGCTGACGCCCGGGGCCAGCTACACGGGCACGATCGCCCTCGACGGCGTCGACGTCCGCGGCCTCCCGGTCACGGAGCTGCGCCGCAAGGTGTCGATGGTGTTCCAGCAGCCGAACCCCTTTCCGATGTCGATCTTCGACAACGTCGCCTACGCGATCCGGGAGCAGTCCAAGCGCGCACCGGGCCGTGCGGCGCTGGAGCCGCGCGTGGAGAGCGCGCTGCGCCGCGCCGGCCTGTGGGACGAGGTCTCGCACGACCTCGACCGTCCGGCGCTCCGCCTCTCCGGCGGCCAGCAGCAGCGCCTGTGCATCGCCCGCGCGCTCGCGGTCGAGCCCGAGGTGATGCTGATGGACGAGCCCTGCTCGGCCCTGGACCCGAAGTCGACGATGGTGATCGAGGAGCTCATCCGCGAGCTGCGCAAGAGCCTCTCGGTCGTGATCGTCACGCACAACCTCCAGCAGGCCAGGCGGGTCGGCGACCACGTCGCGTTCATGTACCTCGGCGACCTCGTCGAGTACGCGCCCGCCGAGCAGCTCTTCGAGGACCCGCGCGCCGAGCGCACCCGGGAGTACGTCACCGGAGCGTTCGGGTGATCCAGCGTCTGCTGCTCATCGCGGCGCTCGCGGGCGCCGCTGCCTCCCTGCTGTCGCTCGCGGCCTGCACCACGACGCAGGAGCGCAGCGCGAACCTCTCGAAGGCGGCGGCGACCGCCGCCGAGGCGAAGAAGTTCAAGGTCGGCGAGACCAACGCGGTCGTCACCAAGGCGAGCGTCACGCGCCTGCAGGGCAAGGACGCCGCGACGATCGTCGTCCGCGTCAAGAACTCGGGCGACAAGCCGCAGGTGGCGGTGCCGATCGGCGTCGACCTCTACGACGCCAAGGACGCCTCGCTCTACACGAACCGGATCGACGGCCTGGAGCCTGCGCTCAACATGGTGCCGGTCGCGCCGCCGGGCGAGACATGGTGGGTCAACAACCAGGTCGCCGTCGCGAGGCCGGCCAAGACGCGTGTGCGGATCGGGACTTCGAAGGTCGCCCCGCCCGCGGACCTGCCGAAGATGCGGCTGACCGCGCTCAAGTTCGGTGAGGACGAAGGCGTCATCACCGGCAAGGGCAAAGTCAAGAACCTCTCGGCGGTGGACCAGCTGCGGCTCACGGTCTACGCCGTCGCGACCAAGGGCGGCAAGGTCGTCGCCGCCGGCCGCTCGGTCATCGACCGCGTTCCGGCGAAGGACAAGCCCCAGCGCTTCGCCATCTACTTCACCGGCGATCCGCGGGGCGCCGACGTCCACGTGTTCGCTCCCCCCTCGACGCTCGGAGGTGCGCAGTGAGCGCTCCCAGCTCTCATTCGCCAGGCAGCGGGCTGCCGGCCAGGCGGCCGACGCAGGGCGTCGCGCCGGAGCTCTCGTCCCGCTGCGCCGGGTGCGCGGCGCCGCTCGCTCCGGACCAGCTCTTCTGCCTGTCGTGCGGCACACGCCGGCGCGACGCGCGCATCGCGTTCCGCGACGTGCTCGCCAGCGAGGCGGCACCGGTCCTCGCGGATGGCGGCGGCCAGGGTGGCAGCGGGCTGACGCCTGCCGCTCCGATGGGCCAGGCGGCCAACGGCGGCGGCAGCCATCCCAGCGGCAGCTATCTGCCCTTTATCGCCATGCTCGCGAGCCTGCTGCTCGCACTGGGCGTCGGTGTGTGGATCGGCCGCGGCCAGGAGGCGCCGGTGGCCACCGCGGCACCGGTCGCGGTGCCCGTCGCCGCGACGACGGCCGCGCCGGTCGAGACGACCCCGGCCGACGACGCGGCCGACGACTCGGCTGCGAAGGACAGCGAAGACGCCGCCGCCGCCGAAGACGAGGCCGCCCCGCCAGCCCAGGACGACAGCGCCAAGCTGAAGGACCTGGAGAAGCTGTCGCCGGAGGAGTACCAAAAGCAATCCCAGAAGCTGCCCAAGGAAGTCGGCACCGGTGGCACCCCGCCGCCGAAGGACGGCAAGACGGGCGGCGGCGGAACCGAATTCGAGTCGTTCGAGTAATGCGCATCCCCCTGATCACCAAGCGCGGCTCGCACGCCGCGGACGCCTTCAGCGCCGTGCCGCAGAGCGCCGAGGTGCGCCGTCTGCGTGAGGAGCGGCTGCGCCTCGCCGAACTTGTGGCTGAGCGCACCTGGGACCTCGGCGGCCTGACCTACGAGATGGCGGTCCGCGACCACTTCCGCGTCGACGTGCTCGCGAAGAAAGCCGCCGAGCTGCAGGAGCTCGAAAGCCAGCTCAGCGAGATCGAGCGGCTGCTCGCCAATGCCGACGGCGTGGGCGGCAGCTGCCGGTACTGCGGCTCCCCGCATGCCCGCGGGGCGGCGTACTGCTGGCGCTGCGGCCACCCGCTCGGCACGCCCCAGCCGGCCGATCAGGCGACGACCGTCTTCGCGGCGACGCCTGCGCCCCCAGCGCTCAACGGATCCGGGGCGGCTGCGAACGGCAGCGCGAGCGGCCCGAGCCGCTTCCACCCGGGGTCATGACCGGGCGCGCCAACCCTGTGATGGCCTAAGAGGCCAGAGCTTCCCCACAGGTGGGCGCACCGGGACTACTTTGAAACCATGCTCCAGGTTGCGCTCAACGGCGGCCGGATCAAGGCCGAACACCGCGAAGTTCCGATCACCGCGGCTGAGCTCGCGCGCGATGCGCTGAGATGCAAGCGGGTGGGGGCTACGGAGGTGCACCTGCACCCGCGCGCGCCCACGGGCGAGGAGACGCTCGACCCGGCGACGGTCGACGCGACGGTCGCCGAGGTGCGGTCGGTCAGCGGGCTGCCGGTCGGGGTGTCGACCGGGGCGTGGATCGAACCTGACCCCGAGCGCCGCGTCGACGCCGTGAGCCTCTGGCGCCAGCCGGCCTATGCGAGCGTGAACGTGCACGAGCCGGGCTCGATCGCGGTGATGACGGCGCTCTACGGCGCGGGTATCGGGATCGAAGCCGGCGTCTGGTCGCCGCAGGACGCCGAGAAGCTCGCGGAGAGCGGCTTCGCTGGCCGCGTCGTGCGCGTGCTCGTCGAAGTCCACGAGCCGGACGCCGTCGGCGCGCTCCACCGCGCCGCCGCGATCCACGACGCCCTGAACACCTACGGGATCATGGCGCCGCGGCTGCAGCACGGCATGGGCGAGGGCGCGTGGATCCTCCTGCGCGACGCCGCTGAGCGCGGCATCGATTCGCGGATCGGCCTCGAAGACGTGCTCCACAGCCCGCGCGGCGGAGAGGCCCACGACAACGCCGACCTCGTCGACGAGGCCCAGGCCATCATCGGCCGAGCGATGCTGCGCACCGTGCCAGCCCGGCTGTCCGTCCCGGCGCCGCCGCCTCCGCGCCGCTTCGGGATGCTCCCCGAAATGGGCTGACCTCCCGGCTGGGCGCGACGCGGGCCCTAGAAATGACGAAGGCCCGCACGTGGCGGGCCTTCGTTCGACGTTTGGTGAGGCTGGTGGTTACCAGCCGCCCTTCCAGGCGGCGGAGCCCTTGGACTTGCGGTAGGCCGCCTTCTTGCGGTCCTTGCGCTTGTCGAGGCCGGCCTGCAGGCGCGACATGACCCACACGAAGATCGGGAAGCCGATGATCAGCGCGAGGCCGAACTCGGTGATGAGCTTCTCGGTGGCGTGGAGCTGGCCGGCACCGCTCTCCTGAGCCAGCGCGGGGCTGGTCATGGCGAAGAGGGTGATCCAGAGCGTCGTGAAGGCGGTGGTGATTCGGCGCATCTCAGGGTGCGATGCTACCGACTGTGGAACCTGTAGTGCTGGATCGACCGATCCCGGGCGTCGCGACGCTTCGAATCAACCGCCCCGAGGTCCGTGGAGCGCTGGACCGCGCGTCGCTGCGGCTGCTCCTCGACGCCCTGGCGGAGCTGGAGTCTGAGCCTGATCTGGCGGCGGTCGTCCTCTCGTCGACCGACCCGACGGCGCTCTGCGCTGGTGCCGATGTGAACGAGGTGCTGGATGCTGAGGGCGGCTACGCCCGGATGAGCGAGTTCGCTGAGCTGTACGCGGCGCTGGAGCGCTGCCCAGCGGTGACGATCTGCGCGATGGTGGGCAACACCGTCGGCGCTGGCGCCGAACTGGCGGCGGCCTGCGACCTGCGTGTCGCGGGCGACAACCTCAAGCTGCGGTGGGTCGGCGGCCTGCTCGGCGTCCCAGTCGGTCCAGCGCGGCTGGCGCCGCTCGTCGGGCTGTCGGTCGCGCGCCACCTCGTGCTCCAGAGCCCGGTCGTGACGGCCGAGAAGGCGCTGGAGTACGGCCTGACGTTTGACGTCGTCCCGGCCGACAAGGCCCACGACCGCGCGCTGGAGATCGCCGAGAGCTTGGCGTCACGTCCTGTCGAAAACCTGCGAAAGGTGAAGGGGATGTTCCGCGAGTACGAGCAGACCGAGCGCCGCACGCTCGACGAGAACGAGGCGCTGCTGCACTTCCAGCGCCACGGGTCGGGCCTACCGTCAGGTGGCGCCACGCGGTGACGCGGGCCTTCGCCGGTATGGGACTCCTTGCAACGGCCTTGGCCGCCGGAGCGATCGGCTTCGCCGTCGCGACGGGCGGCGCGCCCGAACCCGCGCTCGCCGCGGATCCGAATGATCCGGCGATGGTGCTCACCGACGACCGGCCGTGCACCGCTCCGTGCGTGCAGACCGGCGTCGTCTACGGCTCGGCGACCTCCGAGCTGAACCCCGCGGCGGGCAAGCAGGCGCTGCACCTCGACCTCTACCGCTCGGCGAAGACGCCGAAGCAGAACGCGCCGACGATCGTGCTCGCGCACGGCGGCGGGTTCGTCGAGGGCGATCCGTCGCAGATGCGGGTGATGGCGGAGGAGTTCGCGCGGGCGGGCTTCCTCGTGGCGTCGGTCCAGTACCGGCTCGTGCCGAAGGACCGCAACACCGGCCAGGGCATCGTGAGCAACAAGGACCTCGTCCCCGCCTCGGCGGAGGCTGAGGCCGACCTCGAGCTGGCGCTGCGCTACCTGCGGCGCCACGCCAAGCAGTACGGCGCAGCGGCGAAGCAGCAGCGGTACGCCGTCGGCGGGTACTCGGCCGGCGCGATCGCGTCGCTGCGAGTGGCCATCCGCGGGGGCGACAAGTCCACGCCGAAGTCGCGCCGGTTCCGCGTCGGCGCCGCGTTCTCGATCGCGGGCGCCGAGTGCCAGGAGTCGGCGAAGGTGACCGGCTGCACGCCGGCCTACGACGAGTCGGATGCGCCGATCCTGATCTTCCATGGCGACGCCGACTCGATCGTGCAGCTGACCTTTGCGCGCGACACGTGCACGTCGGCGATCCTGCACGGCGGCGGCTGCACGGCCTACTTCTACCCCGACCAGGACCACTTCTGGGCGTCCGGCACCGTGTTCGGCGGCGCAGACAACCTGACGAAGAAGCACCCGGCGATCGTCCCGACGGTCGCCAAGTTCCTGCGCAAGCACCTGCGCTGAACTCCGCGCGAGCGCCTCGGCCAGCGGCTCACGCAAGCGTCCGACCGCCGCTGACGGGTGCGGCGTCCCCCGGCTGGCCGATCCTCGTTGGCGCACGCCCGCTCCCCGGCTAGGATCGCCCGGCAGTCGACTGTTGGGGGACAGTGGCGTGGAAAGTGCTCCTGGAGCGTCGGTGGCGGCGTTCGACGTGATCGTGATCGGTTCTGGCTTCGGCGGAGGGATCGCGGCGTGCCGCCTGGCTGAGGCAGGGCAGCGCGTTTGCGTGCTGGAGCGCGGGCGGCGCTTCGCGGGAGCGGACTTCGTCGACGAGTGGGATGAGGCGCCGCAGCTGCTGTGGCATGACCGCATCAACCCAGGGGGCATGTTCGACGTGCGGCTGATGCGCGACGTCGCCGTGATCACCGCGGCTGGTGTCGGCGGCGGGTCGCTCGTCTACGCCAACGTGCAGCTGCGGGCACCCGCGGAGGTCTTCGGGTCCGGCTGGCCGGCGGGCATCGACCGGGCCGCGCTGGACCCCTGGTACGACCGCACCGAAGCGGCGCTGGACCCGCAGCTTACGCCGTTGGATCCGGAGCTGCGCAAGGTCGACGCCTTCGCCGCGGCGGCGCAGCAAGCCGGGCACGACGCCGAGCGCCTGCCGATCGCCGTGCACTTCGGCGAGCCGCGGGAGCATCCGTTCAGCGGCGTGCGGCAGGAGGGCTGTCAGAACCTCGGCCGGTGCGACATCGGCTGCCCCGTGCTCGCGAAGAACACCGTCGACATCACCTACATCGCGCGGGCTGAGGCGCACGGCGCCGAGGTCCACGCGGGCCAGCAGGTCACGCGGCTCACGCCGCCGCGCAGCGCAGGCGGCGGCTGGGAGGTGTGCAGCGAGGACCTCGCGACCGGAGCGCGGCGCACGTGGATCGCGCCGCGCGTGGTCGTCGCCGCGGGCGCGCTCGGCTCGACCCGCCTGCTGCTGCAGAACCGCCGCCGGATCAAGGGGCTCTCGCCGGCCCTGGGCTCGCGGTTCTCAGGAAACGGCGACGCGCTCGCGGTCGCGTTCGAGCCGCAGGCGCCTGGCACAGCCGACGCGCGCAACGACCTGGGGCCGGTCATGACCAGCCGCATCGACCTCACGGCGAGCCGGGCGCTGATGGCGGCCGACGGCGGGCTCCCTGGCAACTTCCAAGGCCTGCTCGACGTGGCGCGCGGGGTGCAGGTCGTCGACGGCTGGCGTCGCTGGCTCCTGCGGCTCGTGAACTGCCAGATCAAGCTCGGGTGGAGCGACCGGCAGCTCAACCCCAAGCGGGTCACGGTGCCGCCGAAGCGGCCCAACCGCGACGCGCTGATCTACCTGCTGATCGGCCGTGACGCCGCCGACGGCCGGATGAAGCTCACCTGCTTCGGCCGCAAGCTCGACATCCGCTGGAAGCGCGACGCGAGCAAGCGGCTCTTCGACGACCTCGAGCGCACGGCGTCCGAGCTCGGGGCCGCGACGCAGTCCAACATGTTCTATCCGCTCGGCTCCGGCGTGGCGTCGAAGTTCACGACCGTCCACCCGCTCGGCGGCTGCCCGATGGCCGACGACCCCGCGCATGGCGTCGTCGACCCGTTCGGCAAGGTCCATGGCGTCGACGGGCTCTGGGTGCTCGACGGCTCGATCGTGCCGACGTCGCTCGGGGTGAACCCGTCGAAGACGATCGCGGCGCTGGCCGAGCGCGGCGTGGCTCGGCTGGTGGAGGAGCTCGCATGACGCGCGAGTGGCGCAACCACGTGGGCAACCAGGTCTGCCACCCGCGCGACATCCTCATGCCGGAGTCGGTGGAGGACGTCGCCGCGGCGGTGCGCGAGGCCGAGGCGCTCGGCAGCACGATCCGGATGGTCGGCTCGGGCCACGCGTGGTCTGACATCGCGCTTACCGACGGCCTGCTGCTGCGGCCAAACGAGCTCACCGGGATCCTGCCGCTCGACGACGGCACGCTGCGGCCGCGCGAAGCGTGCAACGAGCTGCTCGTGCGGGTCCTCGCCGGCACGACGATCCGCGACCTCAACGACGCCCTCCACGCGCGAGGGCTCGGCCTGCCGAATATGGGCGGCTACGACGCGCAGACGATCGCCGGCGTCATCTCGACCTCGACGCATGGGTCGGGGCTCTCGTGGGGTCCGTTCCCCGATCTCGTGCGGTCGGTCGACCTGGTCGTCTCCGGCGGGCGGCAGGTGCGCGTCGAACCGGCGGGCGGCATGACCGATGAGTCGCGGTTCGTCGGCGAGCGGCTGATCCAGGACGACCGCATCTTCGACGCCGCGATCTGCGGCCTTGGGACGCTGGGGATCGCGACGTCGTTCGTGCTGTCCGTCCGCGAGAAGTTCTTCCTCAACGAGGTCCGGACGCTGTCGAGCTGGGAGGCAGAGCGCGACCGCCTGGGCCCGGACGGCCCGCTCGGCGACGGCGACCACTACGAGCTGCTGCTGAACCCGTACCCGCGGCGCGGGGGCGGGCACCGCCTGCTGGTGACGCGCCGGACCGAGTGCCCGGACCCTGAGCGGCTGCCGTCAGATCGGAAGCGCCGCCACCCGCTCATCGAGCTGCAGGCGCGGATCCCGCTCACCAAGCGCCTGCTGCGGTGGGCCGCCCGCAAACAGCCGCGGGTCTGCGCGTGCGCGTTCGACGGGGCGCTGAAGGCGATGCAGGACGACGGCTACGCGGCGGTCTCCTACCGCGTGTTCAACATCGGGGAAGCCAACGGCGTCCCGGCGCTGTCGATGGAGCTCGGCGTCCCGCTGGAGGGCGGCGCGCACGTGCAGGCGGTCGACCGCATCATCGAGATCGCCGCGCGGGAGCGCCGGCGCGGCCTGATCCACACCGTGCCGATCGCGCTGCGCTTCACGAAGGCGTCCCGCGCGGTGGCGTCGATGATGCATGGCCGCGACACGATGATGATCGAGCTGATCCTCATCGACGGGACGCGCGGCGGCACCGAGCTGCTGGAGATCTACGAGCGCGAGCTCGCTGACCTCGGCGCCCGCTCGCACTGGGGCCAGTACAACGCGCTGACGCCCGAGCGGGTGCGGGCGTCGTATCCGGCGCTCGGCCAGTGGCTCGAGGTCGCCGGCGACTTCAACGCCAGCGGCGTCTTCGCATCGCCGTTCACGCGGCGCGTGGCGCTCGCGGGCTGAATCGTCCGGGGCGGCGCCGCGGCAGGCCCCGTGAGTCAGTGGTCGAGCGGCTCGCCCGGGTCGACGACGAGCGTCAGCGAGCCGTCGTGCTCGGACTGGGTGCGCAGGTCGCCGTGGCGCTCCTCCCAGCGGCCGCTCTCCAGGTCGCGGAGCAGGCGGCCGGTGATGCGGGCGGTGGTGGCGGCGTCGACGAAGCCCCAGGAGGACTGCGCGGCGCGGACGTGGTCGTCCAGGAACGCTTCGGGGCGGGCGTAGTAGGCCTCCATGAAGCCGTCGACGCAGTCGATCGGGACAGGCACCGGCGTCGCGCGCGCTTCAGGGCCGAGTGCTGCGGTGAGCCGCTCGATCGACGGGAACCGCGGCACCTCGGTCGCCATCAGCTCCGGTGCGTACTCGGCGATCCAGTAGCGGCCCATCGCCGCGGGGTCGAACGTGACGATCACGACGGGGCCGCGGGCCACGCGGCGCAGCTCGGCAAGGCCGGCCTCGAGGTCGGTCCACTGGTGCACGGTGACGATCGCCATCGCGGCGTCGAAGCTGTTGTCGTCGAACGGCAGCGACTCGGCCGCGGCGTCGACGACCGGCGCGCTGCCGGGCGCCCGCTGTGCCCGCATCGAGGCCGACGGCTCGACGGCGGTCACGTCGCGGTCGTCAGGCTCGTACGACCCGGAGCCAGCGCCGACATTCACCACGGTCCGGGCATCGCCGAGCGCGGCGTGCACCCGCGCGGCGATGCGCGGGTCGGTGCGGCGCTGGACGGCGTAGCCGTGGTTGGCCGGTGTGTCGTAGTCGAAATCCCCCGCAGGGCCAGAGATGGCCATGCCTTGAACCTAGCCGCGACGGCGGCGCGGGCCGCCCGGTCGGCGATCTGCGGGCAGGTCATGCCGTGTCGCGGGTTGCGCCGGGCGGCTGGCGGCTCGCGAGGTAGTCGTAGTTGATCCGCAGCAGGGCGATCACGTCGGCTTCGTCGGCCGCGTTCTGGATCCGGCGGGCAGCGGGGCCTTCACGCCCGGGGAACACCGGGTGGTAGTCGATCCGGCCTGCGGCGTGGAGCTCCCGCCAGGTCGCCTTGCCGAACCCGAAGTGGGCCGTGGTGTCGCCGTGCAGGTGCCCGAGCTCGCGTCGGCCGAGCTTGAACGCCCACTCGCCGCGGCTGCCCGTGGCAGCTCGGGCGCCAGGCCACGTGAGGACTTCGGCGGTGATGCGGTCGCTGGCGCCGGCGGTGCTGTGCGCGGTGGCTGCAGTGGCAGGCGGAGGGTTCGCGGCACCGCTCGGGCTGCCGCCTGCGCCGCGTCCGGCGTCAGCTGTTGAGGAGGAGGAAGGGGCCGGTTTGGTGCTCATGCGACCGACCGTAGAAGTTCAACCGCACTTGAAGTCAAGGGCTCGCCGGCGAGGCGCGCGGCTCGAAACGCCCGGGGCTTCTACCATCGAGGCGTGGCAGTCGTCATTGGGTCGGACCTCTCGAAGGACATCAACGGGAAGCCCCTGTTCCAGAAGATCTCGCTGTCGCTGGAGCGCCGCGACCGCATGGTGATCGGCGGCCGCAACGGCGCCGGCAAGACCACGCTGCTGCGGATGCTGGCCGGCGAGGAGAGCATCGACGGCGGCCAGATCATCATCGAGAAGAACGCCCGCATGGCGCTGCACGACCAGCGGCCGCCGCGCGACCAGACCCTTACACTCGAGGAGTACGCGCTCTCGGCCTGCACCGAGCAGATCGAGCTGGAGCAGGAGCTCGCCGACTGCGAAGCCAAGATGGCCGGAGGCGACGAGAAGGCGATGGAGCGTTACGCCGACGTCTATGCGCGCTTTGAAGCCGCGGGCGGCTACGGCTGGCGCGACCGCGCCGCGCAGATCCTGACCGCCCTGGGCTTCCAGGACGAGGCCCGCGGGCGCCCGCTGTCGTCGTTCTCCGGCGGGCAGCTCACCCGCGCGTCGCTCGCCCGCGCCCTCGCCTGCGAGCCCGACATCCTGCTGCTCGACGAGCCGACCAACCACCTCGACCTCGAGTCGCTGGAGTGGCTGGAGGAGAAGATCAAGTCGCTCGACGCGGCCGTGATCATGGTCGCCCACGACCGCTGGTTCCTGGAGTCCGTCGGCAACTCGATCCTCGAGCTCGAGGGCGGCCGCGCGAACTTCTTCAAGGGGACGTGGTCGATGTGGCGCAAGGAGAAGGCCACGCGCGAGCTCAACCTCAACCGCCAGATGGCCAAGCAGCAGGCCGAGATCGACCGCCTCGACCGTTTCATCAACCGCTTCGGGGCCAAGGCGACGAAGGCCAAGCAGGCGCAGTCGAAGGTCAAACAGCGCGACAAGCTCCAGGCGGGCCGGCTCACCGCTGACCCCAAGGACGGCGCCGCGCTCGCCTTCGAGTTCAAGACGCCGGAGCGCTCCGGCAAGGTGATCTACGAGCTGATGGGCGGCCAGGTCGACGTGCCCGGCAAGACGCTCATCAAGGACGCCGACTTCTACCTGGAGCGGGGCGAGCACGTCTGCCTCGTCGGCCCCAACGGCGCGGGCAAGTCGACGCTCGTCGCGACGCTCGCCGGCCGCAAGGAGCTCACGAAGGGCAAGCTGCTCACCGGCCACGGCGTCAAGCTCGGCTACCTCTCCCAGCACGTCGAGGAGATCGAGTACGGCACGGCCCGCACGGTCGTCGAGGCGTGCGTCCGCAAGACCGGCTTCACGCCCGGCGAGGCCCGCTCGCTGCTCGGCAAGTTCCTGTTCTCTGGCGAGGACGCTCAGAAGGAGGTCGCGACGCTCTCCGGTGGCGAGCGCCAGCGCCTCGGCCTGGCCTGCCTGGTGGCTTCCGGCGCGAACCTGCTGATCCTCGACGAGCCGACCAACCATCTCGACATCGAGTCGCGTGAAGCCCTGGAGGCCGCGCTGCAGTCGTTCGAGGGCGCGATCATCCTCGTCACCCACGACCGCGCCCTGCTGGAGGCCGTCGGCACCCGCACCGTCGCGATCGAGGACCAGGACCTCGTCTCGCACATGGGCGACTGGGTCGACTACATGGACGGCCGCGAAGAGCGCGCCGCGCTGCGGGCCGAGATCAAGGCGCGCCGCGAGGGCGCGGCGAAAGCCGGGGCGGCGGCGTCGAGTCAGAAGCCTGCGAACGGCAACGGCGCCTCAGCGAAGGGCAAGGCGAACGGCAACGGCGCCGCGTCGAAGAACACGCCGAGCAACGGCTCGTCGGCCCAGGGCAGCGGCGGCTCGGCGAAGGCTAACGGCGCAGCGCCACGCGAGAAGGGCGCAGGCGGAGCCGACCATGCCGCCCGCAAGGCGGGCGCCAAGGAGCTGGCCAAGCTCGAGCGCGAAGTCGAGCGGGCCGAAGAAGCGCTTGCCGCGATCGAGGACCAGATCGCCGATCCTGCCATCTGGGCCGACCCGAAGCGCGCGCCCAAGGCGAAGGCCGACCACGACGCCGCTAAGGAGCGGGTCGCCGCGGCCTACGCCAAGTGGGAAGCCGCCGGCGCCTGAGCCGCGGGCTCGCCGGCCGCTGACCCGCGCGCCAGCCAGATCACGAGCGCGGGTACGGCCAGCACGAGCGCGAGCGAGACCATCTGCGCGATCGCGTCGCCGGCGCCGAAGGGCTCGAGGTTGAACGCGTGCCACGCGAAGTGGAGCGTGCTGAACACGATCCACGCGCTCGCCAGCGGGATGACGAGCGCGCGCTCCGGCCGCCAGGCGGCCCACGCGAACATGCCCGCGAACGCGAGGTCGAAGGCGCCGACGTCGGCGGTGAGGTGCGGCGAGGGCGGCCCAAGCGGCGCGACCCAGCCGCTGCCGCCCAGCGGGAACGACGTGTAGAACGAAGCGGGCGCGAGCGTCGCCCAGACGCCGGGCACGGCGGCGCTGACGGCGAGGAACGCCAGCAGCGCCCGCAAGCTCTGGGCGCGGCGTTGCTCCAGCGAGCGGCCTCCGCTCGCGGCTGCCCCCGGGCCGTGTCCAGTGGCAGCGCGCCGCTGTTCTGAGG
>JAEYAL010000092.1 GCA_023404805.1 Actinomycetes bacterium | reverse complement strand
ACCCGTGGCGACCGCCGCCGCAGCGACCGCCGCGACGGCAGCAGCCGCCGCGCCGCAGCTGACCACCGCGTGGCCGTGAGCCGGCGGACGCAGGCCGCCCGCGTCGCGTCGCGCTCCTACACGCATGACACGTTCGAGCACACGCGCACACCCCGGCTGATCCGCGTCGTGCTCATCACGATCGTGGCGGTGGCCTGCCTGCTCGCGGCGACGCTGACCGGTCCGATCAGCCGCGCTGGGGCCGCCACGCTCAAGCCGAAAGCCGCCAAGGCCGTGCCCGGCACGGTGAAGGCCAAGTCCGGCGGCGTGAGCGCCGTGCTCAGCTACGAGCGGCGCAAGGCCTCCGGCAGCACGCTGAAGGTCTACGGCAAGCTGCGCCTGACGGTGCGCGGCCCCGGCCGCAAGACGCTCGTGTCCGTGAAGCTCCGCGGCGATGCCGCCGAGGGCTGGCTCGTCCGCCCGACGCTGGCGCTCGGCGACGTGACTGGCGACAACGTGCCGGACGCCGTCGTGCGGACGTTCACCGGCGGCGCGCACTGCTGCACCGTGTCGGCGGTAGCGGCGTCGACCGAGGCCGGCTGGGCCAAGCCCGTCACCCGCAACTGGCTCGACTACGGCTACGAGCTCGAGGACCTCGGCGACACCACGCAGCTGGAGTTCAAGGCGTCCGACCAGCGCTTCGTCGGCGCCTACGGCCCGTATGCCGCGAGCCGCGCGCCGATCCAGATCTTCCGCTTCGTGGACGGCAGCTTCACGGACGTCACCCGCAGCTTCCCGGACTGGATCCGGCAGGACGCGACCGAGAAGGCGAAGGAGTGGCAGGACGCGACGACCTTCGAGGCCGACATCCGCGGGCTCGCGGGCCGCACCGCGGCGGCGGCGTGGATCGCCGACCTGCTGCTCGTCGACGACACCGCCGGGGCCAAGGCCGTGGTCGATGCGTCGGCTGCTCGTGGCGACTTCAGCGGCGACGAGGGCAAGACGTTCCCGGGGCAGCTCGGGCACGACCTCAAGGCGTGGGGCTACCTCGCCGACCCGGCCGTCATCGGCCTAACTGACGCACCCGTCTCGCCGTAGCGGCGCCTCGTCGCGACCGCCGCTGGCCACGCGGCCGGTTGATGCGGGCCGTTGGAAGAGAAACGCCGCGGTACCTCGATGGCGCGTAGATGGCGCGAACGCCGTCCGCTCGGCATACTCCTGTGCGTGGCATCACATTCCGACCCTTCGACGAACGGCGCCGGCCCGTCCCTCAGCGGCACGTCGCTGCCGTCGGCGAAGAGCGCGCGCACGCGCCGGTCGATCCTCGATGCCGCCGCGCAGATCTTCATGAACCGCGACGTGAACAGCGTCAAGGTCGAGGAGATCGCGGAGGCCGCGGGCGTCTCGGTCGGCACGCTCTACAAGCACTTCACGAGCAAGCAGGGCATCCTGCTGGCGTTCGTCTCCGATGGCCTCGACATCGTCGAGCGGTACATGGCCGAGGCGCGCGCCCAGCCGCGGGCGATCGACCGCGTCTACGCCGCCGGCGACGCCTACGTGCGCTTCGCCATCGAGCGGCCCGAGTCGGTGCGCTTCGCCGCCGTCCGCGTGATGCAGCCCGATCCGAGCCCGGAGCTCGCCGAGATCAACCAGGCCCTGTCGGCGCGCGTGCAGAAGATCGTCCTCGGCATCGCCACCGATCTCAAAGAGGCGATGACGCTCGGCCAGACCGCCACCGCGCCGATCGACGAGATGATGCTCTTCCTCTGGGCCCTCTGGAACGGCATGACGTCGCTGATGGTCCGCCAGGACGGGACCGCCATCCCGGCCGAAGCCGCCGAGCGTGCCCTCGAGCTCGCCCGCGGCGTGATGCGGCGCGCGTCGATCCACGCGCAGGAGCACCCCGAGCCGGTGGTGCGCGGCGAGGAAGCCGTCGCCGACGCGGCCGGGGCCTGAGCGCCGCCGCTACTCCGGGAACTCCTTTGCGAGGGCGGCGAGGACCGCGAGGTTGACGGCCGTCGTGGCGTCCGCGGCCGACGCCGCAGGCCCGACGTGGCTGCCCAGCCGGTCTGCGGGCGCTGCCTCCGCGCTCGCGTCAGCACCATGCGCCTCGATCGCGCGCCGCAGCTGCGCGCCCGCCGTCTCCATGCGCACCGAGTACTCGGCTGCGGCGCTGGCATCGCGCTTGGCGGCGTCGGCCTCGCTCTTGGCCTCTGCCGTCTCCTGCTTGGCCGCGGCCGCAGCCTTCTCGGCCGTGTCGGCCCGCGCGCGGTTGACCTCGGAGCCGAACAGCCACCCGACCGCCGCGAACACGACGGCCTCGAGGCCGCTGAGCAGGTAGATCCAGCGGTTCCAAGTCGGGTCTTTCGCGCCTTCCGCGCTCAGGAACAGGACCACGAGGCCCGCCCCGAACAGCACGACGAACCCCACCGTCACGTACAGCGCGACCGTCAGCTTCTTGCTGTTCTCGGGATCGTCTGAGGGCGTCGCCCCCGGGTCGGGCGTGGGGCCTGGGTCGGGCGTCGGGTCTGGATCAGGCATCAGGTCTCCGGTGCTCGGCGGTGGTCAGCTTCCAGTCGGCGTCGCCGTAGGCGACCAAGGCCAGGCCGATCGGCAGGCGTTCGGCGAACATCCTCCGGCGCAGTCCGAGCATCAGCTCGCCGACGCGCACGCCGTCGTTGGCGGGGTCGGTGAGGTACTCGATGGCCGCGCTGGCGACGGGCGCGGCATAGCGGCCGAGGATGTCGGTGAGGGTCGCCACGACGACGGGAGCGCCCTCGTCGCGGAACGTCGCCGCGAAGCCCTGGTAGGGCGCCGACGCGTTCGCGGTGTTGCAGCACAGCAGCAGCACGATCGGGTGCACCGAGCCGGCGCCTGCGATGTACGTGCGGTCGACCAGCCCGATGTCGAGCAGCCCGACGTCGATCGCGAGCGCGCTCAGGCCGAGCGGCACGGAGCCTGCGCCCCACGTCCGTGGCTCGTTGTGGCCGAGGACCACGAGCAGCGTCGGCTCGTCCTCCCGCACGCGCTCCACCCACTCGTCCCAGCTGCCGACGTGCGCGGCCGACACGCCAGCGTCGGCCAGCGTGGCGAGCACGCTCGCGCTGGCGTCCTGCCGGACCACGTCCACGTGGCGGTGCGCGGCGAACACCGCCTTGCCTGGTGCGCCGAGGGCGTCGCGGTCGCGCTTGGCTTCCGCCGTCAGCCGCCAGTCCCAGCTCGCCGCAGCCGCGGGTCCGTGCGCCTGCCGCTCGATCACCGTGCGCGCGCCCCAGAAGCCGAGCGGGCAGACCGTCGCGTCGCCGTGGTCAGCGTCGCACGCGGCGCTGGCGGGCGCAGGATCTGCGAGCAGCTCGAGCGCTCGCTGGCAGAGCTCCACGTCGCAGGTGAAGGGCGGGACGGGTCCGTCGTAGAGGAACTCCGCGGGGCACCAGCTGTCGGGACGCGCCGACACGATCTGCACGACCGGGTCGGCGGGGAGGCGCTCGATCGCGGCCGACTTGAAGAGCGCTTTGCGCAGGAGGTGGCCGTGATGCGCCAGCGCCGCCAGCAGCCGCGGGAACTCGGTGGTGGCTCCGTCGGCCTCAGGCCCCTGTTCGGCCAGCTCGGTGAGGACGCCGAGGATCCCCTTGGCGGCGCCGTCCCATCCGGCGGGGCTGCAGAACGGGAGCCCGTCCTTCGGCAGGACCGCGACGCCCGGCTCGTCGTCGGGGTTGTGGTTGGCGACAAGCGCGAGGTCGAAGCTCCGGCCCCAGTCGAGGTCGTCGAGATCGCCGGCGACCGCGACCTCGTCGCGGATGGAGACAAGCGGCTCAAGCGCCGAGCGGCTGTCGGCGGCGGCGAGCGTCACGAGCGCGGTCTGCAGCACGCGGCCGTCGTGCTGCACGACGAGCCGCGCCTGGTGGCGGCCGGGCCGCACCGGCAGCGAGAACTCGGTCGTCGTGCTCGGGCCAGACGGCGGCAGGACGAGCCGGCGCTGCACCGGCGCCTGCGTCAGGGTCGGAGCGACCAGCGTGACCTGCAGGGTGTGCGCGCGGTCGGGCTCGGCCATGGCGGGAAACTCGCGCGGCGCCGACGACCAGCCGTCCGCGTGCGGCCCGATGCGGACCGCGAGGGCGACCCGGCGTGGAGTGGAGTCGGCGGCCGCCCGCGCGTCGCGGGTGCTGGCCCGCACCTGCAGGAAGCGGCCCGGGCGCCGCGGGCGGCGTCGGCCGAAAGCCGGGGGACCAAGCTCGCGCGCTGACGCGAGGTGCTCGAAGAAGAAGTCGTCGCCGAGCTCGCCGTCAGCGGTGGCGTCGTCGAACTCGCCGTCAGCGGTCGCGTCGGCGGTGGCGTCGTCAGCGTCCCCGTGGGGCGCGCCAGTGGTGGGGGGGGGCGGGCCGGCCCCCCCCCCCCCCCC
>JAEYAL010000066.1 GCA_023404805.1 Actinomycetes bacterium | reverse complement strand
CTCCCCTGGCTGCGATCTCGCAGTCCGGCTTCGCCCAGAGGGCGAAGCCCGTACAGCTCGCCGCCGATCCGCCCGGAGAGGGACACCCCCGCCCCCGGCTCAGCCGCTGCGGATCATCCGCCGCGGTCAGGCTTCACCGCGTGTCCACGGGCCTTCGGCCACACCCGATCTCCACGGGCGATGAGTTTTGGCCGAGCCGGCGGTCTACCTCTCTGACCTCGCTTTTCGCGACTTGGAAAGAGACCCATGGCCGACCGGCTCACCTTCATCAATCTGCCCGTGACCGACATCGAGCGGTCGAAGGCGTTCTACGGGGCGCTGGACTTCTCGTTCGATCCGAAGTTCACCGACCAGTCGTGCGCGTGCATGGTGGTGTCGGACAAGTCGTTCGTGATGCTGATCGAGCAGGACCGGTTCACGGAGTTCCTCGCCAAACCGCTCGCCGACGTGGCCAGCACCACTGGGTCGCTGATCTGCGTCTCGGCGGAGGACCGCGGAGGCGTCGACGCCTTCGCCGACCGCGCGCTCGCCTCAGGGGGCAGCCGGGCCAAAGACGCCATGGACATGGGGTTCATGTACGGCCGGTCGTTTCTCGATCCCGACGGGCACCACTGGGAAGTCATGTGGATGGACTCCGCGGCGATCGAACAGTGCCCCGACGAGTACGTCCCCGCCCAGCAGGCCTGAGCGGCGGACCGTCCCCCGAACGCACCGACGAGAAGGAGCGCTCTGATGAGCAGCGCGACGTTGACCGGGCCCGCGGATTGCGAGCGGCGAGGCGCCCGCAGTACTGTCCGGGGTATGGCTGAGTCTCCCGTCGTCGACCCCGCGACAGGCCGGCAGGCCGGACTCGAAGAGCGGCTCGAGCAGAGCCGCCGCGAGCTGACGGGGTACTGCTACCGGATGCTCGGCTCCGCAGCCGACGCCGAAGACGCCGTCCAGGAGACGTTCGTGCGGGCCTGGAAGGGCATCGACCGCTTCGAAGGCCGCGCCGCCCTGCGCACGTGGCTCTACAAGATCGCCAGCAACGTCTGCTTCGACGCGCTGCAAGCGTCGGGCAAGCGGGCGATCCCCGTCGACCTCGGCCCCTCGACGACGTGGGACGCGCCCCTCGCTGACCAGATGCCCGAAGCGACGTGGGTCGGCCCGGTGCCCGACCGCATGGTCCTCTCCGGGGACGGCGACCCGGTGCTGGCCTCGCAGGCGCGCGAGTCGGTGAAGCTCGCCTTCATCGTCGCGCTGCAGAACCTGCCGCCGCGCCAGCGCGCGATCCTGATCCTCTGCGAGGTCCTGAACTGGAAGGCCGCCGAGGCCGCTGAGCTGCTGCACCTCACGGTGCCGGCCGTCAACAGCGCGCTGCAGCGCGCCCGCGCGACGCTCGGCGCCAAAGACCTCGAGGTGATGGAGCTCGCGCCGGACTCGGCCGACGAAGCCAGCGAGGAGCTGCTCGCCCGCTACCTCGACGCCTTCGAGCGCTACGACATGGACGCCCTCACCGCGATCCTGCACGAGGACGCGACCCAGTCGATGCCGCCGTGGCCGATGTGGCTCAGCGGCCGCGAGCAGCTCATCGGCTGGATGTTCGGCCCTGGCGCCGAATGCGCGGGATCGAAGCTCGTTCCGGTGCAGGTCAACGGCCAGGCCGGCTTCGCGCAGTACCGCGATGCCGGCCAGACCCCGTGGTCGATCCACGTGCCCGTCTTCAAGGACGGCCGCGTGGTCGACATCACGTACTTCATCGAGACCGATGGCTCGCTGTTCGAGCTGTTCGGGCTGCCCAAGACGCTCAACTAGCTGAGCGGCGGCCCGGATGGGAGCGCCTGCGGCAGGCTGCCGAAGCAGCCCGCCTCGCCGCTAGCCCTTCAGGGTCAGCGTCTTGGTGGTCGGCGCCGAGTTCGGCGCCGTGATCTCGACGACGACCTTGAGCGTCTTGAAGCGCTTCAGGGCCTTCTTGCCGTCGGCCGTCAGCGTGACCGTGATCGTGCCGTCCTTCTTCGTCGTCACCTTCGCGACGACGACCGTCTTGGCCTTGCCCTTGGTGGTGAGCTTGACCTTCTTGGCGGTCTGCACGACGACCTTGGTGCCCTTCACCGGCTTGGCAGCCAGCGTGATCGTGAGCTTGGAGCCCTTGAGCTTGAGCTTCGACGGCGCGGGCGACGCCGGCTTCGGCGTGGTCGGCGCCGGGCCCGGTTGGGGCTGCGGCTGCGGCTGGGGCTGCGGCTCGGGCGCGGGGGCGACGGCCTTCAGCGTCGCGGCAGCGGTCGCTCCCCCGCCGGACAGGAGCAGCAGATGCTCGCCCGCCGCCGTGGCCGCCGGAACGGGCAGGTCGCCCGAGAAGCTGCCGTCGGCGCCGACGGTCAAGCTGCCCTCCAGGGCTGCGCCGTCGAGCGTGGCGGTGAGGGTCGCGCCAGCGGGGAAGCCCGCGCCCGAGACCGCGGACTGCTTGCCGATCACGCCGTCGGCCGCGGTGGCGGTCGGTGCCGTGGCCGCGACGGTCGCGCTCGGTGCGACGCGTGTACCGGGCAGGTCGTTGACCGGACCGCCGATGACGCACGAGGTGCCTGCGTTGAAGCCGATCACGGCTGGACCTTCGGCGATCGTGGCGGGGAGCACGGCGGTGCCGGTCAGCTCGCCGGTGCCCGACGCCGTGAGACATGCCAGGACCGCCTCGTTGACCACGACCGCGACCCTCTGGCCGGTGTTGCCGACGCCGAGGTAGCCGGTGAGCTTGAACGCCAGACGGCCGCCGGGGCGGACCGATGGCGTCAGCAGCGTCGCGGTCGGCGGAGCGACCACGGTGATCGTGCGCGAATGCGATACCGCGCCGGTCGTGAACGTGAGCGTGTGGGCGCCGGGCGAGGTGCCCGCTGGGAGCGGTACGCGTGCGCCCACGGGGAACGCTCCGTCTGCGGTCGTGGTGATCGGCGTCGGCAGCGTCAGCAGGGTGCCGTCGAGGGTCACGTCGACGGCCGTCGACGGGGTGAAGTCGACGCCGCGCGGCGTGACCTGTGCGCCCTGCCGGAACGTCGAGCCAGACTGGAAGGCCCCGGTCGGAGCCGTCAGGCCGAGCGTGACGCGGTCGATGACCGTGAACGGCACCTGGTACGTGATCGGCACTGACGTGTTGCCGGTCAGCGGGCCTGAGCCGCCCGTGCTGAACGCGCCGGAGAGCACGCGCAGCCAGTTCTTCCCATCGGTCGCGCCCGGCAGGATGCCAGCGGGCGTCAGGGTGCTCGGGATGTCGATGTAGCCTGACCAGTCGCCGGTCACGTGATCGGGGGCGAACCAGATCTTCGCGTCGTCCGGGCCGGCGTACGCGCTGGCGCCGCCCCACGTCCAGTCCGTGTCGATGTCGTACGGCTTGATCGCGATGAGCGGCACGCCGCCAGGCGGGACCGGGTCGCCGGGGTTGGAGCGCGTGCCGCCGAAGAAGCCGCTGCCAGAGATCTGCAGGCGCTGGCCTGGGTAGACCTGCGTCGTGCTCAGCGTGACCGACGCGCCGGAGCCGCCGGGGTCGGGGAACGTCTGCGGGGCAGCTCCGGCCGGGTCGGCCGCGAGCGCGGGAAGGGTGACGAGCACTGCGGCCGCGGCAGCGGCGGCGCGGGCACGAATCCTGCGGGAAGTGATGGTGAGCATCGGAGTGTGGGGGTCGGGCGTGGGTGGCGCCAGGTGGGGTGGAGGTGGTCGAACGCGGCTTGCCGCTCCGCTCGGCAGCCGCGTCCCGAGGTCGGGGCGGCAGCCAAGCGAAGCGGCGAGCGCGAGCGGGGTTACGGCTTCTTTTTGACCGTGACCGTGAAGGAGCCCTTCGCCGGCTTGGCGTTGACCGAGCCCGCGTAGGTCCAGGTGACCTTGCGCTTGCCGGCCTTCAGGCCGCGCAGGGTGAACTTGGCGGTGCCGCCCTTGAGGGTGACCTCGCGCTTGTTCTTCCCGTCGATCTTCACGACGAGCTTTCCGGCCGGGAAGCCTGCGGCGGTGCCGGTGAGCTTGATCTTCACCGCGACCGGCTTGCCGGCCGTGGCCGTCTTCGGCGCAGTCGTCTTGACCGTCAGCGCGACGGGGACGATGACCGGGGTGGTCGGCGTCGGCGTCGTCGGCGCGGGGGTGGTCGGGACGGGCGTGGTCGGCTTGGGCTGCTCCGGCACGGTGAAGTCGAAGCGGGCGACCGCCGACTCGTCGGCCGTCGCCGCTGCGCCGCCGAGGAAGCCGGCGCCGACGAGCTTGAAGCCGTCGCCGACCGGCGTCACGGCCCAGAGGGCGTCGCCGGGGCCGCCGAGGTCGACCTGCACGGAGCCGCCGGCGCCGACGGACTCGTCGGGCGTGCCGTCGGCCTTGACGACGAAGACATTGCCGTTGAGGTTCGTGCCGGCTGCGTCGACCGAGGTGCTGCCGAAGGCGGCCAGGCGGCCGTCGGGCAGCGCCGCGATGTCGCGCACGCGGTCGGCGCCGCCAGCCCGGTCGTACTTCGCGATGCCGTTCGTGCCGAACGACTCGTCCCAGACGCCCGCGGCCGAGAAGCGGTAGACGACGGCGTCGACCGACGTGGAACCGGTCGGCTGGCCGTAGCCGCCGAGGGCGTAACCGCCCTTGTGCGGGACGATGTCGTAGACCTCGGCGAAGCCGGGAGCCGCACCGCCGACGGCACCCGAGGCTACCCCGGCCGAGCCGAAGGCCGTGCCGAACGCCGCGTCGGCGACGCCGGTGGAGCTGACCTTGAAGAGGTACGGGCGGACCGGGCCGCCGCTCAGGCTGCCGTAGCCGGTCGCGATAAACGACCCGTCGGCGTTGAGCACGCCGCCGCGCGGGTTCTCGCTCACGCCCGGGGTCGCGGCGACGGCGACACCGGTGCCGCCGGCGAACGTGGTGTCGAGCGCGCCGCCCGCGGTCAGCTGGATGACGGCCAGGTTGCGGTCGGTGATCGCCGGCGCCGTGGTGTCCGTGCCCTTGGCGGCCGACAGCACGATGCTGTTGTCCGGGCGCACCGCGATACCCCATACCTGGTCGCCGGCCAGCGTCGTGGTGGTGGCCGACGGCGAGGCGGGCACCTGGATGCCGTCGCTCAGGTCGATCCGGCGCACCCCGCCGACGCCGAACGTCGAGTCGAGGATGCCGGACGGGCGGAAGCGCGCGACGTAGATGTCGGAGTCGCGGGAGTCGGCCTTGGAGCCGTCCTGGAGGGTTTCGGCCTGGCCGACGACGATGATCTTGCCATCGGACTGCAGGGCCACGCCGCGGGCGACTTCGTTGGAGCCGTTCGGGCCGGCCTGGGCGGCGCCGCTCGGGGCGTTCGGGGCGGCGATGAACGGGCCGGCGTTCACGTCGAGCGTCGCGACGCCGTCGATGCCGAAGCCGCTGTCGAGCTTGCCGCTGGCGTCGGTCTTCGTGACGGCAAACGCGCGGTTCGTGCCCGAGACGGTCGTGTAGCCGACGTTGTAGGTGCCGCCGCCCGGTGCGGCGACGGTGCCCTGGTAGCGGTCGCTGGCGCCTGCGGCGAGCGGCGTCAGGTTGAAGCCGCCGGCGCCGAAGGTGCCGTCGAGGCCGATCGCGTGAGCAGGTGCGGCGGCCAAGAGCACGGCGCTGAATGCGCCGGCTGCGGCCCAGGAGGGACGGGTGAGCATGTGGGGTTCCTCGAGTGGGTTGGTCGAAGGCCGCGGCGCACCGTTAGGTTCGCCTTATTGAAAGGTGAACCTAACAAGGAATAGGGCGCCCAATTAGGTGCACCTTTTGCTTGGCCGAGGTCTTGCCGGCGTGGCGCCGCAGCCGGGCGGCGCGAGATACTGCGAGCAGTGCGGGTGCTGATCGTCGAAGACGAGGCCGAGCTGGCGGAACTGGTCCGCGAGGGGCTGGTCAACGAGGGCATGCTGGCTGACGTGACGGCGCGCGGCGAGGACGCCGTGTGGATGGCGGAGGCGGCCCCGTACGACGTGATCTGCCTCGACGTGAACCTCGGCGGCGGCATCGACGGCTTCGAGGCCTGCGCACGGTTGCGCGCGGCCGGCGTCGGCACGCCGGTGCTGATGCTCACCGCCCGCGACGCCATCGAGGACCGCATCGCCGGGCTCGACACCGGCGCCGATGACTACCTCATCAAGCCGTTCGACTTCGGCGAGCTGCTTGCGCGGTTGCGGGCGCTGGCGCGGCGCCCGCCGGTCGCCGCCGCGCCGGTGCTGACGGTCGGCGACCTCACGCTCGAACCCGCGACCCACCGCGTCCGCCGCGGCGCGACCGACGTGCCGCTGTCGGTCAAGGAGGTGCAGATCCTCGAGGTGTTCATGCGGCGCCCCGGGCAGGTGCTCAGCCGCGTCGAGATCTTGGAGGGCGCGTGGGATTCGGCCTACGAGAACCGCTCCAACGTGATCGACGTCTACGTGCGCCACCTGCGCGAGAAGCTCGACCGCCCGTTCGGCCGCGAGTCGTTTGAGACGGTCCGCGGCGCGGGCTACCGCCTGCGGCCCGACTGACGCCGCCCGTCACCTCTCCGGCAAGTATGCAGCGCAGCGCTGCAAACCTGCACCGGGCCGGCGGACGGGCTATGCGGCGGGGATGGTGAGCGTCGCCAGCGCGCCGCCGCCCTCGGCGTTCTCGACGCGGACCCCACCGCCCTGCGCGCGCATCACGGCGTCGACGATGGCCAGGCCGAGGCCGGTGCCAGAGCCCGTCAGCTGCGCCTGGCTGAAGCGCTCCAGCGCATGCGGCAGGAAGTCCGCGGGGAACCCGCCTCCGTGGTCGCGGACCCGGATGTGGAGCTGGTCGCCGTCGACCGCCGCGTCGATCTCGACGGGCGCGGCGCCGTAGCGGACGGCGTTGATGACCAGGTTGTCGAGCGCCTGGGCGAGGCGGTCTGGGTCGGCGAGGGCCACGGCGCCGTCGCCGTCTGACGGCAGCACGACGATCGCGCCTGGCGGCGACGCCTCCGCCGTCGTGATGCGCGCGGCCGACTCCTCGAGCGCCGTCCGCAGTTCGACGGGCTCGGGTCGGAGCGGGAGGCGGCCCTGGTCGGCGCGCGCGAGGAGGATGAGGTCGTCGGCGAGACGTGAGAGGCGGCGGGCGTCGCGGCCGGTGGCCTCGAGCACGCCGCGCAGTTCGTCCTCGCTCGCTGGGCTGCGCAGCGCGACGTCGATGCGGGTGCGCAGCACGCTGATCGGCGTGCGCAGCTCGTGGCTGGCGTCGCCGATCATGCGGCGCTCGCGCTCCAGCGCCCCGGCGAGGCGGTCGAGGAGCTCGTTCAGCGTGACGGCGAGGCGGTCGAGCTCGTCGCGGGTGCCGGGGACGGGGAGCCGCTGGGTGAGGTCGCCGTCGCCGATGGTGCTCGCCTGCTGCCGCATCCGATCGACCGGCCGCAGCGCGCTGCGGGCCACCACGTAGCCGGCCGCGCTCGCGAGCAGCAGCGCCGCCGGCAAGGCGACGCCGAGCAGCAGCGCCAAGCCGCCGAGCTCTTCGCTGCGCTCCTCCAGCGGTTCGCCGATCGCGGCGACGCGGTTGCCGTCGATCGGGAACGCGCGCACACGGGCGCCTTCGCCGTCGCCCGGGACGGGGTGGTCGCCGACGACGGCGCGGCTGAGGGCGCGCCGCGCTGTGGCAGGAGACAGGAGCCGGCCGCCCTGCAGCTTCTCCGACGACGCGAGCACCACGCCGCTGGCGCCGTAGACCTGCACGTACGCCTCGCCCGCGAGCGACACGATGGACTCGGGTGCGCGGCCTTCGTGCGCGAGCCGCTCGATCGTCGCCTCGCGTTCTTCGAGCTCGCGGTCGGTCCGCACATCGAAGTCCGACGAGAACTTCGCGTAGATCAACAGGCCCGTCGCGGCGAGCACGATCGCGATGACCGATGCGAACGCAGCGGTCAGCTGCACCCGGAGGGGGCGCCCGCTCAGGGTGCATGCTCGGTGGCGCCGTGCCATCGCCGCGCATCTTCGCCGACTGCGCCGCTGGACACGCCTCTGCGGTTCATCTGCGGTTCATCTGCGGTTCATCTGCGGTCGGCATGCTGCCGCGCGCATGGACGAGCTGCTGCCCCACGAGCAGGACCTCCTCGACCGCCGCGAGCGTGCCGTACGGCTCGTCGAGCAGGGCCGGACCATGGCTGAAGCCGGTGCGATCGTCGGCCTGCACCGCCATACCGTGAGCCGCGCCGTGCGCCTGCACGCCAATGGCGGCGAGACATCGCTGGTGCCGCGCCGTGCGGGCCGCAAGCCGCTGCTCACCGAGGAGCAGCACGCCGCGATGCGCGACATCGTCCTCAGCAAGCGCCCGAGCGAGGTCGGCGGCACGGGCGCCGTGTGGACCAAAGCGGAGGCGGCCGGCCTCATCAAGCGCGAACTCGGCGTCACCGTCGGCGCCACCCGCGCCGGGCTGTTCCTCAACCGCTGGGGCGCAGAGCGGCTCCGCGGCCGCCCGCCTCGGGTCGCCTAGGCCACGGCCACTGGCGGCAGCGACACCTCTTCGCGATCGATCTTGGTGATCGCCAGGTAGCTGACCACGGCGACGATCGCGGTGAGAAACACGAGGCTCGTGACGGTCGTCCCGAGCCCCAGGCCACCATCGCTGACGGGCTGCGACATCCAGTCGCCAAGCGACGCGCCAAGCGGGCGCGTGACGATGTAGGCCAGCCAGAACGACGTCACGGCGCCTGCGCCGAGCCAGCGGTGTGCTACGGCGATGAGGCCGATGACGGCGGCGAAAAGCGCGACCGACGGCAAGTAGCCGAGCCCGAACTGCTCGGCGATCAGATCGCCCGCGGCGGTGCCGAGCGCGAACGTGAAGAGGATGGAGAGCCAGTAGAACCGCTCGCGGCGCGCCGTCACGATCGAATGGATCGACAGGGTGCCCTCTCGCGACCACCAGGCGTAGAACGTGGCGGCAAGCAGGGCCGAGAAGACGGCGGTCGACAGGTAGAGCGAGACGCCGAACCGGTCGGTCAGGTTGTCGGTGATCAGCGTGCCGACGACGCTGATCAGCACGACCGCGAGCCAGTAGACGCCGGCCACGTAGCGCGCGAGGCGGAACTGCCAGACCAAGACGGCCGCGAGGAGCGCGGTCATGACGAGAGTGGTCCACGTGAGGCCGAAGCCGAGGGTCTCGTTGAGGTTGTCGGCGGCGGTCTCGCCGACCGTGGTCGCGAGGATCTTGATGATCCAGAAGAAGACCGTGACCTCGGGGACGCGGCTGAGCAGCGTGCGGGCCGGTGTGGCCGGGGCGGGGGCAGCCGGGGCGACCCCGGGATTGGCGTGCGTGTGTGGCATGAGCGTCCTTTCAGCGGCCTTTGGGCGCGCGGACCGGAGCATCGGCGCCGTCGATGAGAAGACCATGAGACGGGTGGTCTGGCGCTTTGCCGCTCGACGGCGACGGCGAGCGCGCTGACGACGGCGAGCAGGCGGGCAGCCCCGAGCGTGCTGGCGACGGCGACGGCGAGCGCGCTGACGACGCTGGCGAGACGGCGGCAGAGCAGGAAGGCCCCGAGGGAGCCGGCGAATAGCCGCCGGGTCAGGAGCGCGGTTTGCGGAGCCGGTAGCCGGCTCCGCGAACCGTCTCCAGCGTCTCTCGACCGAAGGGCCGGTCGATCTTCTCGCGGAGGTACCGCACGTAGACGTCGACGACGTTCGAGCGGTTGTCGTAGTGGTACTCCCAAGCGTGGTCGAGGAGCTGCGTGCGGTCCAGGACGTGCCCGGCGCGCCGCATGAACACCTCGAGCAGCGCGAACTCGCGGGCCGACAGGTCGATGTCGGTGTCGCCGCGCCACACGCGGCGCGTCGCTGGGTCAAGGTGCAGGTCGTCGACCTGAAGCACGAGCGGCTGCTCGGCCGGGCCCCGGCGGGCGAGGGCCCGCAGCCGCGCGGACAGCTCCGAGAGCGAGAACGGCTTGGTCAGGTAGTCGTCGGCGCCGCCGTCGAGCCCGCGCACCCGGTCGCTCACGGCGTCGCGCGCGGTCAGCATCAGCACCGGTGTCCACACGCCCGCGGCCCGCAGCCGCGCGCAGACCTCGAAGCCGTCGATGCCGGGCAGCATCACGTCGAGCACGATCGCGTCGTACGGGCTCGTGGCGGCGAGCTCGAAGCCCTCCTCACCGGTCGCGGCGACGTCCGACAGCACGCCGTCATCACGCAGGCCGCGCCGGATGACGCCCGCGAGCCGGATCTCGTCCTCAATGATCAGAACCCGCATCGCCACCACCTTCTGGGATACCGGGAAGGCTCACGCTCACGCGAGCTCCGCCAGCGGGGTCGTTGGCCGCAGCCGCCTGGCCCCCATGCGCCGCAGCGATCGTCTCGACGATGGAGAGGCCGAGACCGCTGCCGCCGCCGCTGCGCGCTTTGTCGGCGCGCGTGAAGCGCTCAAACGCGTGGGGGAGGAACGCGGCAGGGAACCCGTCGCCGTCATCGGCGACTCCGACCGTCACCTCGCCGCCGTGCACGGCGATGGACACGGTCACGGTGGACGCCGCGTGGGCGATGGCGTTGTCCACCAGGTTGCCCAGCGCCTGCTCGAGCCGGAGGCGGTCGCCGTCGACGAGGGCCGGTCCGTCGGGCGGCGCGACGACCAGCTTGACGCCGCGTTGCTGCGCTTCGCGGCCGTGGCGGCTGGCGACCGTCTGCGCCACCGCGCCGAGATCGAGCGGCTCGCGGCGCAGCGTGAGCGCCCGGTCCTGCGCCCGCGCGATGACGAGGAGGTCCTCGGCGAGCCGCACGAGGCGGTCGGTCTCGTCGGCGGCGGCCTGGAGCGCCTCGGTCCGTTCGGCGCCCGTCCGCGCGGGACGCAGCGCGAACTCAAGCTCCGCCTTCAGGATCGCCAGGGGCGTGCGCAGCTCGTGGCTCGCGTCGGCGACGAACGTGCGCTCCACTCGGACGGCGGCTCCAAGCCGGTCCAGGAGATCGTTGAGCGTGACGCCGAGGCGGTGGATCTCGTCGTCGGCCGGCGGCAGGGCGAGCCGCGCGCCCGAGTCAGCAGCCTGGATCGCCTCCGCCTGTCGGCGCATCTGCTCGACGGGTCGCAGCGCGGCGCCGGCCAGCGCGTACCCGGCGAGGCTCGCGAGCAGCAGGACGACCGGCACGCCGTATCCCAGGAGCTCGCGTGCGTCCTCGAGGGTCTCCTGCCGGTCCTCGGTCGAGGCGCCGACGACCAGGACTTCGGGTTGGCTGCGAGCGCCGTCGACGCGGACAGCGAGCAGCCGCACGGGGTCATCGCCGGCGGTGGTGCGGCCGCGGTCGACCAGCACCTCATGTCCGGCGAGCGCCCGCGCCCGCTGCTCCGGCGAAAGCAGGGCGCGGTCCCGGAGCGCGGGCGTCGCATCGAGCACGGCGCCCGACGCCGAGAGGCGCTGAGCGATGCTCTCGCCACGTTCGGTGAGCACGCTGCGGCCTTGCGCGAGCGCGCCGGAGGCCGAGCCGGCCTGGGTGCGCAGGTCGTCGGCGCGCGACCGGAGGCCGAGCGTGATCGTCCGGTCGAGGCTGTCTCCCAGCCGGATGTAGACGAACGCGCCGCCCAGCGCGAGGACGGCCGCCATCACGACGACGAACGCCGCGGTGAGCCGCGCTCGGAGCGGCAGGCGTGCCAGCAGCGGCGCGCGCATCAGCGTCGAAGCCGGGGAGTGGGAGACGCGGGGCGCACGAGTCCACCATCGTGCGCCCAGATGAGCGCCAGATGAGAGCTGGCGCGCTGCTCTCATCGTCCTCTCATGAGGAGCCAGCAGGTTCCGGGCCCCTGTGCGACCCATTGGAGCCCGTTGAACATCCTGCAGTCCATCATCCTCGGCATCGTCGAGGGGCTTACCGAGTTCCTGCCGGTCAGCTCGACCGGCCATCTCACGATCGCGGAGCGCCTGCTGGGACTCCCGATCGATGACGCGGGCGTCACCGCGTTCACTGCCGTCGTGCAGTTCGGGGCGATCGTGGCGGTCCTGCTGCACTTCCGCCGAGACCTGCTCGGACTCGCTCGCGCCGGACTGGCGGGCCTGGGGTCGGCAGCCGCACGCGATACGGCCGAGTGGCGCTGGAGCTGGGCGATCGTCGCCGGGTCGATCCCGATCGGCATCGTCGGCCTGGCCGCCAAGCCGCTGATCGAGGGGCCGTTGCGGAACCTCTGGGTGGTTGGCCTCGCGCTGATCGCGTGGTCGTTCGTGATGCTCGCCGCTGAGCGCGTCCATGCGGCGACGGCCGACCCGGCGGCTGGCGTGCCCGTCGACCCGACCGCGAGGCAGATCTTCACCGTCGGGCTGTGGCAGTGCGTCGCGCTGATTCCAGGCGTCTCGCGGTCTGGCGCGTCGATCAGCGGCGGCCTGTTCCTCGGGCTCGACCGAGTCACCGCGACGCGCCTCTCGTTCCTGCTGTCGATCCCCGCGCTGACCGGCGCCGGGCTGCTTGAGCTCAAGGACGCCCTCGCGGGAGGCGTCGGCATCGTGCCGACGCTCGTCGGCACGGCGGTGGCGTTCGCCGTGGCGTACGCGTCGATCGCGTGGCTGCTGCGCTTCGTGGCGCACCATTCGATCGCCGCGTTCGTGCCCTACCGCGTGGCGCTCGGCACCGTGGTGCTGGCTGCGCTTGTCGCCGGCTGAGCGCGCGCCGCACGGGCGCGCGCGAAACCCGATCGCTGAGGCCTAGGCCTCGACGGGCGTCGGCGACGGCGTCAGCCCCGCCGCCCGCCCCGCCTTCGCGAGCCGCTCGGCCATCTTGCGGTTGGCCTCGTCGATCATCTCGCCGTCGTAGATCGCGGCGCCCTGATCGCCGCGGTCGGCAGCTTCCTCGTAGGCGGCGAGCATGCCCTCGGCGTGGTCGTACTGCTCCTGCGTCGGCGTGAAGATCTCGTTCACGATCGGGATCTGCGCCGGGTGGATCGTCCACTTGCCATCGAGGCCGAGCGCGCGCACGAGCTGGGTGCGGACCTTGAGGCCCTCCTCGTCCTTGAAGGCGGCGTAGGGCCCGTCGATCGCCTGGATGCCAGCGGCGCGGGCCGCGACGACGATCTTCGAGTACAGGTAGTTGAGGTGATCGCCTGGGTAGCCCGCCGGCGTGCCGCCGATCTGCGTGATCGGGATGCCGATGGCGGCCGAGTAGTCGCCGGGGCCGAAGATCAGCGTCTCCATGCGCGGCGAGGCGGTCGCGAGCGCCTCAGCGGCGATGAGGCCCTTGGCGTCCTCGATCTGCGCCTCGATACCGATGCGGCCGAGCTCCCAGCCGTTGGCCATCTCGATCTGCGAGAGGAGCTTGCAGGTCATCTCGATGTCGCCCGGGGTCTGGACCTTCGGGAGCATCACGGCGTCGATCTTCTGGCCGGCCGCCTCGACGACGTCGATCAGGTCGCGGTAGTAGAACGGCGTGTCGGTGCCGTTGACGCGGTAGACGATCGTCTTCTGCGGGCCTGACGCCCAGTCGTTCTCGTTGAGCGCCCGGATGATCGCGCCGCGGGCCTCGGCCTTGGCGCCGCGGGCGACGGAGTCCTCGAGGTCGAGGAAGATCTGGTCGGCGGCGAGCGACGGCGCCTTCGCCAGGAACTTCTCGCTCGAGCCCGGCACCGAGTGGCACGTGCGGCGCGAGCGCGTCGGACGGGTGGGGGCGGACTGCAGGAGGACGCTCATGCCCCCAATCCTGCCAAGAACCGGGGCCCCGGGGCGGTGCGCCCTATCGTGCCTGCGGCCCCACCGTGAGGAGTCACCGATGACGCAGGCAACGACCACCACCCGCGAGATCCATCTCGCTGCCCGGCCCGCTGGGGTGCCGGCGCCCGGCGACTTCGCGACCGTCGAGACCGAGCTGCCTGCGCCAGGTCCCGGCCAGGTGCTGATCCGCAACACGTGGCTGTCGGTCGATCCGTACATGCGCGGGCGCATGAACGAGGGCAAGTCCTACGTGCCGCCGTACGAGCTCGGCCAGGTGATGGAGGGCGGAGCCGTCGGCGAGGTGATCGCCTCCGAGAACGACCGCGTGCCGGTCGGGGCCACGGTGGTGCACCAGGGCGGCTGGCGCGAACATGCGCTGCTGGATGGCCGCGAGGTGCGGGCGGTCGACGCTGAGCGAGCGCCCGCTGAGGCCTACCTCGGGCCGCTCGGGATGCCCGGCCTCACCGCCTACGTGGGGCTCACGCGCATCGCGCAGGTCAACGCGGGCGACACCGTCTTCATCTCGGGCGCGGCCGGCGCCGTCGGCACCGTGGCGGCCCGCGTGGCGCGGCACTTCGGCGCGGCGCGCATCGTCGGGTCGGCGGGCGGCCCCGAGAAGGGCCAGAAGCTGACGGAGGAGTTCGGCTTCGACGCGGCCATCGACTACCGCGAGGGCAAGCTCTACCGGCAGCTGACCGCCGCCGCGCCCGAGGGCATCGACGTCTACTTCGACAACGTCGGCGGCGACCACCTCGAAGCCGCGATCGGCGCCGCCAACGACCACGCCCGGATGGCGATCTGCGGCGCGATCGCCGGCTACAACGCGACGGCGCGCGAGCCGGGGCCGTCGAACCTCTGGAACCTCGTGAGCAAGCGGCTCACGCTGCGCGGCTTCATCGTGCTCGACCACTACGACCTCGCCGCCGAGTACGGCGCCCTGGCCGCGGGCTGGCTGGCCGACGGCTCGCTGCCGTTCGAGCGCACGGTCGTCGACGGCTTCGACGGGACGATCGACGCGTTCCTCGGGCTGTTCGGCGGCGCGAACACGGGCAAGATGCTCGTCCGGCTCTAGGGCGTCTGCGCGGCTCCGGGTCCGGCTTCAGCGTTTGACGCCGAACCCGGAGCCGTGCAGGCGCCAACGCGCGCGGCGGCTCATCTACCCTCCTGCGGATGGTTCCCGAGGCGCGCGCCCTGGCCGACGAGCTCGCGGCGCTCGCCGATCCGGCGCGCGCCGACGTGTCGCGCAGCTTCTTCAAGACGGGCCCGGGCGAGTACGGCGAAGGCGACCTGTTCTTGGGCGTGTCGGTGCCGAACACGCGGGCGGTCTGCAAGCGCCACCGGGGCCTGCCGCTCGACGGGATCGTCGCGCTGCTCGGGAGCGAGTGGCATGAGCACCGCCTCGCCGCGGTGATCCTGATGGCGGAGCAGTACGGGCGGGGCGACGCCGAGCAGCGCGCCGAGCTCTACGAGCTCTACCTGGCTAGTACGGCGCGGATCAACAACTGGGACCTCGTCGACGCGAGCGCCGAGCACGTCGTCGGGCCGCACCTGGACGTCGTCGGCGCGGCGATCCTCGATGAGCTCGCCGCGTCTGAGCTCTTGTGGGACCGCCGTATCGCGATCCTCGCGCCGTTCCACCGCATCAAGCGCGGCGAGGCCGACACCACGCTCCATATCGCGGAGCTGCTGCTCCGCGACCCCGAGCCGCTGATCCACAAGGCCGTCGGCTGGATGCTGCGCGAGGTCGGCAAACGCGTCGACGTCCTGCTGCTCTTGGGCTTCCTCGACGAGCACGCGCCTGGCATGCCCGCGGTGATGCTGTCCTACGCGACCGAGCGGCTCGCGCCCGAGCAGCGCGCGGCGTACCGCGCGCTGCGCAAGACCGGCTGAGGCTAGCCGCAGCTCGGCCCGTCGGGGTCCGCGAGGTGCTCGAGCGGGGCGTCGCCCGCGGTGACCTTCGCGGCGCCGTCCGCAGCGGCCGGCTCGAACCCGAGCGCGAGCGAGTTCATGCAGTAGCGCTGGCCGGTGGGCAGCGGCCCGTCGTCGAAGACGTGGCCCAAGTGCGAGTCGCAGCGGGCGCAGCGCACCTCGGTGCGGGTCATGAAGTGCGACCGGTCCTCGACGAGCTTGACGCGGTCGGTGCCGAGCGAGGCCCAGAACGAGGGCCAGCCCGAGCCGGACTCGTACTTCGTCGACGCGTCGAACAGCTCCAGGCCGCAGGCCGCGCAGGTGAAGGTCCCGTCGTCCTTGACGCTCAGCAGCTCGCCCGTGAACGGGCGCTCTGTGCCGGCCTGGCGCAGCACGCGGTACTGGTCCGGCGTGAGGCGCTCGCGCCACTGCTCCTCGGTCAGCTCGATCTTGTCCATGGCTCCACTGTAGTTCCGCATATCTCTCGGTCTCGTGAAGCGCCGAAACGTTTCACCGGCCGCGGGCCACGACACGTCAGCTGCGCACGCGACGGCGCCGCTCGTGCTCTACGCAGCGTGCGGCCTGCCCGGGCCGTGCCCGAGCGAAACCGCCGACGATCGGCGAGCGGCGGGATAGGGTCGGATCCCATGGACGTCGTCGTCGTAGGTGCCCACGGACAGATCGCCCGGGAGCTCGGCCGTCAGCTCGCCGCGCGGGGCGACACCGTCCGCGGGATCATCCGCAGCGAAGCCCAGGTCGCCGACCTCGTCGTCGACGGGGTCGAGCCACTGGTCGTCGACCTCGAAGCCGAGTTCGCCGAGAACGACCTCGCGCACCACATGCGCGGCGCCGACGCGGTCGTCTTCGCGGCAGGTGCCGGGCCGGGCAGCGGAGCCGAGCGCAAGGAGACCGTCGACTACGCCGGCGCGGTCCACAGCGCAGCCGCCGCCGCTCGGGCCGAGGTGCAGCGGTTCGTGCTGATCAGCGCGATGGGCACGGACGAACCGCCGGAGGGCGACGACGTGTTCAGCGTCTACCTGCGGGCGAAGGCGCGTGCTGAGCACGACATCCGCGGCAGCGGCCTCGACGTGACGATCGTGCGGCCCGGGCGGCTGACCGACGAGGAGCCGACCGGCCGCGTGCGCGTGGGGCGCAACGTCGAGCGCGGCGACATCCCGCGCGGCGACGTCGCCGCCGTGATCGTCGCCGTCCTCGACGACGACGCCCTGATCGGCCGGACGTTCGAAGTCACGAGCGGCCCGACGCTCATCCGCGACGGCGTCGCCGGGCTCGCCGACCACAACAGCACGCTCGTGTGAGGCGGGCGGCGCGCCGCCGCCAGGTGAACGTTCTTTATCTGCCCCTATAGGGGAACAAAAAGAACGCTCAGTTTCGGCGGCGCGGGTGGCGGAGCGGCAGCAGGCCACAGGATCACCGGTGGCCTGCCCGTCCTGGCGTAGGATCCCGCCATGTCCGACCAGCAGCCGATCGACTGGAGCCGCCGGCTCTCGCCCGCTGCGCTCCGCCTGAGCGCCAGCGATATCCGCGAGATCCTGAAGGTGACGGAGCAGCCGTCGGTGATCAGCTTCGCGGGCGGCCTGCCCGCGCCGGAGCTGTTCCCCGTGGAAGCCCTCCAAGATGCGTCGGCGCGCGTGCTGCGGCAGTCCACCGCCGTGCAGTACTCGACCACCGAAGGCGACCCGGCGCTGCGGACCTGGATCGCTGACGACGCCGGCGTCACCCCCGACCACGTCCAGATCGTCTCCGGCAGCCAGCAGGGGCTCGACCTCGTCTGCCGGGCGCTCGTCGCGCCGGGCGGCGCCGTCGCGGTCGAGAACCCCACGTACCTCGGCTGGCTGCAGGTCACGCAGTTCAACGGCGTGCGCGCGGTGCCGGTGGCCACCGACGAGGACGGCCTGCTGCCGGAAGCGCTGGAGGCGGCCCTCAAGACCGGCGAGATCTCGGCGGTCTACCTCATGCCGAACTTCCAGAACCCGACGGGCCGCACGACCACGCTCGAGCGCCGCGAGGCGATCCTCGACCTGGCCTTCGAGTACGGCGTGCCGCTCATCGAGGACGACCCGTACGGCGAGCTGCGCTTCCGCGGCGAGCGGCTGCCCTCGCTCCACGAGCTGGCGCTGGCCCGGACGGGCGATGCCGAGGCCAGCCCGGTCGTCCGGCTCGGCACCTTCAGCAAGATCTTGGCCCCCGGCCTGCGCGTGGCGTGGGTGGTCGGGCCGACGCCGCTCGTCTGGCGCCTCACGCTCGCCAAGCAGGCCGCCGACCTGCACACGTCGACGCTGGCGCAGCGCCTCGCCGTCGAGCTGCTGCCGCTCGTGCCCGACCAGATCGCGAAGGTCACCGAGGCGTACGGCGAGCGGGCGCTGGCGCTGGAGGAGCGGCTCGACCGCGAGTTCGGCGACACCGTCGTCCGCACGCGGCCTGACGGCGGCATGTTCACGTGGCTCGCGCTCGACGGGCCGATCGACGCGGCGGCGCTGCTGCCCGCGGCGCTCGAAGCCGGTGTCGCCTACGTGCCTGGCAGCGCCTTCCACGCGGGCGACGACGAGGGCCGTTCGACGCTGCGCCTGTCGTACTCCTGCGCGACGCCTGCCGAGATCGAGGCCGGCATCGGCCGCCTCGTGCCGGTGCTGCGCGGCGCGCTCAGCGCCGCCGCCTGACGCGCGGCGCCAGGGCGCCGGAGGGTCCGACCCCGCGGGGCCGGCGTCGCTCAGTCCTGCGGCTGCGGGTGGATCTCGACGACCACGTACGGCGAGCGGATCGCGATGCCGCCGCTGGGGACGGCCTCTCTCGCGAGGATCTCCAGCCCCTGCTGGCGGAGCTCCGCCCAGGTCGCGGGGTCGATCGCCTGCTGCGCGGCGAGCCACATCGGGTGGTGGCGCTCCATCTGCGTGAACCACTCGTCCGGCGAACCGGCCGGGAACAGCGCTTCGCCCTCGTGCGCCGAGATGGCGTCGGCGCCGCCGGGCACGAGGTGGGCGAAGGTCGCGGGGTCGTGCCAGAGGACCGGCGGCGGGCCGTCGCCGGCCGGTGCTCCGACGAAGGCGGCCCGCGGCGATGAGATCGCCGGGTCGGTGGTCGCCGCGCGCATCCGCTTGGCGATCTCGCCGATCGCGCCCTCGGGGAGCCACGCCGTGTAGAGCAGGCGGCCACCGGGGGCGAGGACGCGCGCCAGCTCGGCGAACGCGGCCTCGGGCTCCGGGCAGAAGATCAGTCCAAAGTTGGAGACGATCAGGTCCGCGTCGCCGTCTGGCAGCGGCAGCGCCTCGGCGCCGGCCTGCACGGGGCGCACGTCGTGGCCCGCCCGGCGCACGGCTTCGGTGGCGAGGCCGAGCAGCCGCAGCGACGGGTCGACGGCCGTTACCGCCGGGCCCGCCTGCGCGAGCGGGACGGTGACGTTGCCGTTGCCGCAGCCGAGGTCGATCGCGCGCTCTCCCGAGTGCGGCGCCGCCAGCCGCAGCAGGTGCTCGGCCGCGGGCACGAGCGACGGCGCGAAGATCTCGTACTCGCCGATTCCCCAGTCCGGTGCGCTGCTCATTCCGCAAGGTCTACCGGGGCCGGGCCGCCCATGCTTGGACGGACGGGACCGGCGTCGGCGGCGCAGCGGCTTTCGGGACTTCTTCTTCTGGCGTCAGCGGTCGACGCCGTCGTCAGCGCAGCGACACGCGCGGTCGTCAGCGCAGCACGATGTCGGTCGACGCCGTCGTGGTCTCCATCGCGGTGTGGGTCGCGTTGTCGTGCGTCGCGCTGACGGTCAGCGTCGCCGGGATACGGCGCTCGTCGCTGAGCGCAGGCCGGACCTTCCACGTCAGCCGCAGGAAGAGCTCGGTGGTCTGGCGCGGCAGGATGACGCCCGTCGTGAGGGCGCCGATCAGCCGCTGGCGGCGCGGGATGCCGAACCGCCGCGCGTCGGCGGCAGAGACCTCGAGGTTGGCCGAGACGAACCCGCCCGCCGACGAGTTGACCGTGAAGCGGATCGGCTCGCCGCGCAGACTGGTGTGGCGGTTGTAGACCTCGCGCGGCGTGACGCTCATCGTCGCCGGGAAGAGCGGCGAGGTGTCGGGCGTGATCGGCGTCCGCCCGCCGCCCTTCACGCCTTCGCAGGACGCCGCCACGATGTCGAGCGCGTCGACGGCCGCGCCATCGAGGTCGCCGGGGCCGCAGAAGACCTCGTCGGCCTCGGGGCCCATCGCGAGGATCTGTTCGGCCGTGTAGCCGGTCACGTCGGCGGGGTAGTCGGTGGAGTCGATCACGTCCATCCCGGCCGCCCAGCCGGTGCGGTTGTTCGCGGTGTCCACGCCGTCGCCGTACAGGCGGTCGCGGCCCTGCTCGCCGGCCAGGACGTCGCTGTCGGCGTCGCCGTAGAGGATGTCGTCGCCCGGGCCGCCCTTGAGGCCGTCGCGGTCCTGGGCGCCGTAGAGCATGTCGTCGCCGGGACCGCCCTGGATCAGGTCGAGCAGCTGGGTGCCGTAGATCTTGTCGTCGCCCTCGCCGCCGTCGGCGATCAGGCGCGGGTGGCGGTCGGTGCCCCAGGCGAGGCTCAGGCGGTCGTCGCCGGCGCCGAGGTCGGCCTTGAGCGTGAGCGGGTTGGCAGGCTTGGCGATGGCGCCGCACGACAGTTCGCGGTGCCCGCCGCTGTCGCGGCCCGGCAGGAAGCGGCAGCCTGAGCCCGCCACGAGCCGCGTGGCGCTGTCGTTGGCGTAGAACGTGACCTGGCTGCGGCTGTGCTCGCCGGCGCCGCTGACGTCGTCGGCGGCCGCGTCACCGGTGAGCGTGATGGTGTTGCCAGCGCGGCTGAGCGTGGTGGTGGCCCCGGCCGTCGGCGCAGCGAGCACCGTGAACGCGACGGCGAGCCCGGCGAACAGCAGCCCGCGCGTCGCGGTCCCTGCCGGGGGAGTGGTCTGAAGACGGCGCCGCGGGGTCATGGCGCCATTGGACCGCAGACTCGCGTCAGCGTCAACGCGCCAGCACCCTGGGTCTAGACCGTCGGTATCCGGCTACGGCGTGTGGAGCCTCGCGCTCGGCGAGGCTGACCGCAGGGCGCGAGCCCGCGCGCGCAAGCCTTCGGCAGCGCTGCGGTCGGCGGGGAGGCGGTTCAACAGGGCGTGAAGCTGCTCGCGCTCTTCGGCGCTGACGCGGTCGACCCACCGCTGGCCCCAGCTCGCGAAGCGCGGATCCTGGGCCTCGGCCATCAGCGCCAGCACGTCGAGGGCGTCCTCGAGGTCGATCTGCGGCACGTCGATCAGCGCGACCTCGACAGCCCCGAGGTTGCCGCCGCGGATCGCACGCCGCAGCACGCTCGTCGGAGTCCCTTGCGCTGTCACCCGATCGACCATAGCGAACATATGTTCGCCACGCATGAAGCCTTGCACGAACGTCCGAGCAGCGCGCCCAAAGGCCCGGCCCAGGTTGCAGGTTTGCGCCACTGCGGTGGTTATATGCAGGCCAGGGGTAGGGGGGTCGCTCGGCCCGGGTTGCAGGTTTGCGCCACTGCGGTGGTTATATGCAGGCCATCGGGTCGGGGTCGCTCGGCCCGGGTTGCAGGTTTGCGCCACCGCGGTGGTTATATGCAGGCCATGGCCGACGACGAGCGCACCGCCCGCATCCTCGCCGCGGTCCGAGCGATCCCCGAGGGGTTCGTGCGCACCTACGGCGACATCGCCCCGCGCACCCCGCGCCTCGTCGGAGCCGTCCTCCGAGAGCACGGCGAATCGGTCCCCTGGCACCGCGTCGTGCGAGCCGACGGCTCGGTCACCCAAGGCGAACGCCAGCTCGCCCTGCTGCGAGCCGAAGACGTCCCCCTCCGCCCAGACGGCAAAAAGGTCGACCTTCCCGAGGCCCGCTTCCCGCTCCCACCCGGCGAGACGGCCCCGTAGCCCGAGCGAGGCGACCCAACCAGCGCGGCCAGACACCGAAGCGCCGCCAGACCGCCAAGGCCCACCGGCGCCCGCCTGACGCTGCAGCGCCGCGAACGACCAATACCCACCACCGCCGCCAAACACCGCAGCGCCCGCCAACCCCCAGCAGATCGCCGCGCGCAGGCATCAGCAAAGGCGCCGCCCGACCCCGCCAAGCAGCAGCCGAGGGCGCCGAAGAGCGCCGGCAGCGCCTGAGCCTCAGGCCCGGAGCGAAGGCGCAGGCGCCGCAATCAGCCAGCTGGGGGCGGGGTGTCCCTCCCCGGGCGGATCGGCGTCGAGCTGTACGTTTCACGCCCCCAGGGCGGGAAACGGACTGCGAGATCGCAGCCAGGGGAGGGACACCCCGCCCCCGGCGTCAACCCACCGATACGGCGCGCCGAAGCGAGCGGCCTAGAGCTCGTACGCGGCCGTGAGCTCCTCGTCGCCCTCGGCCAGCTGGGTGGCGAGGTCGACGAGCACCTTGGCCTGCTTCCAGGTCGCGTCGTCTTGCATCTTGCCGTCGATCATGTGCACGCCCTTGCCGTCGGGGATGGCTTCGATGATCTTCTTGGCGAAGAGGACTTCCTTGGGGTCGGGCGAGAAGACCTTCTTGGCGATCGCGATCTGGGCGGGGTGCAGCGACCAGGTGCCGACGCAGCCGAGGATGAACGCGGCGCGGAACTGGGCCTCGCAGGCGACGGTGTCCTTGATGTCGCCGAAGGGGCCGTAGAACGGGAAGATGCCGGCCGAGGTGCAGGCGTCGACCATGCGGGCGACGGTGTAGTGCCACGGGTCCTGCTGGGCGCGGACGCGGCCAGCTTCGAGGTCTTCAGGGTCGGTCGGGTCGGAGATCGACACGTAGCCGGGGTGGCCGCCGCCGACGCGGGTGGTCTTCATGCGGCGCGAGGCGGCGAGGTCGGCGGGGCCGAGCGAGATGCCCTGCATGCGCGGCGAGGCGAACGCGATCTCTTCGACGTTGGCGACGCCCGAGGCGGTCTCGAGGATCGCGTGGAAGAGGATCGGGCGGGAGATGCCGGCCTTGGCCTCCAGCTGCGCGACGAGGCGGTCGGCGTAGTGGATGTCGTCGGCGGACTCGACCTTCGGGATCATGATGACGTCGAGCTGGTCGCCGATCTCGGTGACGAGCGTGGTGAGGTCGTCGAGGACCCACGGCGACTCGAGCGAGTTGACGCGCGTCCACAGCGGCGTGCCGCCGAGGTCGATCTCCTTGCCGGCCTTCACGAGGCCAGCGCGGGCGGCTTCCTTCTTGTCGGCGGCGACGGCGTCTTCGAGGTTGCCGAGGACGATGTCGGCCTTGGCCGCGATGTCGGGCAGCTTGCCGAGCATCTTCTCGTTGCTCGGATCGAAGAAGTGGATCATCCGCGACGGCGTGAACGGAATCTCGCGGAGAGGCTCCGGCGCACCGGCGGCGAGCGGCTTGAAGAAATCACGAGGATGACGCACGCCCTGAATCCTATGAAGGACCGGGCCGGCGGTGCGGCCCGGTGTGCGCGATGTCAGGCGGCGGCTGCCTCAGCTTGGGACTTGAGCTCGGCCAGGCCCTTCTCGAAGTCGCCGCCGACGTTCTTCTCCATGTTGAACACGGGCGACATGATCCGCATGAACAGGTTGAGCTTGCCGCGCATGACCCAGCTGACGGTCGTCTTCCCCTCGGCTTCGACGATCTCGAACGTCGTCGTGTTCTGCGCCTTGAACGGCTTGAGGAACTGCAGGTCGATCAGCACTTTGCCGGGGTCGGTCGCCTCGAGGATCTCCATGCGGCCCTCGCCGGCCTTGCGGTTGCCCGCCCACGCGTAGACGGCGCCCGTGCCGGACTCCGCGCCGGAGTAGGTGCGCTTGAGCTCCGGGTCGAGCCCTTCCCACGGCGACCACGTCTGCCACTGCCGGAAGTCGGCGATCAGCGGGTAGACGGCCGACGCGGGCGCGTCGATCGTGGTCGTGCGGGCGAGCTCGAACTCTGCCATGGCGGAGCCTCCGGAGGTAGACGCCAGCAGGCTAACCCGCCGGGGCGGGCGCCGCTAGGGCCCCGGAGCCGCGGGGGCCGCGCGGGCGGCGCGCAGGGCGCCTGCCCACGAGAGGCCGGTCTCGCCGGACACCGCTGCGCCCGCGGCGCGCGGCCTCGCGTTCACGCGGGACCCGCCGAGCCGCCCGGTGGCCCGGCCGCCCTCCGTGACCCGGACGACCCCGGACGCCGCCTTGCTGCCCGAGAACGTGAACGTCGAGGTGCCGTTCTGGCGGTAGGTGCCGCTGATGCGCACGCCCGGGACGAGCTCGTAGCGGCGCAGCGTCCAGCGGCTCTCGCTGTGCACGCGGACCGAGCCGCCACGCAGGCCGCCGACCGCCTTCGGGACCGCGCCCGTAGCGAAGATCTCGCCGACGATCGCGCGGCGGGCGTCGGCCAGCGCAGCCGGGAGCACGTTCAGCGTCCGGCCTGCCCTCGCTGGCAGGTTGCGCGCCTTGGAGATGTCGGCCAGCGACCGCGGTGCGCGGCCGGTCGGCGCGAAGAACGGCTTGGCTGCGCGGCACGCGCTGATCGCGGCACCGCGCAGGAACGCGCTGAGCGCGTCTTGGCCGCATGTGCCGGCCTCGCCGGTCAGGACGGAGTGCCCGGTCTGCCCGACCTGCACGAGTTTGGCCTGCGGGAGCCGCGTCACGAGCTGCTGGGCGTCCTCGAGCGGGGTACGCACGTCGGCGAGGCCCGAGAGCACCAGCGTCGGAACGTCGGGCAGGGCGCCGCTGGCCGGCGGCGCCGCGGTGGCGACGTTCCAGCCGACGCACGTCCCCGCGAACGAGCCCAAGCCGACGGACGCCGGGAAGAGGCCCCACGAGCCGGCGGGCGCGGTGGACACGGCCGTCGCCAGCTCGCGCGTGCGCTGCGAGAGCGGCGCCATGCGGGTCCACGGGAAGGTCGGGTTCTCCTCGCAGAGCGTCGCGAGGTAGAGCGCGCCGTCGCCGAACTCGCTCTCGTCGTCGTCGGCCTGCAGCCGCGCTGCGCCCGAACCGCGCCGCGCGGCGCCGACCGGGTCGCCGCTGTCGAGGCCGAGCGCATTGGCCGAAAGCCGCAGCAGCGGCTGGCGGTCGCCCTTGAGCGCCGAGCGCACCGCGGCCGGGAGCTGCGCCCGGATCGCCGGGTTGAGGTCGCCTGCGGTGAACACGTCGAGCAGGCCGCTCGGACCGATCGACGCGGTGTAGCGCCGCCCGCCGCCGTCGTAGACCGGCGCTTTCATGCTCCGCTGCGCCAGGCGCGTGGCAAGCACGCGCAGGTCGCTGACGGCGTTGGGCGTCGCATCGGCGCACGCGTTGCGCGCGCAGAGGTCGTCGCGCAGCACGCGCGTCACCGCGAGCGCGGTCGGCCGGCCCAGCGAGTCCGGGCCCTCCGGCAGCACGGTCGAATCGAGGACCAGCGCCTTCGTGCGCTCCGGGTGCGCGGCCGCATACGCCAGCGCCACCTTCGTCCCGTAGGACACGCCGGACAGGATCAGCTGCTCGTAGCCGCCCTCGACCCGCAGCGCTTCGATGTCCTGCACGGTGTCGGCTGACGTGTAGAACGCGCGGCGCGGGCCGAGCTCGTTCGCGCAGCGCCCGATCAGCTCTTCCGTCGATCCGCGCTGCTTGAACGCGTTGCAGCTGATCGGCGCGGACTTGCCGGTGCCGCGTTGGTCGAACACGAGCAGGTCCTGGTCGGTCAGCCCGGCCGCCAGGAGCGTGGCGAAGCTGCGGACGTAGGGCTGCGCCGCCTGCCCCGGGCCGCCCGCGAGCGCGACGATCGCCGTCCGGCTCGGATTGGCCTGCGCGACCTTGCGCGTGACCGACAGCTTCACGGAACCGGGCACGGCGCCGCTGCGGTCGAGCGGGACCTGCAGCGAACCGCACTGGTAGCGCGCGGCGACGCAGCCCGACCATGCGATCGAGGCATCGGCTGGGGCAGCGGCGAGGCCGGCGAGCAGCGCGGCGGCCACTCCCACCAGCGAGCAGGAGAGGCGTCGGCGAGCGGTCACCGACTCAAGCTACCTTCCGGCGCGCGCGCCGGGCGCAGTCCGTCTGCCAACGGCGAGCGGCCGCCCATACAGCTGGCTAGGCTCCGGCGCATGGCTCCGCCTCGCGACCCCAGCAACGCCGAGATCGCCGTCATCTTCGAGGAGCTGGCCGACCGCTACGAGCTAGACGGCGCGATCGCCCACCGCGTCCTGGCGTACCGCAACGCCGCCGACGCTGTGCGCAGCGCCCCGACGTCGGTGGCCGCGCAGACGCGCGCGGGCACCGTGACCGACATCCCCGGCATCGGCAAGACGCTGGAGGAGAAGCTGAACGACCTCCTCGACACGGGCACGATCCCGGCGCTCGACAAGCTCCGCGCGAAGATCCCGGACGGGCTGCTCGTGCTGACGCGCGTGCCGGGGCTGGGCGCCAAGCGGATCGCGAAGATGCACGCCGCGCTGGGCATCGACGGCCCCGAGTCGCTGAGGGCCGCGCTCGAGTCGGGCCAGGTCGCCGAGCTGAAGGGCTTTGGAGAGTCCTCGGCGGCCAAGATCGCAGCGGCGCTCGAAGCGGCAGGCGATGCCGTGAGCGGCGGCCCCGAGCGCGTCCTGCTGCCGACGGCGCTGCAGCTCGGCGAGGCGCTGCGCGATGAGCTGCGCGCGCATCCGGCCAGCGACCGCGTCGAGCTGGCCGGCTCGGCCCGCCGCCGCGCCGACAGCGTCCACGACCTGGACATCATCGCCACGTCGAGCGACCCGGCGGCGCTCGTGGCCGCGTTCGCCGACTCGCCGCTGATGGCCGAGGTCAAATCTGGCGGCGACAACGGCGCGCACGGCATGGCGCAGGCCGGCCTCGCGATCGACCTGCGGATCGTGCCGCCGGCGCAGTTCGGCAACCTGCTCCAGCACTTCACCGGCTCCAAAGCCCACAACGTGGCGCTGCGCACGGCGGCGCAGGCGCGCGGGATCCGGGTCTCGGAGCGGGGCATCCTGAACGAGGAGACGGGCGAGCTGACCCGCTGCGACACCGAGGAGCAGGTCTACGAGACGCTCGGCCTGACATGGGTGCCGCCGGAGCTGCGCGAGGACCGCGGCGAGCTGCAGCTGAAGGCGGGGGAGGTGCCGAAGCTGATCGAGCTGTCGGACCTGCGCGGCGACCTGCACCTGCACTCGACCAAGAGCGATGGCCGCGCGTCGATCGAGGAGATGGCCCATGCCGCGATCGCGCTCGGCCACGAGTACCTCGTCATCACCGACCACTCGGCGTCGCATGGCTTCGGCAACCACGTCACGCCGCAGGAGCTCGAGCAGACGATCGAGGAGGTCCGCGCGCTCGATCCGACCTTCGGCGACGGCTTCACCCTGCTGGCCGGCAGCGAGATCAACATCGGCGTGGACGGCTCGCTCGACTACCCGGACGAGCTGGTCGCCGAGCTCGACTGGGTCGTCGCTTCGGTCCACACGGCGTTCACGAGCGACCCGACCTCGCGCATCGTCGCGGCGTGCGAGCACCCGTCGGTCGATCTGATCGGCCACCCGACGGGCCGGATGATCGAGAAGCGCGCGCCATACGACCTCGACGTCGCCAAGGTGATCGAGGTCGCCGCGCAGACCGGGACGTTCCTGGAGATCAACGGGTCCCCGCGCCGCCGAGACCTCAACGACATCCACGCCCGCGAGGCTACCCGCCACGGCGTGAAGCTCGTGATCGACTCCGACGCCCACGGGCCTGAGGTCCTCGGCAACCTGCAGTGGGGGATCTACACCGCGCGCCGCGCTTGGCTCACCGCGGACGACGTCGCGAACACCCGTCCCTGGGCCGAGCTGCGCAAGCTGCGCAAGGGCGCGCGTTAGGTCGGCCTGTCCCCCGCGGGCGGCGTGTCCACTGGCGCGTCGGCGCTCGCGCGGCTACGTTCGCGGGCGGACCAACGCTTGGGGGAGCGCCGTGCCGGACATCACCACCCACCTCACGTCTGCGGCGGCGGGGCTCGCGCCGCTCGAGGTGCTGCATTCGCCGCCGGCGGTGCTGGTCGGCGTCTCGCCTGAAGCGGCCACGGCCCTGGGCAAGCTCGAGATCACCAGCGTCTTTGAACTGGCGACGTCGAAGGTGTTCGCCAGCGCGCAGCTCCTGGTCGACGCGGCCGTCGACCCGCGCCACGCGCTGGTCCGGTTCGGGCAGATCCCGGGCGACCTCGTCGACGCGGTGCCGCCCGGTGTGGCCGTGACGGAGCTGCAGAACCAGCCGATCGCGATCCTCACCGGCATCGGGGCCGCCCTCTCGGCTGAGGTCAGCGGCGCCCTCGACGTCGTCACGGTGCGCGACCTCGCGCTTTGGCCCCAGCGCCGCGCCGCGCTCGCCATCCTGCGCGCCGCGTTCTTCCCGGACACCGTCGAAGGCGCCGACCCGGGCGCGCCCGCTGACCTGCTCCCGAAGTCGGGGGAATACCCGACCGAGCGCGTCTTCTACTCCACGCTCGTGCTCGATTCCGTCGAGGACCAGGCGGGGCAGCGCCCGCTCGAACAGGCCGGGCAGGTCGACGTGGCGCCGGTCGCCGGCGCGGACTTCGGCTTCAAACGCCCTGCGGTCGGGGCGCTGCTCACGTTCTCGCAGTCCTGGTACGCCCAGGGCGTGACGCTCGGCCAGCTGCTGCACAGCGTCGCGCTGGCCCCAGGCGAGAGCACGCGGGTCGCGATGATCGACTGGTCGCGGCGCACCTCGGGCAAACAGCAGGAGGAGCTCGGCGAGACCGAGTCGCTCAGCAACGTGACCGACCACAGCCGCGCCCTGGGCGAGGTCACGTCGGCGGTTGCCTCCGAAGCGCAGTCGGGCTTCTCGGAGAGCAGCGTCGAAGCCGAGTCCGGCGAGAGCGGCGGCGGCGCGGGCTTCAGCGCCGGGCCGTTCACGCTCGGCGGCACGAGCTCCGGCGCCCACTCCAAGAGCAAGGCGATGAGCTTCTCGAGCTCGCAGGGGCGGCGCGAGCTGTCGGCGTCGATGACGCAGAACGTCGTCGACCGCACGCAGCAGCACGCCAACGCCGCGCGCAACCGCCGCGCGACCGTCGTCAAAGAGGTCTCCCAGAACGAGCACGAGGAGATCAGCACGCGCGTCGTGGCGAACTACAACCACATGCACGCGCTCTCGGTGCAGTACTACGAGGTCGTCCAGATCTACCGCGTCGCGGTCGCGCTCTCGCGGGCCGAGAAGTGCTTCTACGTGCCGATGCAGCTGATCGACTTCACCAAGCCCGAGCTCGTGCGGCGCTTCCGCGGCGCGCTGGCCGCCGCGGCCGTCGACGAGAGCTCGCACACGCTGCTCACCACGAACTTCGACATGGTCGAGTTCAGCGGCACCGGCGGACCCAAGTTCAACCTCAAGAACGCGTCCGGCGTCGACGCCAGACCGAAGAACGCCGGCACGGTGATCGAGCTGCCGAACGACGCGCTGCTCAGCGGCATCACCGTGTTCACCGCGGGCATGGCGCTCCCGCAGCTGACGACCGTCGCCGCGGTGATGCGCGACGGCACGGTCGTGAGCTTCACGAAGGCGCCGACCAGCGACGCGGGCCGCGCGGAGATGAAGCCGTCCGACCTGCTGCGCATCAACGAGGTCGCGTCGATCCAGATGACGCGGCCCGCGCCGCCCGCGGCGGGTGTCGAACCCGGCGAGTACTACTGCGAGTTCCTCTTCAAGGTGAAGGGCCTCGGCCTCTCGGCGGAGGCGTCGATCAAGGTCGACCCAGGTCCGCCGCAGACGACGGCGGCGTTCAAGGGCGGCGGGATCCGCTCGCTGCTCATCGAGCACCTGCAGGCCAACCGGCTCCACTACAGCCAGGCGGCGTTCCGCTCGCTCGACGGCAGCGACGTCGCGCTCCTGCTGTCGCAGTACTCCTTCGACGGCCGCCCGCTCGTCAGCCAGATCGATCCGTCGCCGGTGACGGTCGCGGGCAACTACCTCGTGTTCAAGATGCACGTGACGCCCGACCCCGACTCGCGGGTCGCCGCCGAACGCGAGTGGGCGCAGTGGCTCCGCGACCACGGCGTGTCGTTCTCGCAGGTCAAGGAAGACCTCGTCCCGCTGCCGAGCGGCGGCGTGTTCGCCGAGGCGGTCCTGGGCCGCTACAACAGCGCCGAGAAGCTCGACGTGACCCGCTTCTGGAACTGGCAGGACTCGCCGATCCCGCTGCAGGCCCCCGAGATCGCCGATCTGCAGGCCGGGTCGCGCAAGTCTGACGAGGACCTCACGCCCGGCCAGTTCAGCACGCCGATGATCAACATCGTGAGCCCGACGACGCTGCCCGATCCGTCGGGCATGGCCGGCGTGCTCGCGGCGATCGCCAACGGCAACATGTTCCGCGACATGAGCGGGCTGGCCGCGACGGCGGCCCTCGCGCGCAGCGGCCTGGAGACGACCAGCGACGCCGCCGGCCGCGCAGGCGCCCAGGCTGGCGCCAACCTCGTGACGGCCGCGCAGAAGGAGGTCGAGATGGCCAAGACGGCCGTCGCGGCGATGCAGACGATGATGGGCAACCCGAACGCCCAGTCCGGCTCCGGCGCGAACATCTCCCAGCAGGGCGCGATGATCAACCACGGGCGGTCGATGGACGCGCGTGGCGTGCCGTCCGGCGGCGGCTCCGGGGGTGGCGGTGGCGGCATGGCGCCAGCGGGCGGCGGCACGCCCGGCGCCGTTGGC
>JAEYAL010000038.1 GCA_023404805.1 Actinomycetes bacterium | reverse complement strand
GTGTCGGACTGGGGCCCGGGCCGCCGGCCGGTGCCCGGTCCGCGCAGCGCAAGCGCCCCGTCGATCACGGCGGCCTCCTCACGGCGGTCGAGCATGCGGCGCAGCAGCGGGTCGTCGGACGCCAGCGCCGCGAGCACGAGGTCGCGGTGCGGCGCCAGGCCGCCGCCGAGCCGCTCGGCCTGTTCGAGGCGCAGCGCGTCTAGATCGAGCGCCGGGCCGAGGCCCAAGCGCTGCGCCGCAGCGAGCACCCCGTACGGATCGGGTTCGCCGAGCGCGAGCCGCAGCTCGGAGGCCAGCCGCTCGACCGACACCGTGTGGAGCGCGCCGGCGTCGATCGCCGCTCGGGCCAGGAGCTCGGTGGTCGGCTCCCAGTCGGCGCCGAGCCGGACCTCGTAGCGCACGAGCCGCCACAGCCGCGTGGGGTCGTCGACAAACGAGCCGGGGTGCAGGACGCGCAGCCGCATCGCGTCGAGGTCTTCGAGCCCCGGCCCGGCCACGCGCACGAGGCCGGTGTGGAGATCGACGGCGATCGCGTTCAGCGTGACGTCGCGCCGGTGCAGGTCGATATCGATCGGCGCCGGCTCGACCTCTGGCAGCGCGCCAGGCTCGGCGTACGTCTCAGCGCGGGAGCGGGCCAGGTCGACGGTGCCGCCGTCCGCGAGGGTGACGGTGGCGGTCCCGAATCGCTCGTGCTCGACCGCGTCGCCGCCGAGCGCTGCGGCCAGCGCCCCCACGTCGTCTTCGACGACGACATCGAGCTCGCGCGGCGTGACGCCGGTCAGCAGGTCGCGGACGGCACCGCCGACGAGGTGCGCCGGGGCACCGGTCGCCCGCACGGCATCGAGCAGCGCCACCCCGCCGCGCACGGCCTCGACGGCGTGCAGCAGGGCCGGTCCGTCGGCCGGGTCGAGCTGGAGCGCATGCGAGGTCACCCCCGCATCTTCGCCGGCTCAGGCCGCCGGCCGCGTGCGCGCCGAACCGAGCCTGGTCGGCCGCCTGCTGCCGTAGCATCGACCGCCGATGCCGACGCCTGACGACGCGCCGACGGCCCAGCCACGCGCTCGGCGCCTCCCTGCCCGCTGGCCTGCCGCGATCGCAGGCTTGTTGCTGGCGATCGCCGCTGCCTCCGTATTGATCCTGAGCCATTCGGGCGACGACGTCGACCCGTCCGCGTCCTTCACCGGCGCCGACGTGACGGAATCCGAGGGCGTGCAGGAGATCCCGAAGGGCCATCCCGCCGACGACGGCTTCCGCTGGCCGATCTTCGGCGGGAACCCGCAGCGCACGCACGCGCTGAAGGTCGCCAAGCAGCTCCACCCGCCCTACCGCACCGTCTGGGTGCGCCGCGGCAGCGTCCTGCTCGAGTTCACGCCCGTGAGCTGCGGCCGCTCGCTCTACCTCCTGCGCAACGACGGCGTGCTGATCAAGATGTCGCGCCGCACGGGCGTCGGCGTGTGGAAGCGCAAGCTCGGGGCGCTGGCCGCGTCGTCGCCGGCGTGCAGCAACAACCGCATCTTCGTGTCGATCATGCAGCGCGGGAAGGGCATCAAAGCCGGCAAGGTCGTCGCGGTCGACGCCGAGTACGGCCGGACGCTCTGGACCCACAACCTGCGCGACCGCACCGAGTCCTCGCCGCTGCTCTTCCGCGACCGGGTCTATTTCGGCACGGAGGGCGGCAACGTCTATTCGCTGCGCACGAAGGACGGCGCGCAGCGGTGGCGCACGTCGACCGAGGGCAAGGTCAAGGGCGCGGTCGCGATGAGCGGCGGCAAGCTGTTCGTCGGCGACTACAGCGGCCGCATCTACGCCTTCCGCCGCACCGACGGCAAGATCCTGTGGGTCAAGCGCCCGAAGGCCGGCGGCCTCAGCCTGCGAGCCGGGTCGTTCTACTCCACGCCGGCGATCGCGTTCGGGCGGCTCTACATCGGGAGCACCGACGGCGGCGTCTACTCGCTGTCGACCAAGGACGGCAAGACCGCGTGGCGGGCGAAGACCGGCAACTACGTCTACGGCTCGCCCGCGGTCGGCTCACCTGGTGGGCGCCCGACGATCTTCGTCGGCTCCTACGACGGCAAGGTCTACGCGCTCGACGCCAGGAACGGCCGTGTCCGCTGGTCACGCGGGCTCGGCGGCAAGGTGTCGGGCTCGGCGACGCTCGTCGGCGACACCCTCTGGATCGCCAGCCTCGGCCGCAAGCGCACCTTCGCCCTGCGGGCTTCGGATGGGCTCGTCCGCTACCGCACGGACCGCGGCTCGTTCACGGCCGTGATCTCCGACGGTCGGCGGATCTATCTGAACGGTTCGACGACGCTCTACGCCCTCGACGGCACCGGCGTGCGGTTCGAGCGCGGCGAGTCGCCCGTGCCGCCGTCGACCGATCCGGTCGAGTCGAAGAAGCCGGCGTGGCAGCGCCACAAGGAAGCCCGCGAGGCGCGCGGCGAGGTCGGCACCACGCCTGCGTCGACGCCGGAACGAGAGCCTGCGGCGCCACCAGCGCCGCGCGCGCCTTCGAGCGGCCGCTCGATCTTCAACGAGGGCTTCACGCCGACGCCGTAACGGCGACGGGCATCGGTCCGCGCAGCGGTGCCGCTCGGCCCGTCGAAGCCTCAGACGAGCCGCGCGGGGACGCCGGCCGCCACGAGCGCGTCCTTGGCCTCGTGCACGGTGTACTCGCCGAAGTGGAAGATCGACGCTGCGAGCACGGCGTCGGCGCCGGCCTGCAGCCCTTCGACGAGGTGCTCGAGGTTCCCGACGCCGCCAGAGGCGATGATCGGCACCGGCACGGCGTCGCTGGCGAGGCGGACGAGCTCGAGGTCGTAGCCGTCCTTGGTTCCGTCGCGGTCCATGCTCGTGAGCAGGATCTCGCCGGCGCCGCGCTCCACGCCTTCCCTGATCCACTCGATGGCGTCGCGGCCGGTCGCGGTCCGGCCGCCAGCGACGTAGACCTCCCAGCCGTCTCCGTCGTCCTTGCGGCGGGCATCGACGGCCAGCACGACGCACTGCGCGCCGAACACGGCCGCCATGCGGTTGATCAGGTCGGGGTCTTTGACGGCCGCGCTGTTGACGCCGACCTTGTCGGCCCCGGCGTCGAGCACGGCCTGGGCGTCTTCGACGGAGCGGATGCCGCCGCCGATCGTGAACGGGATGAAGAGCTCGTCGGCGGCGCGCCGCGCGAGGTCGACGACCGTCTCTCGGGCGTCCGAGGTCGCGGTGATGTCGAGGAAGACGACCTCGTCGGCGCCCTCGGCGTCGTAGCGGGCCGCCAGCTCGACGGGGTCGCCGGCGTCGCGGAGCCCGACGAAGTTGACGCCCTTCACGACGCGGCCGTCGGTCACGTCGAGGCAGGGGATGACGCGCTTGAGGTGCACGGCGAAGAGGCTAGGAGAACCGCGCAGAAAAAGCTGTGCGGTGCAGAACAAGCTGTCGCGCGAGGTTTACGCCACGACGGCCAGTGCGGATGGCACGTCGACCTGGCCCTCGTAGAGCGCCTTGCCGACGATCACGCCGTCGATGCGCGGGTGCTGCAGGTCGACCAGCGCCTGGATGTCGGCGAGCGAGCCGATGCCACCGGACGCGATCACGTCGACGGCGTCGAGCGCCAGCAGCTCCTGCATGCCGGTGAGGTCGGTGCCCTCGCCCATGCCGTCGCGGTTGACGTCGGTGAAGACGATCCGCTTGACCCCCTGCGCCGCCAGCGAGGTCGCCACCGAGGCCACGGTCTGGTCGGTCGTGTGGACCCAGCCGCGCGTCGTCACGAGGCCGTCCTTCGCGTCGAGCGACACCACGATCTTGTCGCCGCCGTGCGCGGCGACCAGTTCGTCCACGAGCTCGGGCGTCTCCAGGGCTGCCGTCCCGAGGATCACGCGGGAGACGCCGCGGTCGAAGGCGGCCCGTACGGCCTCGGCCGAGCGCAACCCGCCGCCGGTCTGCACCGGCACGCCGAGGCCGGCGATCCGCTCCAGGTGCGCGGCGTTGGCCTGCTCGCCGTCCTTGGCGCCGTCGAGATCGACGACATGGAGCCACTTGGCGCCGCCGTCGACCCACCGCTTGGCGGCGTCGAGGGGGTCGGCGTCGTAGGCGGTCTCGGCGTCGAAGTCGCCCTTGCGCAGGCGGACGGCGCGGCCGCCGCGGATGTCGATCGCTGGGTAGAGGTTCATGACTGCCCCTGGGCGCAGATGGTGACGAAGTTCTTGAGGAGGCCGAGCCCGTCGCGCGAGCTTTTCTCCGGGTGGCACTGGGCGCCGTACACGTTGCCTTGGGCCACGACCGACGGGAAGGTCGCGCCGTAGTGGCCTTCGGCGAGCACGATGCCCTGGTCGGCGGGGTCGGCGACGAACGAGTGCACGTGGTAGAGCGGCAGCGGATCCGGCAGACCAGCCACGAGCGGGTGCTCCGGCTGGCGCACGGTGAGGCCGTTCCAGCCGATGTGCGGCAGCTTCTGGCCGTGCGTGTCGAGCTGGCGGATCCAGCCGCCGAGCAGTCCGAGGCCGGTGTCGCCGCCGAGCTCGTCGGATCCGTCGAAGAGCAGCTGCATGCCGAGGCACAGGCCGATGAACGGCTTCCCGCCGCCCGGGCCCGCAAGCTCGCGCACTGCGGTGTCGAGGCCCTTGGCCCGCAGCCGCTTCATCGCTTCGGCGAACGCGCCGACGCCGGGCAGCACGAGGCCGTCCGCCTCAGCGAGGCGGTCTGGGTCGTCGGTGCGGACCACGCGCGCGCCGACGCGCTCAAGCGCCTTCTCGACCGAGCGGCGGTTGCCGAGGCCGAGGTCGACGAGCGCGACGGTCGCGATCTCGTCGACGGCTGGCTGGCTCAGAGCGAGCCCTTCGTCGACGGGATGCCGCTTTCGCGGGGGTCGATCGCGACGGCCTGGCGCACGGCGCGCGCCAGGGCCTTGAACGCCCCCTCGATGATGTGGTGGGCGTTCGTGCCCGCGAGGATGTCGACGTGCACGGTCGCCCGGGCGCCGTTCGCGAACGCGCGGATGAACTCCTCGAGCAGCTCGTGCTCGAAGCCGCCGGTCACGCCATGCGGGAGCTGCGGTGCGTTGACCGCCGTGAACGGGCGGCCGGAGAGGTCGATCGCGCAGCGCGCGAGCGTCTCGTCCATCGGGATGGTCGCCTGGCCGTAGCGCGTGATGCCGGAGCGGTCGCCCAGCGCTTCGGACACGGCCTGGCCGAGCACGATGCCGGTGTCCTCCACCGTGTGGTGGGAGCCGGTCTCGGTGTCGCCCGTGGTCGTCACGTCGAGGTCGATCAGCCCGTGCCGGGCGAAGAGGTCGAGCATGTGGTCGAAGAACCCGACGCCGGTCGTGCGCGTGCCAGCGCCCGAGCCGTCGAGGTCGAGCGAGAGCCGGATGTCGGTCTCGCCGGTGGTGCGGGTGATCTCAGCGGTGCGTGCCATCGGAAGGTCTACTCGTCATCCTGCCGCATTCGAGCGGCCATCGACCTGGCGTGCCAGGGGAAGCCCTCGCTCTGCGCCACGGGGACGCCGAGCCACGCGAGCGTGGCGGCGGCGTCGGCGCCGATCCGGACCTCGCTCATCCGGCGCCGGAACACGCGCGTCGAGAGCCCCGACGCGAACCGCGCCGAGCCAGCGGTGGGCAGGCAGTGGTTGGAGCCGGCCACGTAGTCGCCGAAGGCGGTGGCGCTGCCAGGCCCGACGAGCAGGCAGCCGGCGCTGCGGACTTCGCGTGCGAGCTTCTCCGCATCGGTGCCGACGAGCTGCAGGTGCTCGGGCGCGTACGCCTCGCAGACGGCGAGCGCCGCGCGCGGGCTCTCGCAGTGCACGAGCGCGACGGCTGCGGGGCGCGGCCAGTCGTCCGTCGCGAGTTCGCGGAGCTTGGCGTCCACGGCGTCGAGGAACTCCGCGCTCTCGGAGGCGAGCAGCACGGTGCTCAGGCCGCCGTGCTCACCCTGGGCGAGCAGGTCCAGCGCGACGAGCTCGACCGGAGCGCCGGCGCTAGCGGCGATCGCGAGGTCGCTCGGGCCGTAGTAGCCGTCGATGCCGACGCGGTCGGCCAGCTGGCGCTTGGCTTCCTGCGCCCACACGCTGCCGGGCCCGGCGATCACGTCCACGCGCTCGATCGTCTCGGTGCCGAGCGCCAGGGCCGCGACACCGTGGGCGCCGCCCATCGCGTAGACCTCGTCGACCCCGCAGAGCGCCGCGGTCCCGAGCACGACATCCGACACCGGCGGTGGCGTGAGCACGCAGATCCGCTCCACGCCGGCGGCACGGGCCGTTACGACGCCCATCACGATCGTCGACGGGTAGGCGGCCTGGCCGCCGGGCGCGTAGATCGCCGCGCTGCGGACCGGCACCTCGCGCAGGTCGACCGAGTGCCCTTGCGGGAGATCGACGTGGACGCGCTCGCTCACGCCGGCGTCGGCGACGATCGCGACGTTGGCGATGGCGGTTTCCAACCCGGCGCGCACGTCAGCCGGGAGCAGGCCCGGGTCGAGCGCCTCTGAGGGCACGCGCACCGCGCCGATCGCCTTGCCATCGAGGTCGAAGCGGCTGACGTAGTCGAGCAGCGCGGCGTCTCCCCCGCGCTCGACCGTCCCGATGATGTCGGCGACGGCGTCCCGGACGCCGGCCGGCGTCGAGCCAGCGACCCGCAGCGCGCGGGCGACGGCGGCCGGGTCAGCCCCGTCGAAGCGCTGGATCGGCAGCTCGGCGCTCACGCGCGAGCCGTGACTTCGCGAAGCCGGCGCGTGATGTCGTCGACGGTCTCTGCGGAGAGGGCGCTGGCGACCGGGTTGGCGATCAGCCGCGCGGTCGTCGTGTAGATCTCCTCGCGCTCCACCAGGCCGTTGGCCTTCAGCGTGGTGCCGGTGGCGGTGAGGTCGACGATCGCGTCGACCATCCCCGTGAGCGGCGCGAGCTCCACGGAGCCCTTCACCTCGACGAGCTCAGCCTGGCGGCCGGTCGCCTGGAAGTACTCCGTGGCGGTGTGGATGTACTTCGTCGCGACGCGGACGCGGCCCATGCGGCGCTGCTGCTCGATCGTCGGGTCGACGCCGTCGAGCGTCGCCAAGATCATGCGGGCGCCGGCGTAGTTCAGGTCGGCGAGCTCGACGACCTTGCGGCCGGGGTGCTCGAGGAGGACGTCCTTGCCGGTGATGCCCATCGCGGCCGCACCGGACTCGACGTACGTCGGCACGTCGGACGGGCGCATCGTGATGATCCCGAGCTCCGGGAAGTACAGGCGCCGCTCTTGCTCGCGCACGATCGACGTGTCGATGCCGATGGCGTCGAGCACGTCGAGGGTGTCCTCGAACATCGCGCCGCGCGGGACGGCGAAGTTGATGCCATCGAAGCGGGTCATGCGGCACCGCCGAGGGTCTGAGCGCGGTGGACGAGATCCACGGCCAGCGCGAAGCCCACGGCCGGGCGGTCGGCGCCAAAGCGGCCGACCAGGCCGTCGTAGCGGCCACCGCCCCCGAGCGGCTCGCCGAGCGCCGGATGCACGACGTCGAAGACGAGGCCCGAGTAGTAGCCGAGGTTGCGTACGAGGCCGACGTCGACGATCACCCGCGCGCGCACCTCCGGCGGCAGCGAGGCGATGGTCTGCGCCAGCTCGGCCGCGTGGATGTCGAGGTCGCGGGCGTGCTCGGCGAGCACGTCGGCAGGGCCGCGCATCCGCAGCAGGCCGACCACCTCGTCGAGGTCGTCGCCGGACAGCCCGCCATCGGAGAGGACCTGCTCGAGCGCGACGAACTGCCCTCCGGCGAGCGCGTCGTGCGCCGCGGCGATCGCGTCGTCGCCGAGGCCTGCGCCGCGCAAGAGCGTCTCGCTGAGCCGCGCGTCGCCGACGACGAGGCGCGCGTCCGCGAGCTGGACGGCATCGAGCGCCGCAGCGGCGAGCTGGAGCACTTCGCGGTCGCCGTCGCCGCCTTCGACGCCGATCAGCTCGACGCCGACCTGCTGCACCTCATGGGCACGGCCCTGGAGCGCAGGGACCGGCTGGTAGGCGATGCGGTCGTACCAGAAGCGCAGCGGCTCGCTGTCGGCCGGGTAGCGCGTCGCGGCGACGCGCGCGATCGGCACGGTCATGTCGCTGCGCAGCGCGAGCCAGGCGCCGCGGTCGTCGACGAGCCGGTAGGTCGGGGTGACCTCGCCGACGTCGCCGCGGGCAAGCACGTCGGCGTACTCGAGCGTCGGCGTTTTGACTTCGCCGTAGCCGGCTTCCTCGAACACTCCGCGCACGCCTTCGGAGATCGCGCGGAGCTCGCGTGCCTCTTCGGGCAGGACGTCGCGGCTTCCAGGCGGAAGGCGGACGACATCGCCGGCGCGGGCGGCCGTGGCGGGTTCGAGGGAGCGGGCCATCGGTCCTTTAAACGGGCTTGCGTTCGATCTGCATGCCGAGGCCCTGGAGGCGCTCGTCGATGCGCTCGTAGCCGCGGTCGATCTGGCGGATGTTGTAGATCTGCGACTCGCCCTCGGCGCACGCTGCGGCGATCAGCATCGCCATGCCGGCGCGGATGTCCGGAGACTCCACGCGCTGGCCGCGCAGGCGCGCCGGGCCGTTCACGATCGCGCGGTGCGGGTCGCACAGCGTGATGTCGGCGCCCATGAGGACGAGCTTGTCGGTGAAGACGAGGCGGTTCTCGAACATCCACTCGTGGATCAGCACAGAGCCGGAGCACTGGGTGGCGAGCGCGACAGCGATCGAGGTGAGGTCGGCCGGGAACGCGGGCCACGGGCCGTCCTGGACCTTCATCTTGTGTTCGCCGACGTCGCGCTTGGCGATCAGCTGCTGGTCGCCGGGCACGATCAGGTCGTCGCCGTCGGCGACGCTGCGCAGGCCCAGCTTCTCGAAGGCCAGCTTGATCATCCGCAGGTCGTCGTGGTCGACGCGCTCGATGCGGAGCTCGCCGCCCGTCACGCCTGCCAGTGCCATGAAGGAGCCGATCTCGATGTGGTCGGGGCCCACCTCGTGGCGGCAACCGCCCAGTTCGCTCTTGCCGTGGACGACGATGACGTTCGAGCCGATGCCCTGGATCTCGGCGCCCATCTTCACCAGCATGCGCGCGAGGTCCTGGACGTGCGGCTCGCAGGCCGCGTTGCCGATGGTGGTGATGCCAGGCGTGAGCGCCGCGGCAAGCAGGGCGTTCTCGGTCGCCATGACCGAGGGCTCGTCCATGAAGACTTCGCCAGCTCGCAGCGCGCCACCCGTGGCAGTGAGCTCGATCTCGCGCCCGTGCTCGTAGGTCGCGCCGAGCGCCTCGAAGGCGTCGAGGTGCGGATCGAGGCGGCGGCGGCCGATCACGTCGCCGCCGGGCGGCGGCATCACGGCGCGGCCGAAGCGCGCGAGCAGCGGGCCGGCGAGCAGGAACGACGCGCGGATCGCTTCGGCGAGGTCCTGGTCGAGCGTGACGTGGTCGCCATCGACCGCGGACGCGTTGAGCGTGACCTCGTTCGGCCCGGTCCATTCGACGCGGACGCCGAGATCAGCGAGCAGATCGAGGAGCGCCTGGCAGTCCCGGATACGGGGGACGTTGCCGATCACGACATCCTCTGCGGTGAGCAGCGAAGCGGCCAGAATCGGCAGTGCGCCGTTCTTGTTGCCAGCAGCGCGGACGGTGCCGCCGAGCGGCACCCCGCCTTGGATGACGAACTTCTCCATACGAGGGGCAGGTGCCGTCGCTGGGCTTTCGCCGCGCGGCTCGGCAAGGGTAACAGTCATGAGGTCTCCGGCCTTCGCTCACCCCGCGGCCAGACCTGCCTCCCCAGACGAATCTCCGTCAAGAGAAGCCCGCTCTGCGCGGGAATTTCGCAACTGCAGGCGCACCACCGGCATCCGAGCCGGACCTGTCCCACACAGCGCTGCCGCCCACCAGGCCCCTGAACCGAGCCGCGCGCCTCAGCCGCTCACCGCATCGACGCTGGGCGCGAGTGCTTGCCGCCGCCCGCCGGTGACATGGCAGCCAGAACGCGGGGAGCGAAGATCCGCTCCGACCGAACATCTGTGCCCCATCTTGCAAGTCTTCCTGCAAGGGGCCCCATCCGTCCGGAGAAGGACGTACGGTAGAACACATGTTCGCTTCTGAGCAACCGACGCCGGGCCGTCCGACGGGCCTTGGCAATCCGCACCGCTCGGTGCCTCGCGCCGCCCGTGCGTGCCACGATGCGTCGCTGCTCTGCGCTGATGCTTCGACCCCGCGCCGCACGTTCCTGCGTGACCGCCGCCCCGGCCGCGCAGCCCGCGCCCCGCAGCGCTGCCTCGTCGCGGAAGCGCAGCACACCGCCTGAGCCAAAAGCGGGCGGACCGGTCGCGAAGACCCACCCCACCGCCTGAGCCAAAGCTTGCGCCCTCGGCCGGAACGCTCCGGGAACCCGCGCGCCACACGACCGCCAGCCGCTCTCGGAACCTCCGGCCGGCTGCAGCGGGGTAAACGTTCTGGGAACCCCAGCGCCACACGGCCGCCAGCCGTTCTCGGAATCTCCGGCCGGTTGTAACGGGGCAAAGGCTCCGAGAACGCGCATCGCGTCTCCGCGAACCACCGAGCGGATGCGCCAGGACGGCCGAGCGCCTGCATCACGGCAGGGCTCACGGCCAGAGCGCGGAGGCCGGTGTGTAGCCCAGCCGACCACCCCGCCGACGCCGCAAGGGCCGGTCGCCTCCGATACACAACCTGTGTAGCCCAGCCGACCACCCCGCCAACGCCGCAGCGGCCCTGAGCGCTGTAGACACAAACGGCCCGCGGTCCGTTTCAAAGTGGGTGTTGCGCGGCCGACGGGGGACGACCCCGGAGTGCCGAAGGCCAAAGCGTGACCCAGAAGCCCATAGCGGCGATCTGAGCGAATATGCCCGTGGTCACGCAGCCCAAACCGGCGTACCGTTGGGCTTCTGGAACCGCCAGCCAGCCCAGGCTTTGGCTACCCCGAGCACGAGAAGCCGCCCTCAGAGGGACGGCCGAAAGGGCCGTTCGCGCAGGCTCCATCGGCCGAAGACCTGGACGCCGAAACAGCAGGAAGCGACACAGCAGCAAGCCGACAGAGCACGAAGCCGAAAGAGCAGGAAGCCCGAACCTGGAAGGGAGGCTGACTCCGTGAGCCATCGCCCGACTTGCCCAGAAACAGAAAAAGCCGCCCCCGAAGGGAGCGGCTGTTCTGTGAAGTTAAACCGGCGGCGACCTACTCTCCCGGGCCCTTGCGGGCCAAGTACCATCGGCGCTGTGGGGCTTGACTGCTCTGTTCGGAATGGGAAAAGGTATTTCCCCCACGCAGTTACCACCGGAAAATGTTGAGGATCCTGGCGACCCTTCAAAACTACACAGCAACACATTGATATATCACAGGTATAAAAATATCCATCAAGCCCTCGAGCAATTAGTACCGCTCGTCTGAGTGGATTACTCCACTTACAACTGCGGCCTATCAACCAGGTAGTCTCCCTGGGCTCTTACTCCCTTGAAGGGATGGGAAAATTCATCTTGAGGTTGGCTTCCCGCTTAGATGCTTTCAGCGGTTATCCAATCCAGGCGTGGCTAATCTGCGGTGCCCTTAGCAGGACAACAGATACACTAGAGGCCTGTTCACCCCGGTCCTCTCGTACTAGGGGCAACTCCTCTCAATTTTCCAACGCTCACAGCAGATAGGGACCGAACTGTCTCGCGACGTTCTGAACCCAGCTCGCGTACCGCTTTAATGGGCGAACAGCCCAACCCTTGGGACCTACTCCAGCCCCAGGATGCGACGAGCCGACATCGAGGTGCCAAACCGGGCCGTCGATGTGGACTCTTGGGCCCGATAAGCCTGTTATCCCCGGAGTACCTTTTATCCGTTGAGCGACGGCGCTTCCACTTGCTACCGCCGGATCACTAAAGCCTGCTTTCGCACCTGCTCGACTTGTCAGTCTCGCAGTCAAGCTCCCTTATTGCTTTTACACTCTACGTACGATTTCCGACCGTACTGAGGGAACCTTTGCGCGCCTCCGTTACATTTTAGGAGGCGACCGCCCCAGTCAAACTACCCGCCTGGCACTGTTCCGGCACCGGATCACGGTAACCAGTTAGACATCCAATACATCAAGGGTGGTATCTCAAGGATGACTCCACACCAGCCGCAGCCGATGCTTCAACGTCTCCCACCTATCCTGAGCGAAATGGATCGAATGCCAATACCAGGGTGCAGTAAAGGTTCACGGGGTCTTTCCGTCTAGCTGCGAGTACTCGGCATCTTCACCGAGACTGCAATTTCACCGAGCCCCTCGTTGAGACAGCGTCCAAGTCGTTACGCCATTCGTGCAGGTCGGAACTTACCCGACAAGGAATTTCGCTACCTTAGGACCGTTA
>JAEYAL010000364.1 GCA_023404805.1 Actinomycetes bacterium | reverse complement strand
GCCGGGTCGGCCGCCTTCACCAGCGCGAGCTCCAGCATCGCGCGGCCGTCGGCACCGTCGCGCGTGGCGGTGAGGGCGTCGGCCATCAGCTCCAGCAGGCGCGTGGCCTGGTCGCGGCCGATCCGGCGGGCCTGCGCGTCGAGCGCGGCGTCCCGGTCGGCGGTGAGGCGCACCTCGGGCGGAACGCCGCCGAGGATGCAGCAGACGAGCAGGTCGCGCGCGTGGCGCTCGAGCTCACGGGCGTACGAGCCGAGGTCGCGGCCGTGCGAGGCCACCTCCTGCACGACCCGCAGCACGCGGCCGGGGTCGCCCTCGATCACGGCATCGACGGCGCCGAAGACCTGGGCGTCGTCGCCGATGCCGAGCACCGTGACGGCGTCCTCCTCGGTGACGGTCGTGCCCGCGTAGGTGACCAGCTGCTCGAGCGTGCCGAGCGCGTCGCGGAAGGAGCCGTTGGCGTTGCGGGCGACCAGGCCCAGCGCGCCATCGGTGACGGTCAAGCCTTCCTTGTCGGCCACGCGCGACAGCACACGCGAGATCTGCTCGCCCGTCGGCCGGGTGAAGTCGAAGCGGTGCGTGCGGTCGACGACCGTCGGCAGCACCTTGTGCGCCTCGGTCGTGGCCAGCACGAAGACGGTCTGCGGCGGCGGCTCCTCGAGCGTCTTGAGGAGCGCGTTCCACGCCTGCGTGGTGAGCATGTGGGCCTCATCGAGGATGTAGACCCGCCAGCGTCCGCCGCTCGGCGCGGTCTGCACGCGGTCGCGCAGCTCGCGGACGTCATCGACGGAGTTGTTCGAGGCGGCGTCCATCTCGACCACGTCGAGCGAGGTCGCGCGCTGGATCGACAGGCAGCTCTCGCACTCGCCGCACGGGTTCGCCGTCGGGCCGTGTTCGCAGTCCAGGCAGGACGCGAGGATCTTGGCCATCGAGGTCTTGCCCGTGCCCCGCGAACCCACAAACAGGTAAGCGTGGTGCACCTTGCCCTGCTCGACGGCATTGCGAAGCGTGCGGACCACATGGTCCTGGCCCACCACGTCATCGAACGTGCGGGGCCGGTGGCGGCGGTAGAGCGAGGGCGCAGACACGAGTCCCCCAGTCTATGCAAGAGGCCGTGCAGACCCATCGGCGTCGCCGGGCGAGCCGCTGGATAGGGTCCCCCCGTGCCTGCGCGCCTCGCCGTCCCGACGCTGACGCTTGCGCTCGCGACCGTGCTGTGGCTGGTCATGGGCCACGCCGCCGTCGTCAACTACGACACCCTCTACGGGCTCCTGTGGGGCAAGGAGCTGTTGCACGGCGCCCTGCCGGACATGACCGTGCCAGGCGCTCCGACGCCACATCCGCTGCTGACGCTCTTCGGGATCGCCACCGCGCCGGTGCTCGGGTCTGCGTCGCCCGCGGCGCTGTCGCTGCTGGCGTATCTGGGTTACGTCGCCACGGCGGCCTGCGTCGTCCTGCTCGGCCTCGTGGCGACGCGGTCGGTCGGGGGTGCCGCAGCGGCCGTCGCCGCGGTGCTGCTCGTGACCCGCGAACCGGTCTTGTCCTATGGCCTGCGCGCCTATCTCGACCTGCCGTACCTCGCCCTGCTGCTCGGCGCGCTCGCCATCGAGCTCGGCCGGCCGCGGGCTGGCACGCCGGTGCTCGGGCTGCTGCTCCTGGCGGGCCTGCTGCGCCCGGAGGCGTGGCTGCTGTCGATCGGCTACCTCGTGTGGCTCGCGTTCGGGGAGTTCCCCGGCCGCCGCACGCAGGTGCTGTGGCTGGCCCTCGCAGCTGGCGGGCCGCTGCTGTGGGGCCTCACCGACCTGCTGCTGACCGGCGACGTCCTGTTCTCGTTCCGCGGGACGCGCGCCGGCACCGAGCGGCTCGATCGCCCGACCGGCCTCAGCGGGCTCGTCAACGTCGCACCCCGCCGGATCGGAGAGATCCTGCGCTGGGAGATCTTGCTCGGCGCCGCCGCGGGCGCCGCCCTGCTGCTGCGCGGCAACCACCCCAAAGCCAAGGTCGTGGCGGCGGCGACCGCTGCGGCTGCCGCCGCGTTCGCGCTCGTCGCCGTCGGCGGGCTGCCCGTGCTCGTGCGCTACCTGCTGCCGCTGGGCGCGGCGGGCTGCCTCTGCGCCGCCTACGCGCTTACGGGCTGGCGCAACGACGAGTCCATCCCGGTCGGGCGGATCTGGGCCGTCGGCGCGGCTGCGCTGGCCGCCGGGCTCCTCGCGCTCGCCCCGGCGCAGGCCCGCCGGATCGACCGCCTGCAGTCGTCGCTCTCCGAGCAGCAGCTCACGGTGACCGAGCTCGAGGCGCTCACGCGCGAGGTGCCGTGCGGGCCGATCATCGTGCCGAACCGCCGAGCCGTCCCGCTCGTGGTGCTGTGGACCGGCAAGCCTGCGCGCGACGTGGTCACGGCGCAGGACAGCCCGATCCCGGCGCGCGGCACCTACCTGCTGCCGTCGTCGCAGGACGCCGCCGACGCGTTCATCCTCGACGCCCGCGACCGCGACCGCGCGATCCCGCAGCCGCCGCCGGGCTACGAAGTGCGCGACCGCACCACGCGCTGGCAGCTGGCCGCCAGCTGCGGCTGACGGCCGAACGGTCGACGAAGCCGACCCGCCAGGTGGGGCCGAAAAAAGGTGGCCGGTGGCAGCTCCAGTGCAAACAGTCCGTGCCCGCCGGGGACCGCGGGAGGCTGCTTCCTCTCGGACCTGACCTGGTTAGCGAACCGGCGTCACGGGGCTTGCACCTTCAATGCCGCCACCGACCGCGGGCAAGCCTACCGGCCCCGGCCACCCGCCTGCTCCGCGGCGACCGGAGGAGTCAGACTTTTGGCCGTTGCGCTCAGACGCAGGCCGCCCTAGCCTGCGAACCGTGCTTGGACTTCCTGACGGCATCACGGCCTTGCTCTTCGACCTCGACGGGGTCCTGACGAAGACCGCCGAGGTGCATGCAGCCGCCTGGAAAGAGATGTTCGATGAGGTGCTCGCGGCGCATGCCGGCGAGGACGGCGTCGACAGCCGCCCGTTCGACGAGGTCGCCGACTATCTGCAGTGGGTCGACGGCAAGCCGCGCTACGACGGTGTCCGCGACTTTCTCGCGTCCCGGGGGCTGCATCCGCCGGAGGGCGCGCCGGGCGACGACGCGTCGGTCTACTCGATCATCGGCCTCGGCGATCGCAAGAACGACGCCGTGCAGCGGATCATCGAGACCGACGGGGTTGAGCCGTTTGAAGGCTCGGTCCGGTACCTCGAGGCCGTGCGAGACGCGGGTCTGAACACGGCGGTGGTGTCGTCGAGCGCCAACGCCGCCGCGGTCCTGCGAGCCGCGAAGCTCGACCACTTCATCGACGAGCGCGTCGACGGCGCGGTCGCCGCCGAAGAGGGCATCAAGGGCAAGCCCGCGCCGGACATGTTCCTGGAGGCCGCGCGCCGCCTCGGCGCGACGCCAGACTCCGCTGCCGTGTTCGAGGACGCCCTCAGCGGGGTGCGCTCGGGAGCCGCCGGCAACTTCCGCGTCGTCATCGGCGTCGACCGCGGCGGCCAGCCAGAAGCGCTCCGCGAAGCCGGGGCCACGCTCGTCGTCGACGACCTCGCCGATCTGCTGGCCAGCTGAGCCGGCCGCAGTCGCCCGCCGCGCCGCATACCCTGCGCCACACGTCCCGCCCTTTCACCTTCCCCCTCCACCACCCCAGGACCCCAGCCGCGTGAACCCGCCGTCTCTGCCGAACCTCGCCGATGAGCCGATCTACACCGGCGGTCCCTGGACCCTCCGGGAGGAACGGTTCGACGAGGCGGTCCTCGCCCGCAGCGAGTCGCTCTTCGCCCTCGCAAACGGCCACATCGGCCTGCGCGCGAACCTCGATGAGGGTGAGCCGCATGTGATCCCGGGGAGCTACCTCAACGGCTTCTACGAGACGCGCCCGCTGCCGCATGCCGAGGCGGGCTACGGCTACCCGGAGGACGGCCAGACGATCGTCAACGTGACGAACGGCAAGATCATCCGCCTGCTCGTCGACGACGAGCCGTTCGACCTGCGTTACGGCACCGTCGTGCGGCACGAGCGCGAGCTCGACCTGCGCGCCGGCGTGCTGCGCCGCGAAGTCGAGTGGCGCTCGCCGGCCGGGCAGGGCGTAGTCGTGCGCTCAACGCGCCTGGTGTCGTTCGTGCAGCGCGCGGTCGCCGCGATCTGCTTCGAGGTCGAGCCGATCGGCGACAAGGCCCAGGTCGTCGTGCAGTCCGAGCTCGTGGCCAACGAGCCGCTGCCGGCGCAGAGCAAGGACCCGCGCGCCGCAGCCGCCCTGGCCGCCCCGCTCGTGAGCGAGGAGCACTCGTGTTACGACAAACGCGGAGTCCTCGCGCACCGGCTGCGCGCGAGCGGCCTGCGGATGGCATCGGGCATGGACCACGAGCTCGATGCGCCCGGCCGCATCGACACCTCGATCGAAGCCTGGGGCGACATCGCCCGCCTCACGGCAGCGACGGAGCTGCAGCCTGGCGAGGTCTTGCGGCTCACGAAGTACCTGTCGTACGGCTGGTCGAGCAAGCGCTCGATGCCGTCGGTCCGCGACCAGGTGATCGCCGCGCTTGCGGCCGCCCGCTCGACGGGTTGGGACGGCCTGCTCAGCGGCCAGCGCGAGTACCTCGACGACTACTGGTCGCGCGCCGACATCGAGATCGACGGCGACGACGAGCTGCAGCGCGCCGTGCGCTTCGCGCAGTTCCAGACGCTGCAGGCGGCGGCTCGCGCCGAGCGCCGCGGCATCGGCGCCAAGGGCCTGACCGGCCCCGGTTACGACGGCCACGCGTTCTGGGACGCCGAGACCTACATCCTCCCCGTGCTCACCTACACCGTGCCGAACGCGGCCGCTGACGCCCTGCGCTGGCGCCATTCCACGCTCGACCGGGCCAAGACGCGCGCCACCGAGCTCGGCCTGCGCGGCGCGGCGTTCCCGTGGCGCACGATCAGCGGCGAGGAGTGCTCCGGGTATTGGCCAGCCGGCACCGCCGCGTTTCACCTGTGCGCCGACATCGCCGCGGCCGTCGAGCGCTACCGCACGATGACGGGCGACGACGAGTTCGAGCGCGAGGTCGGCGTCGAGCTGCTGATCGAGACCGCGCGCATGTGGCAGTCGCTCGGGCACCACGACCACGGCGCGGGCGGCGCCTTCCGCATCGACGGCGTGACGGGTCCAGACGAGTACTCGGCGATCGCTGACAACAACGTCTTCACCAACCTGATGGCGCAGCGCAACCTGCGGTGGGCCGCATCGGCAGCGGAGCGGCACGAAGATCTCGCCGCGGCGTTCGAAGTGACTCCTGAGGAGATCGCCCGCTGGCGCAAGGCCGCCGACGCGATGACGGTGCCGTACGACGACCACCTCGGCATCTACCAGCAGGCCAGCAACTTCACGCACCACGAGGTGTGGGACTTTGAGGGCACGCCTGCGGATGAGTACCCGCTGATGCTGCACCACCCGTACTTCGAGCTGTACCGCACGCAGGTCATCAAGCAGGCCGACCTCGTACTCGCGCTCTACCTTTGCGGCGACCACTTCACGCCCGAGGAGAAGGCGCGCAACTTCGCCTACTACGAGGCCATCACCGTCCGCGACTCCTCGCTGTCGGCGACGGTGCAGGCGATCGTGGCCGCCGAGGTCGGACATGTCGAGCTGGCCTACGACTACTTCGCCGAGACGGCGCTGATCGACTTCGAGGACCTCGCGGGCAATACGCGCGACGGCCTCCATGTGGCATCGATGGCCGGCGCGTGGCTGACGGCCGTGGCGGGCTTCGGCGGTCTGCGCGACCACGAGGGCCAGCTCAGCTTCTCGCCGCGCCTGCCCCCGGCGCTGTCGCGGATCGCGTTCAAGCTGCAGGTCCGCGGGCGGCGCCTGCAGATGGAGATGCACCACCACGAGGTGATCTACACGCTGGTCGAGGGCGACCCCCTCGAGTTCCGCCACGAGGGCGAGAAGCTCACGGTGTCGGTCGGCGTGCCAGTCTCGCGGCCGCTGGCGGAGCTGCCCGAGCTGGTGCCCGTCGAGCAGCCCGCTGGCCGCGCGCCGCTGCCGCGCGCGGAGCTGCACCGCATCGGCCGGGAGGCCGCGGAGACGCACGCGCCGGCCGAGCCGCAGGCGAGCAGCACGCACTCGGTGTAGCGCGCGGGGCGCGCCGCCGGGCGAACTCCCGTCATCTGCGGTCGTCGAACGACACTGAACCACGGAAGTTCGCGCCGCTGCAGCCGCGCCTGCACGGCGTCCGGGCCGAGCGGTTGCATTGCGCCGGTGCTGCGCGCCGTGGAGAACGCCGGGTTCGAGGAGGTCGGCGGCCGCCTGCGGCGGCGCTGGGTCTTCCGGACGGGCACGCTCGAGAGCGACCGCACCCTGAGCCGCGGCGAGCTGCAGCGGGTGCTCGCCGAACAGGAGCAGCGGCCCGTCGCCGTGCTGCAGGACGACGACGCGCGCACCTGGTGGATGGCGGGCGGCATAGTCTACGTCGAGCGGAGCGGACTCAGCGCCGACGACGTCGCTGCGCTTCTCACCGAGCGCGAGGACCGCGCCCAGCGCAAGCTCGAGCGGGCGCACGCGCTGCGGGCGCGACAGGCGTCACGCGCTGCGTCGGCGACGGGCGCAAGCGCCGCTGCCCCGGCCGGCATCAATCCGCCCTCGCGCCGCGGCATCCCGCGCGACCTGCGCCTGGCGGTCTGGCAGCGCGACGGCGGGCGGTGCACCAGCTGCGGCGCTGAGTTCGACCTGCAGTACGACCACGTGATCCCCGTCGCACTCGGCGGCGCGACCAGCGAGCAGAATCTCCAGCTACTGTGCGGCGCGTGCAACCAACGGAAGGGATCGGCGATCGCGTGAGTCCGGCGCAGCCGACGGCAGAGCACCGCAGCACCCAGCGGGGCCGCCGCGCCCTGCGGCGCAGCGCAGCTGGAGCGCTCGCCGCTGCGTTCCTGGCCCTCGCCGCCTGCGGCGACCCCGCTCCACTCGAGGGGCTGTCCGACGTGCAGCAGGGCCAGCTCGCGACCGCCTGGAAGGCGCGCATCAGCGCGACCGACAGCGCCGCCATCCCGCCGGACCAGCGCGGCGCCCGCGTCACCGCCTTCTACAAGGCGTGCGAGCCGCTTGATCCAGCCAGCCCGCTGCTCGTCGCCGTCAAAGCCAGCTGCCAGCCCGCGGCGATCGACGCGAAGCTCGCCTCCGTCCTGCCCGACCGCTGCGCCAAGCCGAGCGCGTCGTGCGTCCGCGCCCTCGATCGCATCGCCCAGAACACCGAGTCGCTCGCCACAACGACCGCCGCGCTCTCTGAGGCCGCCACCACGGCGATCAAGGACCCGGAGTGCCGCGCGGAGTTCACGTCGACCAGCGAGCAGCTCAAGGCGTACGGCGACCTCGCGCAGGCCTACCGCGTGATGGCGCTCGGCGTCGAACGCGCAGATGCCGACATCACCAGCCTCGGCCAGCGCCGCATCGACGCCGCCAAGGTGCTGCTCACGCCCAAGGGCCGCGTCGACGAGCGCACGGTGCGCTTCCGCGACGCCTGCGGGATCGACGCCTGACGCCCACGGAGCGGCGACCGTCCTTCCTGTCGGCCTATGACCCGACAGGAAGGACGGTCGGCAGCTCGAGAGCTGCGGGGCCTGCGCTACAGGCAGCTCGCGGGCAGCGTGCGCGTGAACGGCAGCGTGGCCGTGAAGCTGCATCCGGGTTTGCTGCCCACGCCGCTTGTGTCCCACTCAAGCGCACCGGGGTTGATCGTGATCGTGCCGCTGCCGGACGCCGTGAGCGTGGAGCCGCTCCGCGCGAGCGTCACGACGCTGCGGGGCTGCTCGGCGAAAGCGAACCCGAGGCCCCAGGCGTTGCCGTGGGGCGACATCGTCCGGTAGGTCCAGTCGGTCGCCGCGGTGCCCGAGGCGTACGGCGGAGGGGCGAACAGCCCCCAGGCGATGGCCCGCGGCACCTCGCGGCGCCAATAGGGCCAGTCGTGGATGCCGATGCGCACGACGTAGGTGTGGGGGATGCCGAGCTCGCGGAGCCGGCGGTCGAAGCGGCGGTTCTCGGCGTAGGCGAACGCCTCGATCGCCCAGCCCTCGGTCCACGGCTTGATGCTGAAGCCGAACTTCGTGTCGACCTGCGCCCGCCCGGTGTGGAGGTAGAGCCGCGAGTGCGCGAGGTTCTCGGGCGTCTTGATCGGGTTGTTGACCACCGCATACGGGCCGTCGACAGGACCCCACACGGCCTCGTACGAGCCGGCGCGCATGTCGGTCGGGAGCACGAAGTACGCCTCTGGGCTCTGCGAGTCGACGAGCCCCGACAACGAGACCACGCTGCCGAAGTAGCCCGGCAGCTGGCCGGCGAGCAGCAGCGCGCCGTAGCCGCCCATGGAGATGCCGCCGATGGTGTGCCACTGGCGGCCCGGCCGCACCCGGTAGCGCGACTCGATGGCGGGCACCACCTCGTCGAGCGTGTAGCGGCCCCAGTTCGGCCCGCGCCGCGACCCGCCTCGCCACCAGTCCATCAGGAACCCCTTGCCGCTCTCCGGCAGCACGATGATCGCCGGCAGGTCCTTGGCGAGCTCGGTGATGCGGCCCGAGGTGATCCAGCCGGTGTGGTTGTCGCCGATGCCCGCGAGCAGGTAGAGCACCGGCCAGTCGGCATCCGGATCGGCCGAGTAGCCGTCGGGCAGCAGGACCGTCGCGTTCAGCGAGCGCACCTTGTTGAGCACGACGTGCGCGGCGTCGACGTTGCCCTTGGCGCTGGGCAGCGGCACGGTGTCGACCCGCTCGATCGCCGCCGCGGGTGCCGCGCCCCACGCCAAGCCCGCAGCGGCGCACGCCATCAGCATGCGGAGCGGGCGGCGGCTGGTCATGCGGCGCACCTTATCGCTACGCCGCGTTTCGATTCAAGCGTGGCGGGCCGGGCGGGCAGATCGGCCGGCCGGCGCCTCACAGGCAGCCAGCAGGCAGCGTGCGCACCACTGGCATCTGCGCGGTGAAGCTGCACTCCGGCCGCGATCCAGCGCCGCTGGCGTCCCAGGCGGGCGCGCCCGGGTTGATCGTGATCGTGCCGGCACCGGTCGCCTTGATGGCGTCGCCGTCGCGCTCGATGGTCACGGTGTTCACGGTCGGATCGGCGAAGCGGTAGCCGACACCCCAGGCGTTGCCATGCGGCGCCATCGTCTTGTAGAGCCAGCGCGAGGCGCCCGAGCTCGACGTGACGCGCGGCGCCGAGAACAGGCCCCACTGGATCGCACGCGGCAGCTCACGGCGCCAGTACGGCCAGTCATGCACGCCGACGCGGACCTTGAAGGTGTGCTCGACCCCGGCGCCGAGGAGGATGCCGGCGTACCGGACGTTCTGGCCGAAGGCGAAGCCTTCGATCACGGCGCCCTTGGTCCAGGCATCGGCGTTGAAGGGCAGCGACGCGTCCGGGATGCCGGTGCCCGTGTGGAGGTAGATCCGCGACGCGGCGACGTTCTCGACGGTCTTCATCGGGTTGCTGACGGTGGCGTACGCGCCGCCGACCGGTCCCCAGATCGCCTCATAGGACGGCGCGCTGACCGAGCCCGGCAGCGCCGCATACGACTCGGGGTTCTGGGAGTCGACGAGCCCCGACAGCGACACGATCGAGCCGAAGTAACCCGGCAGCTGGCCGCCGAGGAGCAGCGCGCCGTAGCCGCCCATCGAGATGCCGCCCATCACGTGGTTCTGCCGCCCCGGCCGCACGCGGTAGCGCTGCTCGATGGTGGGCACGACCTCGTCGAGGATGTAGCGCGTCCAGTTCTGGCCCTTGCGGCTGCCGCCGTTCCACCAGTCCATGAGGAAGCCTTTGCCGCTCTCGGGCATCACGATGATCGCCGGCAGGCCCTTGGCGACCGTCTGGATCTGGCCGGACGTGATCCAGCCAGTGGTGTTGTCGCCGATGCCAGCGAGCAGATAGAGGACGGGCCAATCGGCAGACGGATTGGCGTCGTAGCCGTCGGGCAGCAGGACGTTCGCGCGCAGCGAGTCGACCTTGTTGAGCTTGACCTGCGTGAGATCGAGGTTGCCCTGGGCGCTGGGCAGGTCGAACGACTCCAGCCGCTGCGCAGCCGAGGCGGCCTGCGGGGCGGCGACGACGCCTGCGAGCGCGGCGGCGACGGCGAGCGGCCGCACAAGTGAGCGGAGGAGAGCGGACATGCTCACCACCATACCGCTACGAGGCGTAGCTAATCAAGAACATCATTCCGGACAATCGTGCCCGGACCTGGACAAACCCGGGCGCCACAGCACCCGAGCAGCCATTCAGCAGCCGGCGGGCAGCGTGTACGTGAACGGCAGCGTCAGCGTGACCGCGCACTGCGTCTTGGCGCCGTTGCCGGTGGCATCAGCTTCTGCGGCGCCGGGGGTGATCGTCACCTTCGCGCCGACCTGCTTGCCGTCGGTGGCGGCCGTGAGCTTCTGGCCGTCGCGCTGGAACAACACCGACGAGACCGGCGGCTTCTCGAACTTGTAGCCGAGGCCCCACGCGTTGCCGTAGGGCGCGATCGTCTGGTAGCTCCAGGCCGCATTGGCCGCAGCGTCGGCGACCGGCGGAGCGTTGAAGACGCCCCACTTGACCAGGCGCGGGATCTCTTTGCGCCAGTACGGCCAGTCGTGCACGCCGCTGTGGCCGCTGTAGGTGAGGTCGACGCCAGCCGCGCGGGCGCGGGACGCGTACCGCAGGGTCTGCACGCGGACGGAGCGCTCAGCGACCGAGCCCGAGGTCCAGGCGGAGAAGTTGAACGGCACGTTCATGCTCGGGTTGCCGTCGCCGGTGCTCACGTAGATCCGCGAGCCGGCGTTGTTGGCGACCATCTGCATCGGGTTGTGCGCCGAGGCGAAGGGCCCCTTCTCAGCACCCCAGATGCGGCTGAACGGCGAGCCGATGTCGTTTGGCAGGACGCTGATGACCTCCGGCGACTGCAGGTCGAGGAGGCCCGACAGCGAGAACGCGCTGCCGAAGTAGCTCGGGAACTGGCCGACAAAGAGCAGGCCGCCGTAGCCGCCCATCGAAAGACCGCCGATCGCGTGGTTCTGGCGGCCCGGCTTGACCCGGTACTTCGCCTCGATCTGCGGGATGACCTCTTCGAAGTAGTAGCGCTCCCAGCGCGAGCCTTCGCGCTTGCCGCCGCGCCACCAGTCGGTGAAGTAGCCGCGACCGGATTCAGGCATGACGACGATGCCGTCGAAGCCCTTGAGGACCTTCGCGCCGTCGCCCTTCTTCGGATCCATCCAGGCGCCCATGTTGTCGCCGACGCCGGCGAGCAGGTACATGACCGGCCAGCGCTTCGACGCGTCGGCGTCGTAGCCATTCGGCAGGAGGACGTTGGCCTGGAGCTTCGTCGTCTTGTTCAGACGCGTCTGCGCGAGGTTGATGTAGCCCTTGGACGAGGGCACCTCGATGGTTTCGAGCCGCTGGCCGGCGCTCGCGGGTGACGGCGCGAGCCCGGCGGCAACAGCAACGAGAGCCGCAATCAGCGCGGCGCGCTTGGGACGGAGCGCGGACTGGGTGCGGACGGACACACAGGGACCGTATCGAAGCATCGAACAGCTGGAAAGTAGTAGACCGGGCTGAGGACCGGGCGCTTGCGGGCGCGGACCGGGAACAGGCCCAGATTCTCGGCGCTAACCACGTTCTGAGCATTGCTCAACTAACGGCTGGGCGTCGCTCCCGCACGCGTGGGACGCACAGCGCAACCGGTCCGGCGGCGCGGCCGCAGGCCGTCAGGTCGACGTGATGCGCGCGAGGATCAGATCGATCACGCGGTCCGGCAGGAACCGCGCGCAGAGCACGGCCGTGCGCGAGTCGCGGCCGACCACGTAGCGCGTCTTGGGGAACCGGGACCGGACCGCCTTGGCCACCGCTTCGGCGACGACGATCGGCGGCATGCCGGTGTACTCCGCCTGCTCGCCTGAGCGGTGCGCGGAGTCGAGCTGCTTGCGGTACCGGCTGAGGACCTCCGGCGACATGTTCGCCATGCGGTCATACGAGATCGGGATGTGCTTCGCGTAGATCGGCGTGGCGATGATGCCGGGCTGGATGAGCGACACCTTCACGCCGTGCGGGCCGATCTCGCGGCGGAGCACGTCGGTGAAGCCCTCGATCGCGAACTTCGACGTGTTGTAGGGGCCGAAGAGCGGGAAGCCGATGCGGCCGCCACCCGACCCCATGTTCACGACGCGGCCATGCGCGCGCAGCAGGCTCGGCAGCAGGGCCTGCGTGACGGCGACGACGCCGATCACGTTGACCTCCATCACGTCGCGCCACTCCTGCGGGGCGACGGCCTCGATCGGGCCGGGGGCGCCGATGCCGGCGTTGTTGATCAGCGCGGTCAGGCCGCCGGGCTCGGTGCGGTCGACGAACTCGGCGAGCGCGGTGATGTGGTCCTCGTTCGTGACGTCGAGGATGACCGGCTCGATGCCGCGGCCGATCGCGCGGAGCCGCTCGAAATCAGCCTGAGCGCGGACGCCGGCGAGCACGCGATATCCGAGAGACGCCAGGTGCAGGGCGGTGGCTTCACCAATGCCGGTGGAGGCGCCCGTGATCACCACGGTGCCGCGTCCACGGCGCGCGGCATCCTGGGCGCGGAGCTGGACGAACTCCGGCGACGAGGGGTGGGACATAGCTCCTCAGTTTGGCGGACCAGCTGGTCGTTGTACAGGGAGTGAAGCCATTTCGCGTCACCTGTTGGCGCTACAGCCCGCAACGTGCTTGGAGAACGGTTCAGTTTTGGTAATCGCGGACCCGGCGCCGCAGCACAGGACCGGAGGGCGCCGCCACCGGCGGCATCTACACTCGGGCGCTTGCTGCTCACGCTCACCCACACCGGCCGCAGCGCAGCCGATCTCGGCTTCCTGCTGCACAAGCATCCGGACCGCGTCCAGCGGTTCTCGCTGCCGTTCGGCGCCGCGCACGTCTTCTACCCCGAGGTGGAGGAGGAGCGGTGCACGGCGGCGCTGCTGCTCGATGTCGACCCCGTGGGGCTCGTCCGCAAGGGCGCCGGCGGCGGCTTCTCGCTCGGCGAGTACGTCAACGACCGGCCGTACGTCGCGTCGTCGTTCCTATCGGTCGCACTCGTCTCGGTCTTCAAGAGCGCGATGGCGGGCACCTGCGTGCCGCGCCCGGAGCTCGCCGCGTCGGCGATCGACCTGGAGGCGCACCTGCCGGTCGTCCCTGCCCGCGGCGGCGCGACGCTCGTGCGGCAGCTCTTCACACCGCTCGGCTACGAGGTCGAGGCCGTGCCGGTCCCGCTGGATCCAGCGCAGCCGGAGTGGGGCGGCAGCCGCTACGTCAGCCTCACGCTGCGCGCGAGGGTGCGCCTCGCCGACCTGCTGAGCCACCTCTACGTGCTGCTGCCGGTGCTCGACGACGACAAGCACTACTGGGTCGGCGACGACGAGATCGAGAAGCTCATGCGCCGTGGCGAAGGCTGGCTGCCGGGGCACCCGGAGCGCGAGCTGATCGTGCGCCGCTACCTCAAGCACCAGCGTGCGCTCACGGCGCCAGCCAACGCGCAGCTGGTCGCCGTCGACCCGGCGGCCGAGGAGGAAGCCGACGCGGCTGACGCGGCCGCGCAGAGCGAGGAGACCCTCGAGAAGACCGTGCGGCTGCGCGACCAGCGGCTCGACGCGGTCGAGGCGGCGGTCAAGGGCACGGGCGCCCGGCGCGTCGTCGATCTCGGCTGCGGCCCAGGTGCGCTGCTGACGCGGCTGGTGCGCGGCGGCTACGACCAGGTCACCGGCGTCGACGTGTCGATCGGCGCGCTCGAGAAGGCCGCCCGCCGCCTCAAGCTCGACCTGATGACCGACGCGCAGCGCGCCCGGATCGAACTGCTCCACAGCGCGCTCACCTACCGCGACCGGCGCCTGGCGGGCTACGACGCCGCCGTGCTGCAGGAGGTGATCGAGCACCTCGATGAGCCGCGGCTGGCCGCCGCAGAGGAGAACGTGTTCGGGCAGGCCAAGCCCGGGGCCGTGATCGTCACGACGCCGAACGCCGAGTACAACGTGCGGTGGGAGACGCTCCCAGCAGGCCAGTTCCGCCACCGCGACCACCGCTTTGAGTGGACCCGCGCGCAGTTCCAGGCGTGGGGCGACGGCGTCGCCGCGCGGCGCGGCTACGCCGTCCGGTACGAGCCGATCGGGCCGGTCGACGACGAGGTCGGGTCACCGACGCAGATGGCGGTGTTCACGCGATGAAGATCGACCTGCCAGATCCCAGCCTCGTGCTGCTCATCGGCGCGTCCGGCTCAGGCAAGAGCTCGTTCGCCCGCGAGCACTTCCTGCCGACCGAGGTGATCTCGTCGGACGCCTGCCGCGGGCTCGTCGCCGACGACGAAAACGACCAGAGCGCCACGGCCGACGCCTTCGCGGTCCTCAAGTTCATCGCGGAGCGGCGGCTCGCGCAGCCGCGGTTCACGGTGATCGACGCGACGAACGTGCAGAAGGAGTCCCGCAAAGGGCTGATCGAGCTTGCCCGCAAGCACGACCTGATGCCGGTCGCGATCGTGCTCGACCTGCCCGAGTCGGTCTGCCATGCGCGCAACGCCGCGCGCACCGACCGCGACTTCGGGCCGCACGTCGTGCGCAACCAGACCTCGCAGCTGAAGCGGTCGCTGCGCGGGCTGCAGCGCGAGGGGATCAAGCGCGTCTTCACGCTGTCGAGCGTCGAGGAGGTCGAGGCGGCAGTGGTCGAGCGCCGGCCGCTGTGGACCGACCGCCGCGTCGAGCAGGGCCCGTTCGACATCATCGGCGACATCCACGGCTGCCACGCCGAGCTGGTCCAGCTGCTGGCGAAGCTCGGGTACGAGGTCGCCCCCGACGGCCTGTCCGCGACGCCGCCGGCGGGTCGGCGCGCGGTGTTCGTCGGCGACTACGTCGACCGCGGCCCGGCGACGCCGGCGGTGCTCAAGCTCGTCATGGCGATGGTCGCGGGCGGCGCCGCGATCGCCGTCCCCGGCAACCACGACGACAAACTGGCCCGCTGGCTCGGCGGCCGCAAGGTGCGTGTGGCGCACGGCCTGCAGGAGTCGATCGACCAGCTCGCCGGCGAGACCGAGCAGTTCAAGCGCGACGCGCAGGACTTCCTGAAGGGGCTCGTCAGCCACGTCGTGCTCGACGGCGGCAACCTCGTCGTCGCCCATGCCGGGCTGCTGGAGCGGTACCAGGGGCGCTCGTCTGGCCGGGTCCGCGACTTCGCGCTCTACGGTGCGACGACCGGCGAGCTCGATGCCGACGGCCTGCCGGTGCGCCTGCCGTGGGCGAAGGACTACCGCGGGCACGCGTCCGTGGTCTACGGCCACACGCCGGTGCAGACGCCGGCGTGGGTCAACAACACGCTGAACATCGACACCGGCTGCGTCTTCGGCGGCCAGCTCACGGCGCTGCGCTGGCCCGAGCGCGAGGTCGTCTCGGTACCCGCGCTGCAGACTCACGCGGAGCCCGCGCGGCCGTTCCTGCGGTCCGAGGCAGAAGACGCGATCGACGAGGAGCGCCCGGCGTTCCTGCTCGACCTGCAGGACGTCGCAGGCAAGCGGATCGTGCCGACGCGGCTCATGTCCAACATCACGCTCCGCGAGGACAACGCCACGGCGGCGATCGAGGTGATGAGCCGGTTCGCGATGGACCCGCGCTGGCTGGTCTACCTGCCGCCGACGATGGCGCCGACCGCAACCTCGCAGCTCGGCGACGTGCTCGAGCATCCTGCCGAGGCGTTCGCCGACTACCGCGCCGCGGGCGTGGAGTCGGTGGTCTGCGAGGAGAAGCACATGGGGTCGCGGGCAGTCGTGGTGGTCTGCCGCGATGAGACCGTGGCCGCGGAGCGCTTCGGCGTCGACCACGGCGAGACGGGCGCGATCTACACCCGGACCGGCCGCCCCTTCTTCGACGACCTGGCGCTGACCGAAGCGGCGCTCGCGCGGATCCGTGGCACGGTCGGTCTCGCGGGGCTGTGGGACGAGCTCGAGACGGGCTGGCTCGTGCTCGACTGCGAGCTGCTTCCGTGGTCGGCGAAGGCGATGGACCTCATCCGCACGCAGTACGCGGCGGTGGGTGCTGCCGGGCGCACCGGGCTGGCCGCGGCTGGCGCTGTGCTCGCCGAGGCCGCGGCGCGTGGCCTGGACCTCGGCGACCTCGCCGCGCAGACGGCTCGCCGCGCCAAGGCGCTGGAGCGCTACTCGGAGGCGTACCGGCGCTACGTCTGGCCGGTGGCCGGGCTCGACGACCTGCGCTTGGCGCCGTTCCACGTGCTCGCGGGCGAGGGCGGCGTCTACGCCGGGCAGCCGCACGCGTGGCACCTGCAGCTGATCGACCGGCTCGTCGACGCCGACCCGGACTGGTTCCGCCGCACGGAGCGCCGCTTCGTGGAGCTGGCGGACGAGCGCGCCGTGGCCGAGGCCGTCGCGTGGTGGGAGGCGATGACGTCGTCCGGCGGCGAAGGCATGGTCGTGAAGCCGGCGTCGTTCACCGCGGTCGATGGGAAGAACCGGCTCGTGCAGCCCGGGATCAAGTGCCGCGGCGCGGAGTACCTGCGGATCATCTATGGCCCGGAGTACCCGGAGCCGTCGCAGCTCGAGCGCCTGCGCAAACGGAGCCTCGGCCGCAAACGGGGCCTGGCGCTGCGCGAGTTCAGCCTCGGGATCGAGGCGCTGGAGCGGTTCGTGCGGCGCGAGCCGCTCTACCGGGTGCACGAGGCCGCGTTCGCCGTGCTCGCGCTTGAGAGCGAGCCGGTCGACCCGCGGCTGTAGCCCGGCGTCTGCTGCGGCGGTGGGTCAGCAGCTGCCACGTGCTGCAGCCGGCCCGCTGGGCGCCGGCCGCAGCGCGGCGGAGTCCTAGCTGCCGTCGACGACGATGTCGCCGCGCATCCCGGCCGAGTAGTGCCCGGGGAGGTTGCAGACGATCACGTAGTGGCCGTTCTTGAGGTTGAAGGTCTTGGTCTTCTCCTCACCTGGCTTCACGTTCTCGATCTCGCCGATGCTGTTCTTCTCGCTGACCTTCTTGTTGGTTACCTTCAGCTCGGGCGACGTCTGGCTCGTGCGCAGGACGACGAGCTCGTGCGGCATCTCGCCGTTGTTGACCAGCGTGATCTTGAGCGGGCCCGGCTTCGTCGTGATCGCCGACGGCGAGAACTTCATCTCCTTCGCCTTGATCCTGATCTTGCCGGTGAGCGTGATCGCGGCCGACGGTTCGGCGGGCGGGGCGTCGGCCGGCACGGCGGAGTCGCCGCCCTCGGTCAGGCCGTCCTTGTCGGTGTCGTGCATCTCGACGGCGCCGGGCGTCGTCGCCGCAGCGTTCTGCGGCGCATCGGGAGCTGCATCGTCATCCGATCCGCACCCGCCTGCAGCGAGGAGCGCGACCGAGAGGGCTGGAAGCAGAAGACGTTGGAACACGAGCGGTAGCTTTGCGCGTTTTGGCCGGTGATGCGCGGGTCGCGGCCACGAGGCCGCCGCGCCGGGCTGCTCAGCCCGCGCCAGCTGCGGCCCTCGTAGGCCGCGCCGCCGCAGCCGGAGCCGGCTGCGCGGGTTGGTCGGCCGGCGTCAGCGGAGGAAGCCGCGGTCTACTCGGCTTGCTGGATCGCGACGTTGAAGTTCAGCCCGCCGAGCGGCTTCATCAGGCGCACCCACAGCAGCAGGTAAGCCTCCTGGGCGCGGGCGCCGGTGAGGTCGCCGAGATCGATGATGGAGTCCGCCGGCCAGCCGAACTGCTCGAGCAGCAGGCGGGCGGTGGCCTTCGCCTGGTCGTCATCTCCGCTGATGAACATCACGTGGTCGCCCGGCACCAGCGACGGATTGACCATCACGGCGTTGTTGACCGTGTTGAGCGTCTTGACGACCTTCGCGTCAGGAGCCGCGCGCTGGATCGACTCGCCGAGGCTGTCGTCGTTGCCGACGAAGAGCTTCAGCGCGTCGCCGGAGTGGTCGAGCGGGTTGGTGAGGTCGATGACCACCTTGCCCGACAGCTCGCCCGCCGCCGACGTCACCGCGTCGACCGCGCCGTGGCCTGCCGTGCAGACGAACACGATCGTGCCGAACGCGGCCGCCTCCGCGAACGTGCCCGCGCGGCCTGTCGGCCCATGGTGCGCGGCCCAGCCGGCGGCGCGCTCGTTGCCCGCCTCGCGGGCCCCCATGAACACCTCGTGCTGCAGCTCGCACAGCCGCGTCGCGATCGCCTGCCCGACGGTCCCCGTTCCCAACACGCCGATCCTCATTGCCCCTCCACCCCGATCCGATGCATGCCGCCAGGC
>JAEYAL010000344.1 GCA_023404805.1 Actinomycetes bacterium | reverse complement strand
GCGGCGGGCGGGGGGGGGGCGGCCCCCCCCCCCCCCCCCCCCGGGCGTGCCGGCTGATGGGATCAGGACTTGGGGATGTTTCCGATGACGCCCTCGACGAGGTAGTCGGTGGCCTCCAGCGTCGCCGCATCGGGGCTCTCACCCGCGGGGATCACGACCTTGCCGGACTGGTCCTTGATCGGACCGGTGAACGCCTGCAGCTCGTCGGCGCGCATCTTCTTCTCGGCCTCTTCGACCTTGGCCTTCGTCTCGTCGCTCACCGAAGCGCCGAACGGCGCGAGCGCGATCGTCGGATCCTCGATGCCCACGCGGTACACGCCGGCGTACGGGCTGCTGGAGAAGTCGTCGCCGAGCGCCGCGTCGACCATCTTGGTGTAGAGCGGGCCCCAGTTCCAGACGGAGCCGGTCAGCCAGCCCTTCGGCGCGAGGCTCGACGCGTCGGCGTGGTAGCCGACGCTCATCGCACCGGCGCGCTCGGTCGTCTCGACCACGGTCTTCGTGCAGTCCTGATGCTGGGAGAGCACGTCGGCGCCCTGGTCCAGGAGGCTCTTCGCAGCCTCGGTCTGCTTCGCCGGATCGCACCAGCTGGCGGTGAACACCACGGTCGTCTTGACCTTCGGGTTGACCGACTTGGCGCCGAGCTCGAACGCGTTGATGTTGAGCAGGGTCTGCGGGATCGGGAACGCGACGACGTAGCCGAGCTTGTCCGTCTTCGTCGAGAGGCCCGCGGCGATGCCGGTGAGGTACTGCGCCTCGTAGATCTGGCCGAAGTACGTGCCGACGTTCGGCTTGACGGCCTTCGGGCCACCCTGGTGCAGGAAGTTCACGTCCGGGTGCTTGGCGGCGACCTCGAGCGCCGGCTGGTAGTGGCCATAGCTCGTCGGGATGATCACGGTCGCGCCGTCCTTGATCATCTTCTCCATCACGCGCGACGCCTCGGCCGTCTCCGGCACGTTCTCGGCTTCGAGCACCTTGATGTCGGGGCGGGCCTTCTTCAGCTCCTGGATGCCTTCGTAGGCGGCCTGGTTGTAGCCGAAGTCGGTGTGCGGCCCGACGTAGAGCACGCCGATCGTGGCTTTCGTGCCGCCGCCGTCAGCGCTGGCGTCATTGGCGTCGTCGGACCCGCAAGCGGCGAGCGTGGTGGAGAGGGCGGCGGCAGAGACGGCGAAGGCCGTGGCTGCACGCGCGTGGCGGGTGAGCTTCATGTGGTGTCCCGGGGGTGGAGGGTGGTGGAGGAGGAACGAAGGAGGACGGGCGCTCGTCTACGAGCGCGCGCCGCCGAAGACGGCCTTGAGGCCTTCGGGGATCTGCTGCGACTGGCGCCGCGAGGTCACGGTGAGCACGAGCAGCGTGAGGACGTACGGCGTCATCTGCAGCAGCCAGATCGACACGTCGACGCCGCGCGCCTGGAGCTGCAGCTGCAGGCTGAGGGCCGCGCCGAAGACGAGCCCGCCGAGCGCGGCTTGCACCGGCTTCCAGGCGCCGAAGATCACGAGGGCGACGGCGACGAAGCCGCGGCCGACGGTGACGTTCTCGACCCAGTTCAGCGTGTAGGCCAGCACGAGCTGGGAACCGCCGAGGCCGGCCAAGGCGCCGCCGATCGTGGTGGCGACGGCGCGCACCCGGCGGGGGTCGTAGCCGTAGGCGCGCGCGACTTCGGGCCGCTCGCCGGTGGCGCGCAGCACGAGCCCCCAGCGGGTCCGCGCGAGCACGAACACGAGGATGAACGGCAGCACGAGCGCCAGGTAGGTGAGCGCGTCCTGCGCGAAGAGCCCTTTGCCGACGATGGGGATGTCGGACAGCAGCGGGATCTCGATCGCGCCGAGGCCCTTGATCTGCTCGGACACGAACGACACGCCGAGCGCCGCCGTGAGGCCGAGCCCGAGGAAGCTGATGGCCAGGCCGCTGGCGAGCTGGTTGGCACCGCGCCAGAGCACGAGGAACGCGTGCAGCGCCGCGAGCAGGGCGCCGGCGGCGACTCCGGCGAAGATGCCGAGCACCGCGCTGCCGGTGGCGGCTGCGGTCGCGAACGCCGCCAGGGCGCCGCACAGCATGCTGCCCTCGACGCCGAGGTTGATCACGCCGGCGCGCTCGGAGATGACTTCGCCCTGGGTGGCGAAGATGACGGAGCTGCCGTAGCGGACGGCCCCGGCGAAGACGTCTTCGATGAACATCAGATCTGGTCTCCAGAGCGGTTGCCGCGCAGCCCGAGCACGACGAGCAGGACGGTGGCGGTGACGACGTAGACGGACGTGGCGGGGAGGCCGAGGTCGATCTGGAGGCTGTCGCCGCCGACCGAGATCGACGCGATCAGGACGACCGCCGCGACCACCCATCCTGGGCGGTGCATCGCGAGCCAGCTGGCGAGGAACCCGAGGAAGCCGAAGCCGACGCCGAGGCCCTGGCGGAGCCGGCCGTCCGGACCCATCACCTCAAGCGCGCCTGCCAGCCCGGCGAGCATCCCGCCGAGGAGCAGCGCGCCGACGATCAGCGCCGCCACCGGCAGGCCGCCGCGCAGCGCTGCGATCGGGTTGCCGCCGGCGGCGCGGGCCTTGAACCCCCACCGCGTCCTGGACAGCAGCCAGCCGGTGCCGATCGCCAGCAGCAGCGCGATGAGGACACCGATGTGGACGTCGCCGATCAGCGGCAGCCGCGCGCTGTCGGGGATGGGCGTGCCGATCGGGAAGTTCGCAGCCTCCGGGTCCTTCAGCGGCCCGGTCACGGCGTACGCGACGACCATCGCCGCGACGTAGTTGAGCAGCAGCGTCGAGATCGTCTCGTTGACGTTGGCCGCGACGCGCAGCAGCGCGGCGAGCCCGGCCCACAGCGCTCCGAACAGGATGCCGCCGATGGCGATGGCGCCGATCGCGACGAAGCCCGGGGTGCTCTCGCTGACGGCCGTGGCGATCACGGCGGCGCCGACGGCGCCGAGCGCGAACTGGCCTTCACCGCCGACGTTCATCAGCCCGGCGCGCGCCGGGATCGTCACCGCGAGGGCGGTGAGCAGCAGCGGGCAGCAGCGGACCAGGACGTCCGGCACCGAGATCCCGAAGAACGGCAGCGACACCAGGATCGCGAGGACGGCGACGACCGGGCCGAGCCAGTCCGCCTGCGCCTTCAGGATCTTCAGAACGGGCGGGGCCGACGGGGCGGCCGGGGTGGTGGCGGTCATGCGGCTCCCTTGCCGAGCATGAGTGCGCCGACCTCGGTCGGCGTGGTGTCGGCGGCGGCCACCGTGGCGATGACCGAGCCCTGGTAGAGGACGACGACGCGGTCGCTCAGCGCGAGCAGCTCCTCGAGGTCCTCGGAGATCAAGAGGACGCCAGCGCCGCCTGCGGCGTGCTCGCGGAGCAGCGTCTGCGTGGCGCGGGCGTTGGCGATGTCGAGGCCGCGCGTGGGGTAACAGGCCACGAGCAGCGCCGGGTCGCGCGAGAGCGACCGCGCGATCATGACGCGCTGGATGTTGCCGCCCGACAGCGTGTCGACCTTGCGGTGCCCCGCGGCCATGTCGAGCGCGACGGCCGGCTCGTTGGTCGCGCTGGCCTCGCGGATAGCCGCCCAGTCGTAGCCGGCGCCTCTCCGCGGCGCCTTCGGGTCGCCGACCGCGAAGTGCTCGGTCACCGACATGCCGGGGATGACCTCGTCGCTGATCGGATCCTCCGCGATCACCGAGGCCCCGAGCGCGAGCGCCGACCGCGGCGACTCGCCGCTCGTCGAGCTGCCGGCGATCTGGATGCTGCCGTCGCGGACGTGCGCGACGCCGGCGACCGCGTCGGCGAGCTGCCGCTGGCCGCTGCCTGCGACGCCCGCGATGCCGACGACTTCGCCGTGCTCGACCTGGAAGCTGACGCCCTGCAGCGCGAGGTGCCCGCGGTCGTCGGCCACCGTGAGCCCCTGCAGCATCAGCGCGGGCGGCTTGACGCCGTGGTCAGCCGCCGGCGAGCTCGGCGCGCGCGTGAGGCTGGCGATCCGGCGGCCGACGACCGCCTCGATCAGTTCCTCGTCGGTGAGGTCGGCAGGATCGCCGTCGACGATCGTCGGCTTGCCGCCGCGCAGCACCGTCAGGCGGTCGCACACCGCGCGGATGTCGGTGAGCTTGTGGGTGATGATCGCGACGGCCAGACCGCGGGCGCGCAGGCCGTCGATCGTGCCCATGAGCGCCATCGCCTCCTGCGGCGCCAGCAGGCTGGTCGGCTCGTCGAGGATCACGACCTTCGCGCCGCTCAGCAGCACCTTGAGGATCTCGACCTGCTGGCGCTCGCTCATCGAGAGGTCGCGGATCAGCCGTTCGGGCGAGACGCTCAGGCCGAGCTCCTCCGCCAGCGCCTTGAGCCGCGCAGCGACATCGCCCGCGCGGAACAGCCGCGGCAGGTCGGGGAGCGCGAGCGCCACGTTCTCGGCGACGCTCAGCGCCGGCACGAGCCGGAAGTCCTGGAACACCAGCCCGATGCCGGCGGCGCGTGAGGCCGAGGGGCTGCCGAGCGGGATCTCGTCGCCGTCGCGCGTGATGGTGCCCGCGCTCGGCTCATAGACGCCGTAGAGCATCTTGGCGAGCGTCGACTTCCCTGCGCCGTTCTCGCCGAGGATGCCGTGGACCTCGCCGTAGTTGAGCGTGAGGTTCACGTCGTCGTTGGCGACGAGCTCGCCGAAGCGCTTCGTGAGCCCCTGCGTGCGGAGCGCCGCAGTGGCCGTTGCGGCGTCGGCCGGAGGGGAGGCGAGGCCGGTCATGCGGTCTCCTCGGGGTCGAAAGCGCGCCGGAGGACTTCGCTGACGCGCTCCTCCACGACGGACGCACTCAGGTTGATGTGGGCCTCGAGCAACGTGGCTGAGGCGTCCGGGTCGGCCCCTTGGACCGCCGAGAGGATCTCGAGGTGCTCGCGGATCGTCGAAGCGATCCGGCCCTCCTGCCGGAAGTCGTGCACGCGCAGCAGGCGGAGCCGGCCGTTGACGTCGCACAGCGCCGTCACCATCGCGCTGTTCCCCGCGGCGCCGGCGAGCCGCACATGGAAGTCCTCGTCGGCGCGCACGAACGCGGCGTCGACGAAGACGTCGTCATGGCGCGGGTCCTCGCGCAGCGTCTCCCAATCCGACCGCAGCGCCTGCAGGGCCGCGTTCGATGCCGGATCGGCAGCAGCGGTGCGGCGGACCATCGACAGCTCGAGCAGCAGCCGCAGCTCGTAGAGGTCGCGCATGCCCGCGATCTGCGGCGGCCGCGGCGTGAGGCCGCCGTCGATGCCGCGGACGAGGTGCCCGTCGGCCTCAAGCTGGCGGAGAGCCTCCCGGGCGGGCGTGCGGCTCACTTCGAAGCGCTCGGCGACGCGTCCTTCGCGCAGCGTTACGCCAAACGGATGCCGACCTTGGAGCAGCTCCTCGTAGAGGGCCCGGTAGACCTGCTCAGTGCGCGAAAGCCCCGGCGAAACGGCGGTATTCGAATCGGTATACCGGCCGGAGTACATGGCCGGGAACCGTATGGATCAGGCGCATGTGCGCTCTTTGGCCCAACGGACAACGTTTGGCGCAGCCGCCTCGCCCTAGTGGCAGAGCGCCGCTGCGCCGCCGCTCACGCGAGCAGCTTCAAGACCGTGCGCAGGTTGCGCGTGGTCGTCGTGCGCTTGTACTTCGCTTTCGACGACGCCTTGCCGATCCCGGAGTGGAGCGTCTCGCCCTTGGCGACCTCCCAGAACAGCACGCGGTGCGGGCCTGGCTGGATCCGTTCGACCGATGCGTCGAGGTCGGCGACTTCGGCCAGCTCGCCGGTCGAGACGCCGTCCTCGGAGAAGATCACGTAGGGCTGTTTGGCCGCATCGCTCGCATCCCACGGGTAGGCGTCAGCGATCTCCTGGATCGCGGGCTGGTCGTAGACGAGCACCCACGCGTCGTAGCCGAACCGCTCGCGGAGGATGGCCTGGAACTGCTCCTTCACGGCGGCGGCATCGCCATCTGAGTCGACGAGCGCGTTGCCGCTGGCGAGGATCGTCTTCACGTTCTCAAAGCCGCCTTGCTCCAGCGCGGCTTTGAGGTCGGCCATCTTGATGTTGATCCCGCCGACGTTGATCCCGCGGAGAAGCACGACATGTCGCATGCGGCGACTGTAATGCTGCCTCAGAAGCCGGTGCCGAGGCCGCCGTCGACGCGGATCACCTGGCCGGTCACGTAGCTGGCGCGCGGGGAGAGCAGGAACGTGACGACCTCGGCGACCTCCCAGGCCGTGCCCTGGCGGCCCAGCGGGATCTTGACGTGGTCGCGCTTGCCGTCCGACAGCGCCGTGGCGAGGCGGCCGAGCACCGTGTCGATCAGGCCGGGCGCCACGACGTTGACGCGGACGCCCAGCGGGGCGGCCTCTGCCGCTGCCGCGCGGCACAGGCCATGCAGCGCCGCCTTGCTCGTGTCGTACGACGGGATGCCGCTGCCCGCGAGGTCGCCGGCGAGCGATCCGACCAGCACGATCGAGCCGCCGTCGCTGAGCAGCGGCAGCGCGGCCTTGATCGCGAGAAACGGCGCGCGCAGGTTCACCGCCATCACCGTGTCCCAGTCTGACGTCGACGTGCCGCCGATCCCGAGGCCCCAGCCGATCCCGGGGTTGACGACGAGCGCGTCGAGGCCGCCGAGCGCTTCGGCCGCTTCCTGCACCAGGGTTTCGCAGCGCTCGGCGTCGCCGACGTCGCCGGGGAGCACAAGGGCCTCGCCGCCTTCGGTGGTGATCAGGTCGGCGGTCTGCTGCGCGAGGGCGGGCTCGACGTCGTTGCAGGCGACGCGCGCGCCGTCGCGCGCGGCGAGGATCGCGATCGCGCGGCCGTTGCCCACCGGCGGCTCGGGGATCGGGACGTCGCGCGTGCCTGCGCCGAGGACCAGCAGACGCTGGCCAGCGAGCGGCGCGGAGCGGTCGTGCTGGGTGGACAGGTCGGGTGCAGCCATGGCTGCACCGTACGCCAACCAGACCCTTAAGGCTACGAAGCGTGTCGCATACCGCGCGAGGTTGGGCGCTGTCGGCATCTAAGGTGGCGCCCGTGAGTGCTGAGGCTGCCGGACTCCAGGTCGATGTCGTGCGCGTGTTCTGCGACGACCGCGGCGGCCACGGCAACCCGCTCGGCGTCGTCCTCGACGGCGGCGCGTGCCCAGCGGCTGAGGAGCGGCAGGAGATCGCGTTCGAGCTCGGGTTCTCCGAGACGGTCTTCGTCGACGACCGACGGGCCGGCGCGCTGCGGATCTTCACGCCCGAGCACGAGCTGCCCCTGGCCGGGCACCCGCTCGTCGGTGCCGCGTGGCTGCTCGCGGAGCGCGGCGACCGCGTGCACCAGCTGCGCCCGCCAGCGGGCGTCGTCCCGTGCGGGCTCGATGGCGGTGGCGCGTGGATCGACGCGCTGCCGAAATGGGCTCCGCCGTGGCGGCTGCGCCCGCTCTCGACGCCGGACGACGTCGACGCGATCGATGCCGACGCCGAGCCGGACGACACGCTCGACTACGCCTGGGCGTGGATCGACGAGCCCGCTGGGATCGTGCGCGCGAGGAGCTTCGTGAAGGAGCACGGCATCGTGGAAGACGAAGCCACCGGCTCGGCAGCGCTGCGGCTGTGCGACGCCCTCGGCGGGCCGCTGGAGATCCGCCAGGGCCGCGGCTCGGTGATCCTCGCGTCGCCGATGGGCAACGGCCGCGTGCGCGTGCAAGGCCGGGTCGTCTTCGACGAGACGCTCACGCTCGCGCGCTGAACCGCAGCGAGCAGCAGCGGCGGGGCGGCGTCCGGCCGGGGCCGGCTGGCCTGTCGGCGGCGCGCCATTGCGCTCTCGCTCAGTCCGCGGAGCATGAGGCCAGAGGGGCAGACCTGGACGTTCGTCCGGTCAAAATCGAACTTCCTTGTCAATCGGTCCAACAATCGATACAACTGGTCAGGCAATCGACACGCCGGGTCTTGTGTCGATGCAGTCCAACGTGGTTTCAACTTCGAGGGCGGCTCCCAGAGCCGCCCTCGATCGTTCTCCGGGCGTTCACGACCGAGCCACCATTGCGCGGTCGTTTAGGATCACGTCGCATGTCGGCGAACGAGACCCGCGATCTGATCGAGCAGGCGGTCGAGCGGATGCTCGCTGAGCTCCCGGCCCTGAAGAAGCTGCCGCTCGTGTTCCAGCTCGAGCTGCGCGGCCGAGGCGACAAGCAGCTCTACCGGGTCGAGCTCACCGGCACCGACGCGCCGCCCAACATCGAAAAGGGCATGGGCAGCGACGCGAAGATCATGCTCGGTGTCACCCGCCCGCATTTCAACACGCTGGCGGAGAAGGGCACCGTCGCCCTCTGGCGCGAGGCCTTCGTCGCCGGCCACGCCCACGTCGCCGGGCCGCCGCAGATCCTCAAACTGATCTTGAACGTCGTCGAGCGCCACGACAAGCGCGTCGCGGCCCGCCGCCACGGCTGAGCCGCATGTCGCCTGAGCCCGACGTCACCACTGGCCCCGGCTACAGCGTCAGCAGCCTCGACCGTCTCGGTGAGGGCTACGGCTTCCGCAAGATCCGCGTCCCGATGGGGCTGACGGCGTTCGGCGCCAACGCCGTGGTGCTGCCGCCGGACTATCCGACGCGCAACCACTCGCACGAGGAGCAGGAAGAGCTCTACTTCGTGCACCAGGGCTCGATCGAGTTCACGTTTGGCGACGGCACGACGCACCGCGTCGACGCCGGCGGCGTGGTCTGGGTCGCGCCGTCGACGATCCGCCAGCTCAAGAGCGTGGGAGAGGGCGACGCCGTGTTCGTCGCCGTCGGCGGCAAGGGCGGCTACGTCCCGCGTGACGGCAAACCAGCCCCCGGCGGGCACCCGCGCCCCGGCACCTAGCGCGCCCCGCGGTCGGCCTGCAAGATCGCGTTCAACCCGGCGCCCTTGCAGGAGAGGGTGCAGGCCGCGTCGACGGTCTCGGTACCACTGATGGCGTGTCCATTCGTCAGGCATCCCGAGTCCCGTTCCGCCGCCTCCTTCTTCCGGCGATCGCCGCAGCCGCGATCGCTCCGAGCAGCGTGGCGGCCTACCCGATCCACCAGGTCACGCCCGGCGAGACGCTGAGCAGCATCGCCGCCGCCAACGGCATGCAGGTAGCGCGCCTCGCGGCCGCCAACGGTCTGGAGTGGAACGCGAACATCGTCGCTGGCCAGGTCCTGCAGGTCCCGCCCGCCGACGGCGCGTACACCTCGACGGACGGCCAGACGAAGGGCTACTCGACATCGTCGACGCCGATCCCGGGCTCCGCACGCGCGGCCCGCGAGGCCGCCGCTGGCAGCAGCTCCTCCAGCACGAGCTCGAGCGGGTCGTCTGCCGGCGGCTCAGGCTCGTCGTCGTCTTCGGGCGGCGGCTCGAGCCACCACGTCAGCCAGGGCGACACGCTGTCGGCCATCGCCGCCCGCCTCGGCGTCTCGCTGCAGGCGCTCGCGGCAGCGAACGGCATCGCCAACCCGAACCTCATCTACTCCGGCACCTCGCTGCGCGCACCCGCGCCTGGCACCACGGCCACGCCTGCCCCCGCGAGCGTTCCGGTGAGCACCGCCAGCACTTCGGCGGTGTCGAAGACGGCCAGCACCACGTCGGCGTCGACCGGCCCCGAGGGCGCATCGGCGTATTCCGGCGGCGGCGCGGGCAACAGCTCCGAGCGGCTGTCGTCGTCGCAGATCGCGTCGATCGCCGCGCAGCACGGCGTGCCCGGCAACCTCGCGGCCGCGATCGCCTGGCAGGAGAGCGGCAACAACAACGCGCTCGTGTCGTCGACCGGCGCGCGCGGCGTGATGCAGATCATGCCCGGCACGTGGGACTGGATCAACAAGACCCAGGCCACCACGCCGCTGCAGACCCACTCAGCTACCGAGAACGTCCGCGCCGGCAGCCTGCTGCTCAAGGCGCTCCTCAAGGAGACCGGCGGCGACGAAGCGACCGCGATCGCCGGCTACTACCAGGGTCTCAACTCCGTGCGCTCGCGCGGCATGTACGACGACACCAAGCAGTACGTGCAAAACGTGCAAGCGCTGCGCAGCCGCGTCGGCGGCGGCTGATCCGCGACCACGGGGCGCCGGGGGCGGGGGTGTCCCTCCCCTGGCTGCGATCTCGCAGTCCGGCTTCGCCCTGAGGGCGAAGCCCGTACAGCTCGCCGCCGATC
>JAEYAL010000333.1 GCA_023404805.1 Actinomycetes bacterium | reverse complement strand
CGCGCGCGGGGGTGCTTAAGAAGGGGGTCGTGGGCTGCCGCCCGGGCGCGGCGGTGGAGGCCGCGCCGCCCCGCTCAGCGCTTCTTCTTCGCCTTCTTGGTCGCCTTGCTCGTCGCGGCGCGGGCCTTGCCCTCAGCGCCGAGCTTGGTGACGGCGCTGACGCGGATCGTCACCTTGTCGTCGGCGGTGACCGCGGGAACCGAGACCTTCGTCTTGGGAGCATCGACCGTCAGGATCTGTTCGCGGCCATCGCTCGCGACGATCTTGACGCGGTAGCGGTCTGCGCCCGCGACCTTCTTCCAGCGCACCGCGACAGCGGTCTTGGACCGCTTGAGCGTGACCGACGACGGCGCCCCGAGCTTGATCGGCCCGGGTGCCGTGTAGGTCGTGACCGGCACGACGCCGACCTGGCGCTCGCCAGCGACGACGACCGCCTCGATGGTCCGCTGGCCGGCCGGGCCGTCCGTCGGGGTGAAGCGCAGCGTCGACGTGCCGTTCTTGCGGACCGTGCCGATCTCGTGGGCGCCGCCCCCGGGGAGCACCTCACGCACGATCAGCCGCTGGCCGCCGAGGTTGCCCGCCTTCACCTGCAGCGTGCGCGCCCGCCCGCCGGCCTTGCGCACCGAGCCCGAGAGCTTCGGCGTCGGCAGCGCCTGCGCGGTCTCGACCGCGGTGACCGTCGAGCCAGGAGCCGGCGTGAGCGTCCACGAGCCGGCGGGCTGGCGGACCTGCAGCTCGATCTCGTCCGGGCCGACTGGGACCGCGGCGACGTTGCCGCCGAAGGCCGGCTCGTTTGTTCCAGCGGGGACGGTCAGCGTGCGGCCGCCGGGACCCGCGAACGTGAAGCCCGGGCGCGAGCCGCTGCCCTTCACGCGGATACCGCGCCCTTCGCCGCCGGGCAGCACCAGCGTCTGCGCGCCGCCGGCCTGCAGCAGCGCGGCTTCGCCGTCAGCCGCGAGCCGCCGGGCCCGCGCACCCGATCCGGTCAGCGACGCAGGCTTGTACTCGTCGTACTTGCAGTCGCCGAGGTGGCCGCCACCCTTCCACTTGCGGTCGTAGCCGAGGCCGATGCTCACGCTGGCGCCGGTGACCTTCTCTTTGCCCTCGAGCGATCCGCAAGCGGCGAATCCGATCGACGAGAGGATCGCAGACACGTGGGCGCAGCCCTCCAGGTCCAGGAGGCTCACGCACGCCGAGCCCTTGCCGCCGGCGTAAAAGTCGGCGTTGCTGAGGTTGATGCCGCCCTCGATCAGGATGTTGATGTCGACGATCTCGAAGTCGATCTTCGCGGAGCCGCCGAACGTGAGCGGACCGGCCGTGCTGAGGCTGAACTGGCCCGTTGCCACGGGGATGTCGAGGATCGCGATCTTGCCCTTGGCCGAGATGACGGCGTAGTCGCCCTTCTTCGGGATGAACAGCGAGGCGCCGCCGCCCGACGAGGGGAGCGCGTCGATCGAGACCGGCTTGAGTCCGGCGATCTCCTTGCCCGCGACGATCTGCACGCCGCCCTTGAGCGTGAAGCCCTTGTCGTCGTTGATCGCCGCGAGACCGACGCGGTTGAGGACGACCGGCGGCGTGGCCCACAGCGGCAGCGGGAACGGCGGCGCGGGCGCCCCGATCTCGAACTCCGCGTGCTTGAACGCGCCGCCCGCGAAGCCGAACCCGGCCGAGACCGCCTTCTCCGCCGATGGCGGCAGATAGATGTCGGCATGGCCCTCGAAGCCGTCGTTCGCGCCGATGTACTCCAGGTCGAGGTTGCGCACCTCGACCGGCCCGATCGGCACCGTGGTCGCGGTGATGTGGACGCCGTCGACCTTCAGCCCGCCGCTCATCGTCGCGCGCAGCGTGGTCTGGCCGCGGACCGCGTCGAGCGGGTACGGCAGGTCAACGTTCACCGTGACGGCGGCACCCACGGCGTCGAACTTCACGTCGGCGGTGCCCGAGATGCCGAGGCCGAACAGCTTCACGCCGAACGCCGACAGCCCGGGGACCTGGTTGATCTGCGTGACGTTCCAGACGAGGCTGCCCTTGCGCAGGACGATCGAGCCGACCTGCGTCGAGTAGCTGCCCTTCGCCTCGACCGTGTGGGCCTTCGTGTCGACGGTGAACGTGCCGCTGGCGGGCGCCGTGAAGTCGACGCCGTTCACGCGCACCGAGCCAGTCGTGCGGAACTTGCCTTTGCCGAGGTCCTTGAAGCAGTCAGCGGTGCGCACCTGCGCCTTGATGCCCTTGGCGACCTCGATCTGCGCCGGGCACGCGAGCGGCGGCTCGACCGGCGCCCCACCGCCCGGCGTGGTCGGCGGGGCGGGGGCCGGGTCGGCGTCGCCCTTGGGCTCGAGCGGGTAGACCTTGACGGGCGTCAGGTGGTTCGCCGAGCCTGCGACGATCCAGCCGCCGCCGTCGGGTGCGACGCCGATCTGCATGTTGCGGATGTCGTCGTCGGCGGGCGAGAGCTTCACCGGGTCGGCCCACGTGACGCCGCGCTTGGACCACTGGTAGGTCAGCTTGTTGCCGTCGTGGTTCTCCAGGTACGCGACGTGGACGCGGCCTTCGGCGTCCTCTGCGATGTCGCCCTGGATCGCGGACGCGCCGCTCGCGCCGAGCTCCATCGCCGGGCCGATCGAGCCGTCGTCGCCGATGCGGTGCACGATCCACGGGTAGGTGAGGTTCGCGCGCGGGTTGTTCGTCGCGTAGGCCACGAAGGCGCCGTTCGGCCCGTAGGTGGTCACCGGCTCGGTGATGTTCTCCTCGTCGATCTTCTGCGGCGGCAGCCAGTTGGCCGGGGTGTTGAAGCCGGTCTTCGTCGAGTCGAACCGCTTGACCCAGACGCGCCCGCCATCGCTGAGCACCACATACGGCGTCTGCGCGTTGAGGAGGCCGACGCCGGCCTGGGCGTGCGCGCCGAAGAAGTCCGGCCCGACGCCCGCGCCGATCGCGAACGGCGAGAGGCCCGCGGTCGAGCCATCGAGGTTGCCGGTCGCGTAGGTCACGCCGCCGGTCGTCGTGGAGTCGATCGCACTGACCGAGTTCGTGCCCGGTCCGAGGACCGCTTCCTCCATGGACATCGTCTTGAAGAGCGTGACCGGGGCCGCGAAGGAGTCCCCGCCGTTGGCCGACACCCACGCTTTGACGCCGTCACCGCCACCGCAGCAGGTGTCGCCGACCACGATGACGCGCGCGCCGTCGACCAGGACCTGCGCGCGGCCGAAGTGGTCGAGTGAGCCGTCGGGGGCGCCGCCCGTCTTGAGCCGGACGCGCTTGTCGCACGCGGTCGCGCCGCGCTTGAGGCGGCAGTAGCTGTAGTCGTGCGTGTAGGGGTACGCCGAGCCCACCTGGCTGGAGAAGGCGATGTGGGCGGTGCCCGCCGCGTCGACAGCAACGCCCGGGTCGTTGCCGTCAGGGGCGATCTGGATGCCGCCGGCGCTGGCGGGTGAGGCACCGGGCCCGCCGACAGCGAGCGCGCTGAGCAGCGTCAGCAGGAAGAGGAGTGGTCGAACGCGGCGTGACACGTTGGCCAACCTGCCACGTCAGGCGCGTCTACACAACAAGTGGGCGGCGAATGTTCATTTGGGCGCGGGCGTTTCGTGGGAACGGAGGTGCTCGGCGGCCGCGGTTCAGCGCAGAAGCCGCGGCGCTTACTCCGTCGGCGGCTGGTAGCTCCCGATGCTCCAGATGTTGCCCTCAGGGTCCTTGACGGTCGCGTTGCGGCCGCCGTACGGCTGGTCCTCGGGCACGAGGACGGTCTCGGCGCCGTGGCTGACGGCGCGGGCGTAGCCGGCGTCGACCTCCTCGTCGGTGGCGACCGTGAGGTAGGTCGAGGCCTTGCCGGTGGCCTGCTCGATCTTGCCGCCGCCGGAGGCCATCATCACGCTGTCGCCGTACTGGAGCTGCGCGTGCTGGAGCTCGTCGCCGTCGGGCGGCGTGACCTGCGACAGCGCGAACCCGAACGTGTTCGCGAGCCAGTCGAGCGTGCTGCGCTGCTCGAGTCGGAGGATGGAGACGACCTGCTTGCTCATGATGTCCACCGTATGCCGGCTGTGAGGCCGCGTCTTGAATGGATGGGACCGGTGCGGTGGTCGCGCCCGTGCAGCCCGAGCGCCGTGGCGGACTCAGGCCTGCAGCCGCGCCGCGACCGCCGACGGCGTCGCACCTGCGAGCGCGGCGAACTCGCGATCCATATGCGCATGGTCGGCGTAGCCGCAGGCGTGCGCGAGCTCCCCGAGCGGCTGGGCTGGAGCGCCGCGCAGGGCATCGGTCGCGGCTTCGAAGCGGATCAGGCGCCGGTACTCGCTGGGCGTCACGCCGACCCATTCGGCGAAGCGCCGGGCGAGGTGGCGGCGGCTGCAGCCGAGCTCCGCGGCAACGGCCTCGATGCGCAGGGCGCCTCCGCTGGCTTTCAGCAGGGCAATCGCGCGGGCGATGTCGGCGGGGACGGTCGGTTCCACGCCGGCGATCCGGCGCAGCGCCCACTCCTGGGCCAGATCGGCGGGTGCTGAGCTGGCATCCAGCTGGTCGTAGAGCCGGCCGGCGTCGGCACCGAGCAGGGCGTCGAGCGCGACCGCCGCCCCCGAGAGTTCGCCGGCCGGAACGCCAAGCAACGCAGGGATGTCCAGCGGGTCGACCGCGAGCTGGACCAATCGAACAGGCCCGCGCGACCGCGACCGCACCGGCTCGGCGAGCATCCCAGCGGCAAACGCTCCGACCTGCGTCACGCGGCCGCCGAGATCCAGGTCCCAGCTCCCGTCGAGTTCCAGCACGACCTCGATCGTGGTGCCGGGCAGCTCCTGGTTCCAGCCGGGGGCGAGATCTTCGCCGGTGAACGCCGTTGCGGGGCGGAGGCTCATGGCGCCGGGCGGAGCTCCTGCTCGGACCAGAGCGCCGCGAGGTGCACGATCACCGCGGCAGCGGAGGCCATGTCCTGCACGGAGGCCCACTCGCGCACGGAGTGGTACTCGTGGCCGCCGGTGAAGATGTTCGGCGTCGGCAGGCCGCGCGCCGAGAGGACCGAGCCGTCGGTGCCGCCGCGGATCTCGGTGCGGACGGGCGTGATGCCTTCGGCCGCGATCGCCGCTTCGGCAATGTCGACGACCTCCGGGAACGGCTCGAGGTGCGCCCGCATGTTCGGGTACTGGGCGCGCTCGCTGATCGTGATCGTCGCGCCTGGCCACTCGCGGCCGACACGCGTCGCGGTGTCACGCGCAAGCGTGAGGTGCTGCGCCAGCAGCTCGTCTTCGAAGTCGCGCAGGATCAGCTCGACCTTCGCGTTGACCGAGTCGCCGCCCGCGGCGACCACGTGGATGAACCCCTCGCGGCCCGACGTCGTCGTCGGCGTGAGGCGGTCGGTCGGCAGTGCGGCGACGATGTGCGCCGCGACCGTCGCCGCGTTCACGAGCTTGCCCGTGGCGAAGCCGGGATGCACGTCGACGCCCTTGACCTCGATCGTCATCGCCGCGGCGGTGAAGGTCTCGTCCTGCAGCTCGCCGATCTCCGAGCCGTCCATCGTGTAGGCGCAGTACGCCCCGAATGCCTCGATGTCGAAGAGCGTCGCGCCCTCGCCGATCTCTTCATCGGGCGTGAAGCAGATGCGGATGGTCGGGCGGGGGAGGTCCGGATTGGCGGCGAGGTGCGCGACCGCCGTCATGATCTCGGCCACGCCGGCCTTGTCGTCGGCGCCGAGCAGCGTGTCGCCGGACGACGTCACGAGGTCGTGGCCGAGCTTCTTGAGGAGGGCCGGCATGGTGGCCGGGTCGAGCGTCGTCCCGCCGCGCGGCAGCTCGATGACGCTGCCGTCATAGACGCGGTGCACGATCGGCTCGACGCCCTCGGCCGGAGCGTCCGGGCTCACGTCGACATGCGCGACGAGCCCGATCGTCGGCGCCGCCAGGCCGGGGCCGGTCGCGGGGAGCGTCGCCGTGACGTAGCCGTTGTGGTCGAGGGCAGCGTCCTGCAGGCCGAGTTCCAGCAGCTCTCGGGCGAGCAGGCGGCTGAGGTCAAGCTGCCTGGCCGTGCTCGGCGACTGCGCCCGCGGCCCCGGCTTGGACTGCGTGTCGACCTTGGCGTACCGGACGAGCCGCTCGGTCACGCCCGCCGCGAGCGACTCCGCGAGCGGGCTGGTGAACGCGGCGGCAGCGACCTGGGTCATGCCGCCGACGCTACTACCGGGTGAGCTTTTTGTACGCCGGCCCGCCGCAGGCGACCGTTACAGGGCTGCGGGGAGGCAGCCCGCCTGTTGCTACCGGGCGAGCTTCTTGTAGGCCGGCCCGCCGCAGGCGACCGTTACAGGGCTGCGGGGAGGCAGCCCGCCTGTTGCTACCGGGCGAGCTTCTTGTACGTGATTCGGTGAGGCCGCGAGATGTCCTCGCCGAGGACGTCCTGGCGGTACTCCTCGTACGACGCGAAGTTGCCTTCGAACCAGGTCACCTGGGACTCGCCGCGGAACGCGAGCACGTGGGTGCAGACGCGGTCGAGGAAGAAGCGATCGTGCGAGATGATCACGGCGCAGCCTGCGAAGTTCAGGACGGCGTCCTCGAGCGCGCGGAGCGTCTCGGTGTCGAGGTCGTTCGTGGGCTCGTCGAGCAGGAGGACGTTGCCGCCCTCGGCGAGCTGCTTGGCCAGGTGCAGTCGGTTGCGCTGGCCGCCGGAGAGCGAGCCGACCTTCTGCTGCTGGCGCGAGCCCTTGAAGTTGAACGTCGAGCAGTACTGGCGGGAGTTGATGACCTGCTTGCCGACGATCATCTGGTCGAGGCCGCCGGAGATCTCTTCCCACACGGACTTGTTGGGATCGAGCGTGTCGCGGGACTGGTCGACGTAGCTCATCTTCACGGTGTTGCCGACTTCGACGGTGCCGCTGTCGGGCTGCTCGCGGCCGGAGAGGAGCTTGAACAGCGTGGTCTTGCCGGCGCCGTTCGGGCCGATGATGCCGACGATGCCGCCGGGCGGCAGCGTGAAGGAGAGGTCCTCGAAGAGGAGCTTGTCGCCGTAGGCCTTGGTGAGGTTCTTGGCCTCGATCACCTTGTCGCCGAGGCGCTCAGCCGTCGGGATGTGGATCTTGATGTCGTCGAGGACGACGTTCTCCTGCTGGTCCAGCAGCTCCTGGAAGTTGCGCAGGCGGGCCTTGGACTTGGTCTGGCGGCCCTTCGGCGTCTGGCGGACCCACTCGAGCTCCTGCTCGATGGCCTTCTTGCGGTTGACGTCGGTGCGCGCCTCCGCCTCCATCCGCTTCTGCTTGGCCTCCAGGTACGTGGAGTAGTTGCCCTCGTACGGGTAGGCGTTGCCGCGGTCGAGCTCCAGGATCCAGGTCGCGACGTTGTCGAGGAAGTACCGGTCGTGGGTGACCGAGATGACGGTGCCCTTGTACTCGGCGAGGTGCTGCTCGAGCCAGGCGACGGATTCGGCGTCGAGGTGGTTGGTCGGCTCGTCGAGGAGGAGCAGGTCGGGGGCCGACAGCAGCAGGCGGGCGAGCGCGACGCGGCGCTTCTCACCGCCGGACAGGCCGACGACCGACGCTTCGCCGGGCGGGCAGCGCAGGGCGTCCATCGCCTGGTCGAGCTTCTGGTCGATGTTCCAGCCGTCGGCGGCGTCGATCTTGTCCTGGAGCCGGGCGAACTCCTCAGCGGTCTCATCCGAGTAGTTCGCGGCGAGCTCGTTGAAGCGGTTCATCAGGTCGCGGATCTCCGCGAGGCCGTCTTCGACGTTGCCGCGCACGTCCTTGGACTCGTCGAGCTCCGGCTCCTGCTCCAGGTAGCCGACCGAGACGCCCGCGGTGAGGTTCGCCTCGCCGCGGTACTCCTCGTCGACGCCCGCCATCACCTTGAGGATGGTCGACTTGCCCGCGCCGTTGTACCCGAGCACGCCGATCTTCGCTCCGTACAGGAACGAGAGGGTGAGGTCCTTGAGGACCGTCGTATCCGGAGGATGCACCTTGCTGAATCGGTGCATCTGAAAGACGTACTGCGGAGCCACAAGATCAGGGTACCCGCGTTGCGGGGCAGGTTGCGGCCTGCGGGGGTGTGGCGCGGCCCTTTCGGCTGTCGCGGGCCGGTGCACCGGCGCCCTTGCGGCGCCGGCGGGGTGGTCGGCTGGGAAGTACAAGCTGTACTTGCGGCGCGACCGGCCCGTGCGGCGCCCGGGGGCCGGTCGGCTGGCGACATCTGTTTCCGTACGCGGGGCGACCGGCCAGTACGGCGCCCGGGGGCCGGTCGGCTGGCGACATCTATTTCCGTACGCGGGGCGACCGGCCAGTACGGCGCCCGGGGGCCGGTCGGTTGGCGACATCTGTTTCCGTACGCGGGGCGTCCGGCCATCGGGCAAGCAGGCCGACCCTGCGGCTTAGGCGCCCTTCACCGGCGGCTCGCTGTTGGCGAGCACGAAGCGCTCGATCCGGGCGAGGGTGCGTTCCTCGTCGTAGACCACATCAGCCCAGCGCAGACGCAGAATCCGGAAGCCGCGTGATTCGAGAATCTGTTGTCGACGGTCGTCGGCGATGATCTGCGCAGGCGACCGGTGGTAGTCGCGTCCGTCGCACTCGATGATGGCCCGCGTGCCGACGAAGTGCAGGTCGGGCCGAAAGCCTTCGGCCAGGACGTTGACAGCCGGCTCGGGTATCAGCGAGGAGCGCTGGACCAAGCGCATGGTGCGGCGTTCGAACACACTGCGGAACGTGCCGCTCGTCGAATCGAGCGCGGCGACCGCAGCAGTGAGTGGCGCGTACCCCGGGACGGTCTGCCTGGACTCCAGCAGACGAATCATCGCGTCGCCGTCGTACTTGCCTAGCCGCACGGCGGTGTCAAGCAGATCGTGGAGCCGCTCGCGGTCGATATCGGGCGCGGCGGCGATCAGCGCTCGCGGGATGGCCGTCCCGCGCAAGTTCCGGACGGTGGTCCGATCCTCCGGCGGCAGTGACCGCGTTCGGTGTTCCTTGACGCCGATCGGCCCCTCCCAGCCCCCGCCTTCGACGACGACATGGATCGGATGACTCAGGTCTTCGAGGCCGTGGAGCTGCAAGGAGCTGACGTGGTCGAGGTATCCGATTCCCGGCGCGCTCAACAACGCAGCCCACCGCTTGCCATCCGGTGTCATCGGCGCTCCAGGTGACCGGTAGACGCGTCGTGTCAGGTCGGCTCTCGGTCGCTTCGGGCCCTTGCGCTGCGGCTTTGGCTTGCTCTCAAGGATGAGCTCACCGCTGAGGCGCCGACTCGCGATCTGTTGCCGCTCTAGTCCCAGGCGGCGCAGTTGCGCAAATGAGATCCGCCCGGCTTGTCGCTCCATGACGGCATTAATCCGTCGGGTGAACTCGGCCTTGGACGTGCGCCGCTGAGAGGGCTCGTCGGGATGTTGGCTGGGGCCTGCAGAAACGTCCATCTACTAGTTAGAGGGTTTGGCGGCCCAAAATTCGCCCCCCCCTGGGCCAACGATGCTCGCGGTCGCCGGCGAGGTGGTCGGCTGGCGTGCGGGTTTTGATGTCGCTGGGCGACCGGCCCTCGATGGCGCCGTCGGGGGCGCGGGCCGGCCGCCGCGCTGCCCCGCGCCGGCGTCCTAGCGC
>JAEYAL010000301.1 GCA_023404805.1 Actinomycetes bacterium | reverse complement strand
GGGTAGCCCTCACCGGCCGAGCCGGCGAGGCCGCACGGAGTTCCCGCTCGGGATCTTCGTGGTGAACGTCAGCGGCGCGTTCGTCGCGGGCGTTCTCGCCGGGGTGGCGCTCGGGCACGACGCGGCGCTGCTGGCGCTCACGGCGTTCGTCGGGTCCTACACGACGTTCTCGACCTGGATGCTCGACACCGTCAACGCCGCCAGCGGCCGACTGCTTCGCGTCGCGGCGGCGAATGTCGGCGTCAGCCTCGTGGTCGGCCTGGCGGCCGCGGCCGCAGGCCGCGCCGTCGGCGCAGCGGTCTGAACGCGATGGGCGGCGCGGCGGGGGCCGGTCGCGTGGCGTACGCCAATAGTGGTCGCTAGCCGACCGGCCCGGCGGCGGCCGCGGTTCTCGGAACCCTGGCCCTGCTCTAGGAGGGCAAACGCTCTGAGAACCGCCATCGCGTCGGTCGGCGCCGCGTCGGCGGCGTTCTCGTCAGGTCTGGTCCGACATAGGGCACCAACCCTGACGAGAACGCCGCGGTGCGCGGCTGCGGCGCGGACTCCCGTCGATCCGGGTCGTCCGACGACCTCAAACGACGGCAGTTCGCCAACTAGACCGCCCGTGCCGCCCGCGGACGCCCGACCACGCCCGGGGTCTACGAGCGGAAACGCGCCAGCCGGCGCGGCGGCCGTCGATCGGCCGGGGCGCCGTTCGTCCTCTGGATGACTCCTTGCCAACGACCCGCTTGTGGAGCCCTTCATGACCTCTCGTATGACCAGCCCAGTCTTTGTCCTGCCGGACGCGCTGCCGGCGATGCTCGCCGTGAGCGCTTCGCTTGCCGACGCGGGCCTCGCGCCGACGACGGCGAAGCTCGTGCACCTGCGCGTGAGCCAGATCAACGGTTGCGCCTACTGCATCGACATGCACGCCAAGGAGCTCCGCCAGCTCGGGGAGACCGACGAGCGCCTGTGGGGCGTCGCGGCGTGGCGGGAGACCGCCTTCTTCGACGACGCTGAGCGCGCCGCCCTCGCCCTCGCCGAGTCGGCGACCCGCCTGGCCGACACGCCCGAGGCCGTCCCGGACGCGGTCTGGGACGACGCCCGCGCCCACTACGACGCCAAGGCGCTCTCCGCGCTGATCCTCGAGATCGCGGTGATCAACGCCTGGAACCGCATCAACGTCACGACCCGCCAGATCGCCGGCAAGCGCCGCGCCGCCGCGCCAGCCGCGGCGTAACCACCTGCCACCATCCACCCTCGAGGGAGACACCCATGAAGTACCTGATGCTCATCAACCACGGCGACGCCGCCGCCAAGTTCGACGCCATGAACGACGAGGAGAAGGGCGCCTACTACGCCGCCTGGGGCGCGCTCAACGAGACGCCCGGCCTCACGCCCGGCGTGCGGATGGACGGCCCGGAGACCGCGACAACGGTCGCCGGCTCTGGTGACGGCGACACGCTGATCACCGACGGCCCGTTCGCGGAGCTCAAGGAGGCCGTCGGCGGCTACTTCATCCTCGAGGCCGACGACCTCGACGCGGCCATCGCTGTCGCCAAGACCGTGCCGGTGGTCCCGCTCGGCGGCAAGGTCGAGATCCGCCCGCTCGTCACCGCAGGCTGGTAGCCGCCCGGCGACCGGCAACCCTAGGGCTCGTGACCGCCGACCTGGCTCCGCGCCGCGCTGCATGACGCACCCCGCCGTCGAGCGCGCCTTCCGCGAGGACTGGGGACGGGTCCTGGCCGCTCTGATCGGCTTCCTCGGCGACTTCGACCTCGCCGAGGAAGCTGCGCAGGACGCCTTCGCGCTCGCCGCCGAACGGTGGTCGGCCGACGGCGCCCCGGCGAATCCGGCGGGCTGGCTCGTGACGACCGCCCGCAACCGCGCGATCGACCGGATCCGCCGCCGGCGCGTGCTCGCCGATAAGACCGGCCAGCTCCAGGCCGAGCAGGACGCCGAGCAGCGCCGCACCACCGCCGATCCCGCCGACGACCTCATCGCCGCCATGGACGACCCCACTTCCATCAAGGACGAGCGCCTTGAGCTGATCTTCACCTGCTGCCACCCTGCGCTCGCGACCGAGGCGCAGGTCGCGCTGACGCTGCGCACCCTCGGCGGACTCACCACCGAGGAGATCGCCCGCGCGTTCCTCGTGCCCGAAGCGACGATGGCGCAGCGGCTCGTCCGCGCGAAGAAGAAGATCAAGGCGGCCGGGATCCCATTCCGCGTGCCGCCGCCCGAGCTCCTCACCGAGCGCCTGGCGCCCGTGCTCGCGGTCGTCTACCTGATCTTCAACGAGGGCTACGGCGCCGCGCGCGCCGCTCATGCCGAGCGGCCGGAGTCAGTCGGCAGCACGCCTGCCGCGCCATGGCCTGCCGCCCCCGGCGAGACCGACACCGGCCGCAGCGATCTCACCGGTGAGGCCCTCTGGCTCGGCCGCGCACTGGCCGACCTCCTTCCGGCCGAGCCGGAGGTCCATGGCCTGCAGGCGCTGATGCTGCTCCACGACGCCCGCCGCAGCGGGCGCTTCGACGCCGCGGGCGACCTGGTCCTCCTCGCCGACCAAGACCCCGCCGACTGGGATGCCGCCCAGCTCAGCGAGGGCCGCGCGCACCTCGAGCGGGCCGTCGCGCTCGGAGGGCGCGGCGCGTACGTGCTGCAAGCGGCGATCGCTGCCCTGCACGCCGACCAGCCCCGCGACTGGCCGCAGATCGCCGCGCTCTACGGCGAGCTCCACCGCCGGACCGGCTCGCCGGTCGTCGAGCTCAGCCGGGCGATCGCCGTCGCCGAAGCCGAGGGCCCGGCCGCCGGGCTCCAGATCGTCGACGCGCTCGGCACCCAGCTCGACGCCTACGTCTACTTCCACGCCACCCGCGCCGACCTGCTCCGCCGCCTGGCGGCTGTCGACGACTCCGCGCCCTCCGACGACTCCGAGCGCTCCGCCGCCGCGCCCTCCGATGTCGGCGCGCCCTCCGACCGTCCGGCGGCCGACGCCCAGCGCGCGGCGGCCGACGCCTACCGCCGCGCGCTAGAGCTCGTGACGAGCGACAGCGAGCGCCGCTTCCTCGAACGCCGCCTCGCGGCGCTCTAGCTGCAGCCGGCGTACAGGATGGATTTCCCGTCGAATAGCCGGGTAATCCATCCCGTGCCAGCGACGCCGAGGGGGACGGGATGGATTCCCCGTCTCAGAGCCGGGTAATCCATCCCGTGCCTCGGGCGGCGCCACCGCGGCGCGGGCTTAGCGGTCGGCCGTCTCGTGGCAGTCCGGCGTGTAGGCCGAGCCGGCCGCGCCAGCGGTGTTGCGGGGCAGGTCCTCGACGACCTTCCGACCACGGGCGCGGCCCAGGTTGAGCCCGACGAGCGGATCGCTGCCCGTGTCGAGCGACGGCTCGAGCGTGGCCGAGCCCAGCGTCGACATCGCGATGTACGACGAGATGCACGACTCCAGCGCGTCCGGCAGCGGCGCGAGCTGCGGCAGCGCATCGGCGCTGAGCGTGGTGAGGTAGTCGGGGTCGATGTCGCCGGTTGCGGCGTACCGCTCGACGTTGCCCTCGGCGACGCGCGCATCGGGGTTCGCCACGACGGTCCCGATCGCGAAGACGGCGCTCACCAGGACGAGCGCGCGCGGGAGCGAACCGGTCCGGCGGAGGCCGCCGACCACGACCACGAGCAGCAGCACCGCGCCGAGCCAGTACATCAGCGAGGTGAGGCTGAAGCGCGTGCGCGTCTGGCCGTAGGCGTCGGTGTAGAGGCCGAGGCGGTGCAGCGCCGACGCGAGCACGACCACCGTGAGCAGGCAGAGCGCGCCGCAGAGCAGCCGCACGGCCAGATCCTCGCCATCGCCAGGTCCATAGCGGACGGCGCCCGCGACCACGGCCAGCGTGAGGATCGCGGCGACCGTCAACTGCACGAAACCGGTCCGCGCGTTGCCGGCGTAGGTCAGGCCGTCGGTCAGCTGGACCACGTCGTCGCCGCCGAAGAACGCCGGCAACTGCACCGCGAGGAAGGCCGCGAACACGACCACGGCGGCGCCGAGGGCGATCGTCCACTCCAGGCGCCCGAGCCGCGTGCTGGCTTCGCGCGCAGGCCGGTCCTTGCGCGTAGCGGAGACCAGCCAGAGCGCGCCGGCCAGCGCCAGCACGACGCCGAACAGGAACGTCCGCACCACGATGCTCTGCAGGTCGAGGTTCCAGTCGAAGAGGGTGCGGACGAGCTCGGCGAACTCATCGTCGGCGGCGGAGAACAGCGCCCCGAAGATGAACACCAGGAACGCGCCCATCATGGTGCCGCGTGCGACCGGCCCGGCGAGCGAGAACCGCCGGCTCGCCGCGCGCCCCACGCCCTGGCCGAAGAACACCACCGGCGCCGGGAACAGCTTCACGAACCAGCCGAACATGCTCGCAAACAGCTCCCGCCACGACTTCGCGCTCGCCACCGCGACCGACGTGAGCGTGAGCGCTCCGAGCAGCGACAGCGACGTGACCCACTCCGAGTCGCGGAACGCAGGCACGACGCCGAGCACAGCAGCGCCGCCGAGCGCCGCCAGCACGAACGGGCCGCGGCGCTCCTCGCTCACGAGCGTCCAGCACGCCGCGACGATCCCGAGCGAGAGGAGCGCCAGGCCGAGTCCAGCCGGCTGCTCCGCCAGCAGCAGGCCCGTGAACAGCGCGAGGCCGAGCGCAGCGAGCGCGAAGGCGCGCGGCGCGGGCGGCCCGTCGTACATCGTCGGCCGCTCGAAGACCGGGCCAGCTGGCGGCGCCGGCGTGAACCCGCCGGGCGGCGGCGGACTGCCGGGTTTGACGAAGGTCGGCGGGACCTGGGTCGTGGCGCCCGCTCCGGCTCCGGCTGGGGTCGGCGGGCCGGAAACGGCCTGGGGCTGCTGCACTCCGCTGGGCGGAGTGAACGTAGGTGCGGTCATCGCGTGGGTTACCTCGGGAGTTCGATGACCATCCGGCACCCGCGAGGCTCAGCCTGCGTGGCGCGGATGGTCCCGTGATGGGCGTCGACGATCCACCGCGCGATCGCCAGACCGAGGCCGCTGCCTCCGTCATGGGCGCTGCGCGCGCGGTCCGTCCGGTAGAAGCGTTCGAAGACGCGGTCGGCCTCGTCGGGCGGGATGCCGGGGCCTTCGTCGACCACCTCGATCACCGTGCCGCCGCCGGTCACCGCGCGGGCGGAGACAAACACGCTGCCGCCGGCGGGCGAGTGGCGCACGGCGTTGTCGAGGAGGTTCTTGACGACTTGGTGGATGCGCTCGGCGTCGCCGTCGACGAGCAGGTCGGCCGGCTCCGCGCTCCAGTCGACGCGCACCGGCTCAGGCGACCCCGCGTCGCGACCGGCGCCGGCCAGCTCCGCCTCTTCGGCGAGCACGGCTTCGCGGGCGGCCTGGTCGAGCAGCGGGCCGACAGCGAACGGCTCGCGGCGCATCGGGATCCCGCCCGATTCGAGCTTGCTGAGGTCCAGCAGCTGCTCGACGAGGCGGCCGAGCCGCTCGGTCTGCGCAAGCGCCGTCTCGAGCGCTTGCGGGTCGGTGGGCTCGACGCCGTCGACGAGGTTCTCGAGCAGCACGCGCAGCGCGCCGATCGGCGTCCGCAGCTCGTGCGAGACGTTCGCGACGAGGTCGCGGCGCATGCGGTCGACCTGGTCGAGCTCGGCGGCCATCGCGTTGAACGCGCGAGCGAGATCGCCGACCTCGTCGCGCGACGTCGCGCGGACGCGCCGCGAGTAGTCGCCGCGGGCCATCGCCGTGGCGGCGTTCGCCATCTCGCGCAGCGGCGAGATCATGCCGCGCGCCAGGAACTGAGCGACGGCGAGCGCGATGATCGCCGTCGAGATCAGCCGCGGCAGCAGCGGAAACCCGAGCCAGCGGCCGATCGCCAGCACGAGGATCGACCCGAGGACCGTCCCGACGATGACGAGGCCGAGCTTGCCCTTGAGCGAGCGGACGAAGTCGAGCGGGCGGATCACGCGGCGGTCTCCAGCGCGTAGCCGATGCCGTGGACCGTGCGGATCACGCCGTCGCCGACCTTCGAGCGCAGGCCGCGGATGTGCGAGTCGACGGTGCGGGTGCCCGAGCCGTCGCGCCAGCCGCGCACCTCGGCGAGCAGCTGCTCGCGGCTGTGGACCACACCGGGGCGCGCTGCGAGCAGCGCGAGGAGGTCGAACTCAGTGGGCGTGAGGTGCACCTCGGCGCCGTCGATCTTCGCGCGGCGCGCAGCGGGATCGAGCTCGACCCGGCCGACGGCGACCAGCCCAGCGGGCGCCGCCGGGCGGCGGTCGACGCGGCGCAGCAGCACCTTGATCCGCGCCACCAGCTCGCGGGCGGAGAACGGCTTGGTGAGGTAGTCGTCGGCGCCGATGCCGAGGCCGACGAGCATGTCCTCCTCGGCGTCGCGGGCCGTGAGCATCAGGACCGGCACGGCGCGCGCGGCCTGCACGCGCTTGCAGACCTCCAGGCCGTCGAGCCCGGGGAGCATGAGGTCGAGGACCACGAGGTCCGGGCGGACCCGTTCGCAGAGCGCCACGCCTTCGAGCCCGTCGTGGGCGACCTCGACCTCGAAGCCTTCGGTGCGCAGGCGGCTCGCAACGGCCGACGCGATCGTCGGCTCGTCCTCGATCACGCAGATGAGCTCTCCGGCCATGACGCCGAGTCTGCCAGCGCCAGATGTGGGCCGTGTGCGCAATCGATGCAGATTCTGTGCAGGACGCCAGAAACCGGCGGTCTCCACTTTGGCGGGGAACCGCCTGACAGCCGAACGCCGGCGAGCCACACTCAGAGTCCATTTCCTTCGAGGTCACCCGCATGCCCGCCCCGTCATCCATCGCGCTCCGCGCCATCCTTCCGCTCGCTGCCGTTCTCCCGCTCGTCACGGCGGGCACCGCAGCGGCTGCGCCGTACCCGGGGACGTCGCCCGCGTGCGTCGTCAAGAAGGGCGCGAAGAAGGGGCAGCTGCGCCTGCTCACCGGCAAGGCGAAGTGCAGGAAGTCCGAGACGGCGATCGTGCTCACCACGGGTGGAGTCGCGCAGACGCCGCAGTCCGGCGGCCTGGGTCAGGCGGGGCCGACGGGTCCGGCCGGGCCGAAGGGCGACGTCGGGCCGACGGGCCCCGCGGGCCCCAAGGGCGACGCAGGTCCGACCGGCCCCGTCGGCCCGCAGGGCGAGACCGGCCCGGCCGGTCCGCAAGGGCCGCAGGGTCCGCAGGGTCCCCAAGGCCCGCAGGGCCCCCAAGGCCCGGCGGGCACGTCCGGCTCGCCCGACACGCCTCAGCAGGTGCTCGACAAGCTCGTCCAGGTTGACGGGGACGGATCGGGGCTTGACGCCAGCTTCCTGGACGGCGTGAACTCCACTGGATTCCTGCGGACCACTGGCAAGGCCGCCGACGCCGACAAGCTCGACGGGCTGAACTCGAGCGCCTTCGAGCAGCGCAAGACCGCTGGCGGAGGCACGATCGGGCTCGGCGCGATCGGGGCCAATACATGCAAGGACGTGGAACTCGGCATCGGCGGGATCGAGGTCGGCGAGATCGTGATCATCCGTCCGGCGGCCGACGACGAGTTCCCAACCAACCTGACCTACCAGGAGGGCTCTGTGAGCACGGCGGGCAAGCTGCCTCTGCGCGTCTGCAACCCGACCGACACCGTGTCGGCCGCTGATGGCGACATCAAGCTGCGCTGGATCGGCCTCCAGCCGTAGGAGGCTCAGGAGTGGCGCGGGGCCGGGCCGTCCTGGCCCGGCGCCTCACGCTGGCCTAGAGGTGCCGTTGTGTGCGCGGTTCGTGCCGATCGGTGCGAAGACGCGCGTACCCTGTAGGGATGACCCAGGTCCAGCTCTCGGATCCCAGCAGCGTCCGCATCGCGTTTATCCAGGCCTCATGGCACAAGGACCTCGTCGATCAGATCTGGACGGGCTTCACCGACGTCGCCAGTGAGGCGGGCATCGCGGAGGCCCAGCTCGACCGCTTCGAGCTGCCCGGCGCCTTCGAGATCCCGCTCCACGCCAAGCGCCTGGCGGAGACCGGCCAGTACGACGCTGTCGTCGCCGCCGGCCTCGTCGTCGACGGCGGCATCTACCGCCACGAGTTCGTCGCCCAGGCCGTGATCGACGGCCTGATGCGCGTGCAGCTCGACGCGGGCGTGCCGGTGTTCTCCATCGTGCTCACGCCGCATCACTTCCACGAGCACCCCGAGCACACGAACTACTTCGCGACGCATCTGCTGCAGAAGGGCGCCGAGGGCGCCCGCGCGGCGATCGCGACCGTCGCGTCACTGCAGTCGCTCGACGCGGCGACCGCGGCCCACGCCTAGCGGCGCCGACGCCGCGAGCTCGCACGCGCGGCCCGGCCGCGCGACGACGGCTCGCGCCTCGGAGTGCCTCTAGCCACCCCGAGGCCTGAACCGCCGCAGGCGTCCTGGAGCTTGCATTCAGCCCCAGGACGCCGCAGCCTCTCCCTACGGGGTCTTGGCGCTCGCGGCGACAGCCTTGGCGTAGGCGTTGGCCGCAGCCTGAGCGGCAGCCGCGAACGGGTTGCCACCGGCGCTGGCGCCAGCGCAGGCGCCGCCGGTCGGGCCGCCCGCCGTGGCG
>JAEYAL010000293.1 GCA_023404805.1 Actinomycetes bacterium | reverse complement strand
CGACGGCGCCGCCGCGGCGCGGGTCGCCAGCGGCCACATGCGCGCCGGTCGCGTGGTCGACGCCGACCGCCTGCACGCCGCCGAAGAACAGGTTGCGCTCGCTGAACTCGACGAGCTCCGTGGCGGCGCCCTGGGCGCCCGCGCGTGCGGGATCCAGCAGCCCGTCGGTGGCGACGCCCGGCTCGACGAAGACGGTGTCGGCCTCGCGGTGCAGCCGCGGCGCGTCGACGGAGTCGGGCAGCGTCAGACCCTCGTCGATGAAGCCGACGATCGTGCGCAGCAGCGCCGACCGGATCCGGTTCGACCCCGCCGAGCCGAGCGCGAGCTCGAGGCGGCCGCCGGGGCCGAGCACGGCGGTCGGGCACATCATCGACGGCATCCGGCGCCCGGCGGGGAACTGGCCGAACCCGAGCGGGTTGAGGTCCTCCTCGCCCATCACGTTGTTGAGATGCAGGCCTGTCCCAGGCACCACCAGTCCGGAGCATTCGCCGTTGCTGGTCGTGACCGCGCAGGCGAGGCCGTCCTTGTCGAGGACCGAGAGATGCGTCGTGCTGCCGGGCTGGCGGGCGAGCAGGGCTTCGAGCGCGCTGGGGCCATCGCTCGCGGCGGCGAGGAGGGCGTGGGCGAAGCCATCGGACACGAGCTGCTCGGCGAACGCGGGCGTGCGGACGGCCTGGGCGGCATCCATGGCGCTGAGCATCGCGGGGGCGTCGGGCACGCCCGGTGTCGCCGCGAGCGCGCCGAGGGCGATCGCAAGGAGCGCGCCGCCGGCCGACGACGGCGGCGTGATGAGCACGACGCGGTCGCGGTAGGCGACGGCCAGCGGCGGATGGGCGACGGGCTGGTGCTCGGCCAGGTCGCGCGAGGTGAGCGCGCCGCCCTGCTCGGCGACGAGCGCGACGCACGCCGCCGCGAGATCGCCGGTCGACAGCGGCGCGGCGCCTTCGCGTCCGATGCGGCGGATCGTCTCGTCGAGGCCCGGCGCGAGGAACAGCTCGCCGGCGCGCAGCAGGCGGCCGCCGCGCATCCAGAGCTCGCGCGACTCGGGGGTCGAGTCGAGGATGGGCTCGAGGATCTCGCCGACGTACGCCTGGTTCTCGTTGAGCGGCACGCCCCGCCTCGCGAGGACGGCACCGGGCTCGGCGAGGTCGGCTAGCGGCAGCGTGCCCCAGCGGCGGGACGCGTCCTCGATCATCGCCGCGGTGCCGAACGCCGCGACGCTCGAGGCGCCGATGTAGAAGGTCTGGCGGGTGTCGCCGAAGTCGCAGTCAGCGGCGACCAGCGGCGCGGTCGCTGGCGCACCGCCAAGCCCCGGAGCAGCGCAGAAGCCGTCGAGCACCGTCGGCTCGACCTCGCCGCCCGCGACGAGCAGGTAGCCGCCGCCGCACGGCCCCGTGAGCAGCGGTTCGCAGGCCCAGCTCGCGAACATCCCAGCGAGCGCCGCGTCGACCGCGTTGCCGCCCTCGCGCAACACCTGCGCTGCGACCTCCGCGACCTCCGGATGCCCGGCAGCCGCGATACCGCCGCGGCCATCAGCGGCTTGCGCTTGGCCTGCTCCGCTCACGGTCGGCGCCCCGCCGGATGGAGAGGCAGCTGGGGGAGGTTGGCGGGCACGCCGTCAGGCTATCGGCCGCCCAGGGGCCCGGCGCATCCGGGATCCCGCGCGGCGGCGCGCCCCGTGCGGCTCAGGCTCAGGCGTCCTGCGTCAGCCCGAAGTGCTCGTGGTACTGGGCGGGCACCACGCCACGGTGGTCGGGGTTCTTCGCCAGCCACGACGCCACGTACGGGCAGAACGGCAGCAGCTGCGTCCCTGCCTCTTCGGCGCGCGCGACCACCTCGGCGACGAGCTTCTTCGCGTAGCCCTGGCCCTCGAACCCCGGGCGCGTCTCGGTGTGCGTGAGCGCGAGCATGTCGCCCTTGCGGCCGTAGGTGATCAACGCGGCGATCTCCCCGTCGACCTGCCACTCGTACTGGCGCTGCTCGGTGTTGTCGACGAAAGCTTCAGGCATGGGCTGGCCGGAACTCTAGTCCGCGAGCCGCAAGCGCCCGTGCATGCTGGGCATCGTCGACCGGCCGCTGGGCAGAACGCCTGGTACCGTCGCGCCATGGCTGACGACCGGATCGACGACGCGATCGCCGCGGTGGCGCGCGCCGTCGCGCGGATCGAGGCGGTCAGCCACGGCGTGCTCGAGCCGCCGCTGCCGGACCTGCCGCCGCTGCGCGAGCCGCGCACGCCTCCTCCGCCGTCGTTCACCGACCTGCCGAGCGGATTCGCCGCGCGGCCGACGACTGCGCTCGGTCGCGGATTCGACCCGGACCCGGAGCCGGAGTTCGAGCCCGAGCCGGAGTTCGATCCGGAGCCGCTGCAGGCAACGGTCCCACTCAACCAGCCCGAGCTGGCGCCTGAGCCGGGACTTGAGGCAGGGCCTGCACCGGAATCCGAGCCGCGGCCCAAATCCAAATCGAAATCCAAATCGAAGGCGAAGTCCAAGTCCGCCAAGCCGGCGCCCGAGCACGAGCCCGGGGCCGACATCCACGAGCTGGTCGGCCGGATCATCGCGCGCACCCAGCTGCTTGAGGAGCATCTCGACGCCGCGCGCCAGCTCCGCTGCGAGATCACCGAGCTCGTCAGCCGCCTCGCCGCGACAGCTGAGCGCGACCGCTAAGGTCGGACGCTATGGCTGACGCGATCTCGTTCTCGCGTGGAGCTCCTTCCGTCGACATCGTCGACATCGAGGGCCTGCGCGCCGCCGCCGACCGGGCGTTCACCAACGACCCCGCCGGGACCACGGCCTACGGCACGGCCGTCGGGTACGTGCCGCTGCGAAAGCTCCTGGCTGAGAAGCACGGGGTGGTCCCTGAGAACGTGATCGTCACGAACGGCTCGATGCAGGCCGACGCGTTCCTGTTCGACGAGCTCGTCACGCCCGGCGCCCAGGTCGTCGTCGAGAAGCCCAGCTACGACCGCACGCTGCTGGGCCTGCAGGAGCGCGGCGCGGAGCTCACCGCCATCGAGCTCGAGGCCGACGGCATCAGCACCGCAGCGTTGCGCGCGGCGCTCGAGGGCGGCCTCAAGCCGACCTTCGCGCACATCATCCCCAACTACCAGAACCCCGGCGGCTCGACGCTGCCGCTGGAGAAGCGCAAGGAGCTCATCGCCCTTGCCGAGGAATACGACTTCCTGATCTTCGAGGACGACCCGTACCGCGAGATCCGCTTCCGCGGCGAAGAGCTGCCGACGATGTACGAGCTCGCGCCCGAGCGCGTGGTCTACGCGTCGTCGTTCTCCAAGACAGTCTGCCCTGGCGTGCGCGTCGGCTACCTCGTCGGCTCCCCGGACCTGATCGCCAAGATCACGCGCCGCGCGACGAACACCTACATCGCCCCGGACATGCTCGCCCAGTCGGTGGTCTACGAGTTCTCGCGCTCGGACTCCTACGGCAAGGCTGTCGCAGGCGTCCAGGTCGCGCTGCGTGAGCGCTGCGACCTGCTCGCCGAGGCGCTCGAGAAGCACCTGCCCGAGGCGAAGTTCGTGCGCCCGGACGGCGGCTACTTCCTCTGGGCCGAGCTGCCCGACAACTACGACGTCGAGGCCGCGGCCGCCAAGCAGGCCGACTTCGACGTGGCGTTCGTCAAGGGCTCGGACTTCCTGCTCGAGGGCGGCAAGTCGTCGCTGCGCCTCGCGTACTCGGCCGTCCTGGCCGAGCAGGTCGACGAGGGCGTCCAGCGCCTCGCCGCTTGCCTGAACGCGCACAAGAACTAAGCAACGCCAAGGCTTCCCTACACCCCGCCGGTTTCGTTCCGGCGGGGAGCCCTCGGCCGTCAATGGACAGCCCGCCGCACCTGATCGGACCGTCCGTTGCGGTCTTGAGGGGCATGGACCAGTTTCTAGGCTAACTGGTCAAACGAGTGACCAGAACGCTCGCGTCCGCCTTGTCGTCCGACGATCGGAGGAGTACGCATGCAAGGAACCCGGGATATCGCACCGGACCGGACGAGTCCGCCCAGTTGGCGGGGATTTCGGAGTACTTTCTCTCTGCGGCGGTAGAGCGCGGCCGCGCTCGGCGCGGGCGTGTCGGCCGACGCGCGCGTCGCCGGGGACCGCTGCTTAGCCGCGAGCCGACGCGGCGCCGGGGAGCGCCAGCG